>CANKTP010000253.1 GCA_947486375.1 Candidatus Hydrogenedentota bacterium | reverse complement strand
GGGCGCGGTGGTTTTGCAGGTCATGGAGGTGGTGCGGAAGCGCGATACGGGCGTCAGGGCGCGAATCTGGCCGTCGGCGGGGAAGGTGAATTCGGACGTCACGGCGACATCGGCTTTGCCCGCAGGCACGGTGAAGTCGTCGTTGCCCATGCGGTCGGTTTCGAGGTTCTTCGTGATGCCCGCGGGGTTTTTCGCGAACACAACGCCGAACTGCGTCGCGTCGTCGGTGGCGTCCCAGCCGGCTTCTTTCGTATAGAAAATGCGGACCTTGACCTTCTCGCCCTTCTTCAGCAGGTAGCCAGTCTTGTCCGGGGCGGTCTTCACGCTATTGCCCGGGTGATAGGAGCCGAGCGGGCCCGCCTCGATCTGGAGCACGAGGAAGGGGTCGGTGGCGTGGATCTCGGAGGCGACGATCCACTTGTCTTCGTCGAGGTTGGTCTCGATCTCGACTTCCTTGACCTCCTCGGCGGAGGCTTCGGCAAGCGTCACCGCCGGGAGATCGAATATATGATCGGGCTCGCCGATGGTCCATTCGCCGGTCCAGTCGCGCGATGGGGTGTGTTCGCCTTCGCCCTTGGGGTATCCGGCGTCCACCCAGGCCACGAGGGTATCGAGCTCCGTTTGCGTGAGCCGCTTTGCGTTGGCGAAGTGGCCGGAATCGGCGGGCCACGGGGGCATGGTGCGGAGGGTCAGGGCCGCCTTCATTTTCGCGGACCATTTGCGGATGTCCTGGTAGGTCATCAGGCTCATCGGGGCCGCGCCGCCGGGACGATGGCACTCGATACAACGGTTCTCGATAATGAGCGCCGCGCCTTCGCTATAGGTGGGCTTGAGTTCCTTGCCTTCGAGCCACACGGGCACAATCTCGGCGCCTGCCTCGGCTTCGCCGTCGCCGCCGCCCAGGTCAATCGCGCCCTCGACCGGGCTCGAGGCCCCCTCGGTATAGGTGCCCTTGGCCAATTCGAAGGACTCGGCGGCGCGTTTCTTCAGGCGCTCAAGCGCTCGCGGAAAATCCTCGTCCGTTTTCGTGTCGTTGCAGAACTGGCAGCAGCTCTCCCATTCCATCCCGAGTTCGTTCCAGATGAGCCCGCCGCCGGCGTTAATTTCGTCGGTCACGGGACACCAGATTCGGCTCATCGACGCGACGAAGTTATTTTCCCAGCGCTGCTTTGCGGCCAGGCCGATATACTTCGCCGGGTCCGAGTTGAACTTAGCTTCGCTTGCCGCGTCGGACTTGCCATACGTCACGCCGTCGTGATCGAAGGTCCCGAGCGCGGGGTCCGCCGGTTTCAACGTCACCGGATCGATATCGGAGGTCTTCTGTTTCTCGGAGATCTTTACCTTGTCCAGCTTCACCGCATCGGATGGCAACTGGGCAACGGCGGTGGCCGCAACCATCAGGGACGCCAACGCGAATCCAAATCCTGCGCGTATCATTTTATAACTCTCCGTGGAACGTGTATCGAAATCTCATTCGGGTCCGGATGCTACGGGAGCGCCAGGGCCACCATTTCCTGCGGACTGCGCATGCCGCCCGTCGCGATAACGATATACTGCTTGCCGCCGTGAAGATACGTCATCGGGGTCCCGTTGATGGCGCCGGGCACCTCGACCTCGGCCAAGACTTCGCCGGTCTTCTTGTCGATGGCGCGGAAATTGGCCTCTTGTTCGCCGCCGCCTTGCGAGCCGCGCCCGCCCATCGAACCCATCGCCGCGAACAGCAGCGTCTTCGTCACGAGCGGGTATCCGCGCGCCGAGGTGCCCAGCGCGGGCAGGTTGAGGTCCTTGAGCGCGGGGTGATTGCGCGGGCCGTTGCCGTGCGCGATCTGCCAGGCCGTGTCGCCGGTGTTCAGGTCGTAGGCCGTGATGCGGCCATAGGGCGGCTTGAACAACGGCAATCCCTGGGGGCCCTCGACCCCGCCATTCATCTGCCCTTGGAACGTAAAATTTGAAACATCCTTGTTCGGGCGCGTCAACGTAACGCTGATGGGGCCCGTCTGCGAGGGCACGTACACCATGCCGGTCTCGACATCGACGCCGCAGCCCATCCAGTTGCCGCCGCCGCCCCAGCCCGGATTGTTAATGGTCGGCTTGCCTTCCATCGGCGGGGTATAGAGCGGGCCGTGGTTGTAGGTTTCGAGAATCTTGAGCGCCTCGGCCTTGAGCGCGGGCGTGAAGTCGATCAACAGATCCTCGGTCGAGCCCTGGGTCTCGTACGGAGCGGGCTTGGTCGGGAATGGCTGCGTCGGCCAGGTCTCTTCACCCTCGGTCGTGGACTGCGGCACTGCGCGTTCCTCGATCGGCCAAATGGGTTCGCCCGTGACCCGATCGAGTACGAATAGGAAACCTTCCTTGGTGACCTGCGCACAAATCTTCCGGGGTTTCCCGTCGACGGTCACGTCGAGCAGCGCCGGCGCGGCGCACAAATCGTAATCCCAAACGCCGTGATGGGTGGTCTGGTAGTACCACACCAATTTGCCCGTCGCCGCCTCGATGCAGACCAGCGATTCCGCGAACAGCCCCTGGCCTTTCCGATGTCCGCCATACCAGTCGTTGGTCGGCGTGCCGAATGGCAGATACATATACCCGAGTTCGTCGTCCGCCGACATGGTGGTCCAGACATTTCCGTTCCCCGTGTAGTCCGCCGAGCCTTCCTTCCAGGTGTCGTAGCCGGGCTCGCCGGGCGCGGGCGGGTTGTGAAAGGTCCAAGCGGGCTTTCCAGTACGCACATCGAAGCCCTGCACGTCGCCCGGCGGCATTTCCTTGCGGACGGGGCCGTCGAGAATGGACGACCCCACGGCCACCACGTCGCGGCAGACGATCGGGGGAGAACTGTGGGAATACACTTTCGGATTTGCCTTGCGGCGAAGGTTGTCGAGCAGACTGACCCAGCCGCCGGTGCCGAAGGTCTCGATGGGCTTGCCCGTGGTGGCGTTGATCGCCCAAAGTTTTGAATCGCCGGTACCGATGAATATCCGTTTGTCGTCGCCGTCGGCCCAGTAGGCGACCCCGCGATGCACGAACCCGAGGTTCGTCGG
>CANKTP010000252.1 GCA_947486375.1 Candidatus Hydrogenedentota bacterium | reverse complement strand
GTATCACGGATATCCGAACTCGACGTGCATCTCGGTGGATGAAGTGATCATCCACGGGATTCCCGGGAAACGGGCGTTGAAGGAAGGCGAAATAGTCAGCATAGACGTGGGCGTGAACTATAAAGGGTACTTCGGTGACGCGGCCCTTTCGGTCCCCTGCGGAAATGTCGACGCCAAGCGGCGCCGCCTCATGGAGGTGACCGAGCGCGCCTTGGCGAATGGACTTGCGGCGGCGCGGGCGGGGAACTACCTGCGCGACGTTTCCCGTGCGATACAACGGACCGTCGAGCCGGAAGGCTTTACGATCGTGAAGAACTTTGTGGGACACGGCATCGGCACAGAGATGCACGAGGACCCCCAGATTCCGAATTTCGACACGGGAGAACGGGGACCGCGACTGAAAGAAGGCATGGTAATGGCGATCGAGCCGATGGTCAATCTCGGCACTGATCGCGTGAAACTTTTGAAAGACGGATGGACGGCGGCAACGGCCGATGGCGCGCCTAGCGCGCATTTCGAGCACAGCATCGTCGTCCGAGACGGATTACCGGAAGTGTTATCGTTGTCGCCCCGGCGGAGCTGGGGCTTGCCCAGCGCGGCCTGAGCCGATGGCCCCGGAAAAGTCCGAGGCCGCGGATGGCCTCGTGATCGAGGCAATGCCCAACGATATGTTCCGGGTGGAATTGGAAACCGGCCACAAAGTGGTGGCCCACATCGCCCCGGCGATGCGCATGACGTTCACGCGCATCCTTCCGGGCGAGCGCGTACGGGTGGAGGTGTCGTCCTTCGATTTGACTCGGGGACGAATCGTCCACCGGTATAGTTGAGACGAGCACATGACCTGCCCCGGCGGAAGCTGCGGCCCAGGAGAGAACGATGAAGATACGTAGTTCGGTAAAGAAGATTTGCGAGAAGTGCAAGATCATCCGGCGGCACGGGCACGTGCGCGTGATCTGCGAAAACCCGAAGCACAAGCAGCGCCAGGGCTAAGCCGGAACAAGGAGAGGTTGAATGGCACGCATTGTCGGAGTGGATTTGCCCAACGCCAAACGGGTTGAGGCAGGCCTGCAATACATCATGGGAATCGGACCGGCGCGGGCGAAGAAGGTGCTCGCGAAGGCGGGCATCAATCCGGATACCCGCGTCCATGCCCTCACGGACGAACAGGTCAACCTGTTGTCGGTCGTGGTCCAGAACGAATGTAAAGTCGAGGGCGATTTGCGCCGCGAAGTCAGCTCGAACATCAAGCGGCTGATGGACATCAATTGTTACCGCGGACAGCGCCATAAGAAGGGCCTGCCGGTCAACGGGCAGCGCACCAAGACCAACGCACGGACCCGCAAGGGCCCGCGCCGTTCGGCCATCAAGAAAAAGACCTGATTTCGAGGAGGAATCGACTCGTGGCGAAAGAAAAACGCAAGCCCGGCGCGAAGAAAAAGCGCGTCGCCCTGTCCAGCACGTCGGGGGTGGCCCACATCCAGGCCACGTTCAACAACACCATCATTTCCATCACCGACCCCCAAGGCAACACCATTTCCTGGTCGAGCGCCGGGCAGGTGGGATTTGCCGGGTCCCGCAAGAGCACGGCCTATGCCGCACAGTTGGCCGCCGAGGCCGCCGCGACAAAGGCACGCGAGGCGGGGCTCAAGGACGTTCGCATCCATGTGAACGGACCCGGCGCCGGCCGCGAGTCAGCCATTCGCGCCATCCAAGCCACCGGGCTCGAGGTCACGCTGATTCGGGACACGACCAGCATCCCCCACAACGGATGCCGGGCCCGCAAGCGCCGCCGCGTGTAGCTTCCGGCCCGATTCCACGAAACCCAGTTTCCGTCTCTTGCACGAGGTCCCCAAATCATGATCACTGAAGAGTTTGTCATACCGAAGTGGGTTATAGCACAAGAAGGCGCGACAGATCGTTACGCGCGCTTTCACGTCGAGCCATTCGAGCGCGGATACGGCACCACCATCGGGAATTCCCTCCGCAGGGTGCTCCTGGCCTCCCTCGCGGGTTCCGCAGTCACCGCCATCCGCTTCGAGGGCATCAATCACGAATTCTCCGCCATTCCGGGTGTCATGGAAGACGTGACCGACGTTGTCCTCAATTTCAAACGCTGCCATCTGCGCATCAAGGGCGAGAAATCGCTCATTTTCTCCTATGTCTACAAGGGAGGCCCCGCCGAAATCACCGCCGGCGACATCTTCAATTCCCAAGAGGCGCTCGAGTGCTTGAATCCGGACATGGTGGTGTTCACCTGCACCAACAAGTCCACCAAGATCGAGATGGAAATAAAGGTCGCCCTGGGCCGCGGATATGTCACCGCCGATCACTTCGAACTCGAGCATGCCCCCCTCGGGACCATCTATCTCGACGCTAGTTTCTCCCCGGTGACAAAGGTGAATTTCCTCGTCGAGGATGCGCGCGTCGGCCAAATGACAGACTACGACCGGCTATTGCTTGACGTATGGACGACCGGCGCCGTTACCCCCGAACAGGCCGTCCAGGAGGCCGCCGACCTGCTCATTAACCACTTCCGGATATTTTCCAACCAACGCGCCGAGTCCGAGAATGCCTTGGGCACGGCGGGCGGCGAGGAATCCGATCTCGCCCGCACCTTCAATCGCCCCGTCGAGGAACTCGAGCTGAGCGTGCGCGCGGCGAATTGCCTCAAGGCCGCCAGTATTCGCACCATCGGGGAATTGGTGTCGAGGAGCGAGGCCGAGCTGCTGAGCTTCCATAATTTCGGCAAGAAATCGCTCGACGAAATAAAGGCCATCCTCGAGAGCATGGGCCTCGGATTGGCGATGGGCGTCGGCGGAAAGGTTGCCGATGACATCATCCTCATCGACGACGAAGACATCGAGGAAGAAGACGACGAGTAATCCGGTAGTTGACGGGGACTGACTCCGCCTTTTGCCCGGCGGTTTGGGCAAAACGCGGTGTCTGTCCCTCGCCCTCCGCCGAATTCAACGCAGGAAGGATTTAGTACCATGAGACACCGTAAAGCCGGCCGCGCCCTCGGGCGCAACATGAGCCACCGCAAGGCCACGCTCAAGGCCCTGGCCGTTTCGCTATTCCGCCACAAGGCGATCAAG
>CANKTP010000251.1 GCA_947486375.1 Candidatus Hydrogenedentota bacterium | reverse complement strand
TCCTTGGTGATCCCCTGGTTCTTGGCGTATTGATCGAAGAGGCTGTTTTCCCAGAGGGGCGAACTCAGGAGATTGCCAGGACAAATCGCGTTGACGCGAATGCCTTCCTCGGCGAATTCGAGCGCGAGGCTCTGGGTAAGGCCGATGCCCGCGAACTTGGAGGCGGCATAGGCGGCGTTTCGGAAGCTTCCCTTCTTGCCGGACTTCGAGTTGATCTGAATGATGGCCCCCTTGCGTTGCGGGAGCATCACACGCGCCGCCTCGCGGGCGCAGAGAAAATAGCCCGTCAGGTTCACGTCAATCACCCGCCGCCACCGCGCGGGATCGAAGTCAATCGAGGATCCCGCGATGAGGATGCCCGCGTTGCAGACCATGAGGTCGAGTCCGCCGAATTCCGCGACAGCGGCGTCCACCGCGTCGCGCACCTGCGCGGCGTCGGTGACGTCGACTTGGCGCGAAGACACTCGCCGGCCGGTCCTCTCAGCCACTTCATTCGCCGTCTTCTCCGCCTCGGCATTGACGTCCCAGAGCGCAACATCGCAGCCCTCCTCGGCGAGCCGCTCGACGATGGCCGCCCCGAGCCCCTGCGCGCCGCCGGTGACGATGGCCTTGCGGCCCTGCAAGCGCGCCATTAGAGATGTTTCTCGATGAGGGCTTGCTCGGCCTCCTTGGTCCACGCGCCGCCCGGGCCGAGTTTGTCCTTCAACTCGGGAAGACGTTCCGGGATTTCCTCGATGCCCATCAACGGCAGGTCGGGAATCTGGGGATAGATGACCGTCTTCCCGGGAAAGCGCGCATCGCGGAGTCCCTTGAGGCCTTCCTTCGCGGCCTTCAGGCCCCCGATGGCGGCGATGCTGAGGTTCGTGTTGAGGGTTTTCTTTTCGACCTTCTGGAGGATGGTGCGCAGATCGCTGATCCGCGATCCGCTCGAACCGTATATCTTGATGCCCCGGCAAAGATCGGCGAGCCGGACCTTCGCGGTCTGGCCCGTGTTGACACCGGCAAAGACATTGATCAAGGCGCCAGACGCCGCCATGGGAAGCGCACCGGTGACGATCGCCGCCGAGGGGGCAATGACGATGATGTCCGAATATCCGCCTTCGCCGAGTGCGCGCACCGCCTCGTCCATCGCCTCGTTCGTCGGATAGTCCTCCCGCGAGACCGTAATCATCGATATCCCGCGCTCTTTCGCCATGTCCCCGAAACGCGACTCGAGGTGGCGCAACCGGGACGTCTCAAGACCGGTAACGATCACCCGCTTCGGCCCCCACTCCATCTCGATCGACCGCTGCACGTGCATTTGGCCCATGGGTCCCGCGCCGCCGATGAACAAGGCCGAGCCGCCCGGCTTGAGATCGTAACGGCGCACCGCCGCCGCGACCTGGGCCAAGTCCGCGCCCCCGCCGTAATATCGAATGCCCTCGTAGTGGATGCGGCCGATGTCGAGGACGACGTCCCCGTCGCTCGTCGGCTTCCCCAACAGGAACATGACGCCATTTTTGCGCAGACGCGGCGCGAGGGCGTGTACTGTCTCCGGACTGGGCTGTACGATTATGATGTCGTCGAAGTTGCCCTCCGGGAGTCGCTCGAGCGAATCCTTGACGCGGACCGCATGGGCAAATTCCGGGTGCCCTTCCCCCACGATGAGCATCTTCCCGGGAGGATTGGTCAGCGGCACCATCCGCTCGTGGAGGGCGTAGGACATCTCGACGCAGGCCCACGGCTCGGACAAAGCGGCTTGGCTGTATCCCGTTTCGCGTTTCACCGGGAGAAGATAACAACCCTCATCGCCGTCGAGCGCGCGTTCGTCGAGGTAACAATATTGCGCGAGGCCTCCCCGGATTTGATAGCCGAACGCGATCCCTTCGCCCTTGTAATAGATGTCCGCCTGGATGATGAAGCGTTCCCCCGGATGAAACTTCTCCTTCCACTGCTCCCCCACCTTCACCACCGTGGCCGAGCATTCGTGGCCTAGGACCGTCGGGTCCGTGGAGAGATCGCGTCCCCGCAGCCTCGGGTGTTCGCCGCCCAAGTTGATGATCTTGATGTCGGAGAGGCACAGGCCCAAGGCGTCGACCCGCAGGAGAATCTCATTCGCCGCAGGTTCGCGCAGTTCTTGTGGTGTTGGGCCGTCGTCCTTCCCCACGTTGTCGAATCCCGCGCCGAAGATTTCCCAAGCGCGATAGTCTTGGGGCAGGGGTCCCTCGGCTTGCTTGTAATCGTCAATCTTGGACACGCGCGGCATTCTCCTCGTGGGATTCGGACTATTTAGGAAGCGATACGGCTGCGGCGATAGTGTTCGTCGGGCCGGGTGTAAATGCGCGACACATCCTCGGGCGTCATCCAATTCGGGCCGCCCACGCTATACGCGCCCACCAGGATTCGGGACGCCTTTTCCGACATGTCGGTCGCGCTGGTGATGGCCTTCGGGGAATCGCCCACGACAATCAGCCCGTGGTTCTTCATCACGATGGCCTTGGGCAGCACACCTTCCGCCTCGATGTAGGCCTCGACACGCCGCTTAACCTCGCGCGCCAGCGGGAGCCCCGGATCGACATAGGGGATGAAGACCGACTTGTGGCCCATCGAAACGATCTGATCGGGAAAAATGCGCCCGGCGGTGGCCTCCTCGGCAACCTTCGAACACAGCAACATGTTGGTGTAGACGGGATGCGTATGGCCGACGAAGCGAATCTCGGGATACGCCAGCAATAAGGCATGCAGCATCGTCTCGACCGAGGGCCGCTTCGTTTCCGCCGGATCGACCAGGCACGCCTTCAGCACCCGCGTCACTTCCTCGTCCCCCGCCGACGGATCGTCGAGAATCGCCATGACCGTCGGATGATGCACCTTGACGAACCCCGATGCCTCGATCGTGCCCATCGTCGTGCCCGAGGCCTTGACCCAGAAATGCTCGGCGTCGATGCGCACCGAAGTATTGCCCTCGCCAAGGATGGCGTATCCGCGCGTGGGGTCGCCCAAGTAACGGGACAGATCGATAAGCTGATCAAGCAAGGGTTCGCTCATGAACACTCCGGAATGAAAGGGCCTTGGGGAACGCGGATTATACCAAAGCCACATGGGCCCAATAAAAACGGCG
>CANKTP010000250.1 GCA_947486375.1 Candidatus Hydrogenedentota bacterium | reverse complement strand
GCCGGGGTGGCGCCCGACGTGGCCAACCTTTTGGGCGCCCTCACGGCCGGGCGATGGGGCTACGACGAGGCGAGCGGACTCGCCGCGGACCTCATGGCAATGGCGCACGAGTATCAGGACGCAGGCGATTTGCGGACGGCGGCGACCATTTTCGAGTCAATTTTGGCCATGGGCCAGCAGGTGGATGCGGGCGCCAGTTATGCCCAGGAGCGCCTCGCCGGCCTGGACATCCAGCGTGCCGCCATGGTGGCGCTCGAGCCCTTATATCAGTTGTTGAGCGAACCGAATCGCCTGCAGGACCTGATCGACATGACGTCGGATATCGCCACTGGAATTGGCGAGATGGAACAGTACTTTGCCGATATCGGCGCGTTTTTCGCGGGCGACCGTCCCGAGTCCCTTGACGATGCGTTTTGGTCGTTGTTTGATGACACCGTGCTGAACATCGGTGACCTAAACATCATTAGTGTCATTCGCGCCTTGCTCGGAAATTGACCGGGCCCACCCCGGCTCCTCGAGCTTCCCCACGCACCCAACGATCGGGTCGGTTCCGCGATAGGTTCTCTTGGGCGGTCGCAAAAGGCGGTTCGGATCGCGTCGACCTGTCAGGAATCCGCGAAGCGTTCCAGCGCCCCCCGGCCTTCGTCTCCGAATTTTGGTTTGACGAAAACCTGCGGGGGCCTGTACCATGTCGGCGAGTCGGGGCTGTCCTTGGTGCCGTCCGGGGCGGCGCCCGCCGGATACGACGGGGCGGTACGAAAGGTCACCGCGCTTTTCAGCGTGGCCGAGGGACGCAAGGGCCCCGAAGCCACCGCAGTTCGACCCCTGTAGCGCGGCGAACGCGCTTGCGCGGGCTGCGGCCGGGGAACCGGGATTCCAGCGCCTTACCTATTTCGGGATGGTTAACCGTGGTGCCCATGAAATACATCGGGGTCATTGCCGCAGGGTGTTTGATTGCGGCGGCGTCGGGCGTGCCGGCGCGCGCCCAATGGGGCAACGAATGGCCCCCGCCCGCGCCGCCGTCGCGCGACATCTTTCCGGGAGGGCGCTTCACCTTTTGCACGGTGGCCTATTACAGCGTGCGGGCCGAGGCCCTTGGGTTCGGATGGAACACGGACTATCCCGATTCGGGGTACAACTTCATGCGGCGGCTGGCGGAACTCACCACCATCGACATCACGCGCGAACGCAACGGCGAACCGCACCAAGTCGTGGTCCAGCTCACCGACCCGGAATTGTTCCAGTATCCCCATATTTTCATGTCCGATGTCGGCACCGCCGAATTTAACGACGAAGAAGTCGCGGCACTCCGGCAATATCTCCTCCGGGGCGGATTTCTCCATGTGGACGATTTCTGGGGCGATTTCGCCTGGCGGAATTGGGCTTACGAGATGAGCAAGGTCTTTCCCCCGGACGAATACCCGATACGCGATATCCCCCTCGATCACCCGATTTTTCATATCGTGTTCGACGTCAAGGAAGTGCCCCAGGTACCCTCGATCCAATATTGGCGCGGCACGCAGGACGGGACCACTTCCGAGCGCGGCGAGGACAGCCGCGAGCCTCATTTCCGCGGCATTTGGGACAAGAACGGGCGGCTCATGGTCGTCATGTCGCACAATACGGACATCGCCGACGGGTGGGAAAAAGAAGGGGAAGAGGAAGAATACTTCCGCGAGTTCTCGGTGAAACGATCGTACCCCCTCGGGGTCAATATCGTCGCCTACTCGATGACCCATTGAGAGCAGGGATCGCTTGAAGTTCCCGGCGAAACCCGGGAGGAGACGTTGAAAAGCATGGAACGCGCCGCCCCGAATCCGAACCTACGCCTCTCGACCATCCTCGCCTGCGCGCTGGCCCTCTCGATCGGCTGGGGCATTCGCGGCAACTTCGGGCACGAATACGGCGCGATGATCCCCGGTGCCCTTGCGGCGATGGCCGGGTGCCTCTTGTCGGGCCGCGAGGACTGGCGGAATCGCGTCGCGTACTTCGCGTTTTTCGGCGCCATCGGCTGGGGCTTCGGCGGGTCGATCTCGTATATGCAGGTGATTGGCTACACCCACTCGGGCGACTGGCCCACGGTGATCTATGGATACGCCGGCCTGTTCCTCATCGGATACCTCTGGGGCGGACTCGGCGCGGCGGGAACCGCGCTCCCCGCCGTGGCCACGCGCGAACATTTGACCAGACTATTTCCGCCGATGTTGTGGATATTTTGTGTATGGGCATTTTGGTTAGTCGCCGGCGAATCCATCATCGGCCAATTCGCGGAAGGTTCCGACGCGACCGATTACCGCCACAAATACCCCACGTATTGGTTCGATGCCGACTGGATCGCGGCGTTGTTGGCCGTCGTGGCAATCGGATTGTTCGACCTTTGGGACACGGTGGCGGCGAGGCCGTCGCGCCTTGGACTGTTTCTGGCGATCATCGCCGGAGGCGCGTTCCTCGGATTCGGCCTTCAACAAGGCCTCGCCGTGACGGGGCTCGACGACCGCCTCGCGCCGGTCGTGGTCCACCAGCAGGGAGACGTGACGTTATTCGACGAGGCCCATGCCGCCAGCCTCACCGAGCGCCAGACGAGGTTGATCACGAAGTACAACCGCGACGCCACGGCTTTCGAGCATGACCTCTATAACAACTGGCCCGCGTTCTTCGAGTTCCAGGGCTTCAAGCCGCACATCGGCTGGACGGCGGGGCTTTGCCTCGCGTGGATTTTCTACTTTGGCTTTTTCGGTCAGCTCCGCTCCGGTTCGCGCCTCTTTTTCTACATGGGCGTCGGTTGGCTCGCCGGGTTCGTCCTGTTCCCCGTCCTGCTCGGTGTGCGCCTAACCCCGCCGCGCGGCGACGATTGGGCCGGCATTCTCGGCGTGTATGCAGGCATGCTGATCTACATGCTCCGCTACGGGTTCATCCCGGTCGCCTACGCCTCGGTCGTCGGGGGGATGATCGGCGGCATCGGGTTCTCTGCCGCAGCTTTCCTCAAGTTGATGATGGTGAGACCCGGAAACCCAAACATGACCACCGACCCGGACACCATCGCGCGCTGGGCCCACTGGCAGGGCGCGAACTGGCACAGCTTCCTCGAACAAAGCTACGGATTCATCAACGGCCTCGGCATCGCGGTCGTCTTCGCGATCCTCGCGGTGAAAACGAAACCG
>CANKTP010000249.1 GCA_947486375.1 Candidatus Hydrogenedentota bacterium | reverse complement strand
CTCGGTACAGGCCGAGTTCGGGTCCCCAGTCTATGTGTACGACGAACGCTCGCTGGAATCCGCGGCAAAGGAGTTGCTGGCATTCCCCAATGCCTTCGGACTAACGGCACGCTTCGCGATGAAGGCCCTGCCGTCTTCCGAAGTCGTCCGAGTCTTTGCCAAAGCTGGTCTTTACATCGACGCGAGCAGCGGCTTCGAGGCAGAACGCGCCCTCCGCGTGGGCGTCGCGCCGGGGCGAATCCAAATCACCGCACAACAAATTGCGCACAATCTGAAGGAATTGGTGGAGAAGGGCGTCTGGTTCACCGCATGCTCCTTGCATCAATTGCGGACCTTCGGTCAACTCTTTCCGGGCCGCGAACTGACCGTCCGGATTAACCCCGGGCTCGGCTCGGGACACAACAACCGGACGAATGTGGGCGGCCCCTCGTCGAGCTTCGGAATATGGCACGAACACCTCGACGAAGTCATGGCCATCGCACGCGAGTTTGGCTTGAAACTCACGCGGATGCATACGCACATCGGCTCCGGCGGCGACCCCGAAGTATGGCAACGTTGCGCGCGCATGTCGCTCGGGATCGCGGCGCGAATGCCCGAGGTAACGCGCCTCGGCCTCGGGGGCGGATTCAAGGTCGCGCGCATGCCGGGCGAAATCTCCGCCGACCTGCATGCCATCGGCCGCGCGGTGATCGGGGATTTCGAGGCCTTCGCCAAGGAGCATGGCCGCAGGCTGCATCTCGAACTAGAACCTGGAACGTTCCTCGTCGCAAATGCCGGCGCGATCGTCTGCACCGTTATCGATGTCATCGACACTGGCGCCGAAGGATACAAATTCATCAAGGTAGACAGCGGCATGACCGAGGTCCTGCGGCCCAGCCTCTACGGTGCACAACACCCGATGGTCGTCGTGCCCGCCAATGCCGGCGACACGCGCAGCGAAGGCGATTACCTCATCGCCGGACATTGCTGCGAAAGCGGCGACGTGCTCACGCCGGAACCGGGCAATCCCGAGGGCCTACTCCCCCGTCGCCTCGTCGAGCCGAAGATCGGGGATGCGCTCGTGATCGACGGGGCAGGCGCCTACTGCGCGGGCATGGCCTCGAAAAACTACAACTCGTTTCCCGAGGCACCGGAGGTCATGTTGCGGACGGACGGCACCTTCAAGTTGATCCGGAAACGCCAGACGCTCGACCAGGTGCTGCAGAACGAGGTGTAGATCGTGGCATGGGCATCTTGCCCATGTGGGTTGTCTGTGCGCCCAACCCGTAGTCGTCAGACTGTGCGCATGGGCAAGATGCCCATGCCACGACCTTTCAAACGTCAAACACCGGCGCGGGCTTCGTGTGCCAGATGTTCAGGTCGGAATCGTCGTCGAGCGTGACCGCGCCGAGGTGGACCGTGTAGGGCTTGTCGCCCGCGCAAGCATACGTGGCCTTGATAGACTCGATCTCCCACGGCATGCCGCCCGGTTCCGGGCCGGCGAGTGTCAAGGTGTGCGGAAAACTCCCCGGACTCCCCTTGACCGCGAGGACTTCGCCAGGGCCAGTCGCGCCCTCCGCCGAATCGAAATCCAGAGGGAACCCGTTAATGTTGTAGCGCGGACGCTCGGGCCCGGACGTTTTCCCAGTCCGGATATCAAGCGTGAATGTTTCCAGTTTCGGCATGTATTGTCCCAATCAAGTCGATCGCCCTCATCGAAACGCAGCACAGACGTTGCAAGCCCGCGCAAGCGCCAAGTCCCCCTTGGAAGGGGGATCAAGGGGGATGTTTAGCTAGTAAAAATAAGCCTACGTTACTACGCCATCCCCACGGGAAGTTCCTTGAAGAAGGGGTTCTTCCCGGCAGTGTGGTCAGTCTCGTCATAAATCGCGCCGATCTGCGGCACCGCCCGGCGGAACGCCGTGTGAATCCCCTGCCGCAACGTGATGCTCGACGCAGCGCAGCCCTGGCAGCCTCCGCCCATGCTCAGGTAGACCGTGTTGCGCGTGACCCGCTCGAGGGTTACCGACCCCGAATGCGCCGCGATGCCGGGATTGATCTCCAGGTCAATGCAGCCCTGCACCCGTTTGCGAATCTCCGCCTCGGGAGGCAAGGCCTCGGTAAAGGCCTCGGTGACCACCGGGCGCCCCTCCTTCAAGTGCTCGCGGATCACCGCGCCCACTTCAGCGCAAAGGTCTTGCCAGGGGCGTGTGTTGCCGTGGCCGAGCGCGATGGTGACCGTAAAATCATGGAGCAACACCGACCCCACGCCCGCCACCGTGAACAACGCCGCCGCCAGCGGCGATACCTCCGGCGCCCATTCCGCGCCCGGCAGGAACACGCTGGCCCCCTCGAGCACCGGACGGTCCACCATGAACACGCACGAGGTCATGTCCTTCTCGACCCGCGCCTTGATGCGAACGTCCTCGCTCCAACCCGATTGTTCCTCCTCGGGCATCAACACAGGCGCATTCACGACCTTGCGCACCGCGGGCCGATCATGGGACGAGGTATCCGGCTTACCCAGCGCGGGATTGTCCAGCGAAGGCACCCGCGCCACCGGCCGCGCGTCCGATTGGCCCGACGGATAATCGCTCTTCGGCTTCGCGGCATCGTCCTTGAACACTTTCTTGAACCACGACGGCATTGACTGGAACCTTTCCAATTCGAGTGGACGCAGGGACTCCCCCGCCCTTTAAGGACAATACGGATCGCGCAAAGATTCCCCGAACCGCCGATTCGCGAGTATTTCTCGTTACCAAGTTGTACTCTTGTCATTACCCACAAGTTCGCCGCCATATGAAACGTAAAAGCCCTTCATGCGGGAACAAATGGGCATTTCTGACGAGGACGCCGATTTCGGCGATCAAATTTGACTACGGCCTTGGTCGGCAATCCAGGTCTGCGTCACTCCGTCGTTCGACTGACGCAGGCGCAAATGCTGTCATATCAAGTCGTTGGCTGTTCAGATACACCATGATCTATCACACAATACTTGTGGGTAATGACAAGAGTTGTACTTGGTAATGCCATTGTCCTCGAAGTTGTGCTTCGACTTGGGATCCCGTGCGTGCCAGGGCCGTCGAGAATGGGTGTCAAAGCACAGCTTTTGGGACAAGTGCGTTCCCAAGGACAACTTTGGGAACGACGGAAAAAAATGCGCCCTGAGCGGGACGGATTTGCCCATCCGGGCAAGACTTGATTGTCG
>CANKTP010000248.1 GCA_947486375.1 Candidatus Hydrogenedentota bacterium | reverse complement strand
CTCGCGGGCGACATGGGATGCAAGGGCTTCCTCGTCGGCGCGACCGCCGGGCGCACGACCTTGAACGGCGAGGGCCTGCAGCACCAGGACGGCCACAGCCACGTCATCGCCGACACCGTGCCGAACCTCAAGGCCTACGACCCGGCCTTCGCCTACGAAATCGCCGCCATCGTGCGCGACGGACTCCGCCGCATGTACGAGGACGGCGAGGACGTGTTCTATTACCTCACCGTGTGCAACGAGAACTACGCGATGCCGCCGATGCCCGAGGGCGTCGAGGAGGGCATCCTCCGCGGGATGTACAAGTTCCGGCGCTCGGCGCTGAAAAAGCCCGCCGCGCGGGCGCAGTTGTTCTCGGCGGGCGCGATCATGAACGAGGCCTTGAAGGCCCAGGAACTGCTCGCCGAGAAATACAACGTCGCGGCGGACGTGTGGAGCGTGACGAGTTTCAAGGAGCTTCGCCACGATGCGCTCGAATGCGAACGCTGGAACCTCCTCCATCCGGACGAGACGCCGCGCAAGCCGTACATAACCCAGTGTCTCGAAAACGAAGACGGGGTGTTCGTCGCCGCGTCGGACTACATGAAGATTCTCCCGGACTCGATCGCCCGTTGGTCGCCCAAGCCGATCTATTCGTTGGGCACGGACGGCTTCGGACGCAGCGAGACCCGCGAGGCCTTGCGCGATTTCTTCGAGGTGGACGCGCGGTTCATCGCGCTGGCGACGCTGAGCGAACTGGTCCGCGAGGGCAAGCTGAAACACGCGGTGCTGTCCAAGGCCATCGCGGAACTCAAGATCGACCCCGAAAAACCGAACCCGTACCGCGATTGACCATCATCGCGGGACCACCCTCGACAGGATGACCCCCATGGCGACGCGCTTTACCCTACCCGAGCTTGGCGAGAACATCAGTTCCGGGACCGTCGCGCGCGTGCTGGTGCAGGCCGGCGCCGTCGTCGCGAAGGACCAGGCCGTGCTCGAGGTCGAGACGGACAAGGCCGTGGTCGAGGTGCCCGCGCCGGTCGCCGGGACCGTGAAGGAAATGCACGCCACGGAAGGCTCGACCCTCCGCGTGGGCGACCTGATCGCGATCATCGAGGAGAGCGGCGCGAAGTCGTCTCCGCCCCCTCCCGCGCCGGTGACGGAATCCCCAAGGGCCGCGGCCCCCGTTGCCGCCCCCGTACCCCAGGCCCCTGCGCCGATTGCGCCGCCCGTTGCGGCCCCCGCGGCACCGCCCCCGGCGGCCGCGTTGCCGCGCATCGAAATGGCGGAGAGCGCCGGCGGTCCCATCGCCGCATCGCCCTCGGTGCGGCGTCTCGCGCGCGAGATTGGCGTCGACATTTCGCAAGTGCCCCTCTCCGAGCGGGGCCGCATCACCATCGAGGACGTCAAGGCCTTCGCCAAGGCCGGCGGCGCGGGGAAAACCGTGCGCGCGGATTCGGGAACGCCCGCCGCGGCCACCGGACCCTTGCCCGACATGACGCGCTGGGGCGGCGTGCGCCGCGAGGCGATGAGCGTCGTCCGTCTGCGCACGGCCGAGCGCATGACGCAGGCCTGGACGACCATTCCCCACGTGACGCAGCAGGACAAGGCCGACATCACGCAGCTCGAGGAGTTCCGCAAACGGTACGGCCCGCGCGCCGAGGCCAAGGGCGGCAAGCTGACCGTGACCGCCGTCCTGGTGAAGGTTCTCGCGGCCGCGCTCAAGCGTTTCCCCCAATTCAACGCAAGCATCGACATGGAACACAATGAAATCGTATTCAAGGACTACTTCAATATCGGCGTTGCGGTAGACACGGATCGCGGCCTGCTTGTCCCGGTGATCAAGGGAGCGGACCGGAAATCCATCGTCGACATCGCCGCAGAACTGAACACGCTCGCCGCGAAGGCGCGCGACCGGAAGTTGACCCTCGACGACATGCAAGGCGGCTGCATTACGATTACGAACCTCGGCGGCATCGGCGGCGTCGGTTTCACGCCAATCGTCAACCCGCCCGAAGTGGCCATCCTCGGCGTCTCGCGCGCGGCCATCGAACCCGTGTATCGCGACGGCGCGTTCGTGCCAAGGACCCTCGCGCCCCTATCGCTGTCCTACGACCACCGCCTAATCGACGGCGCCGACGCGGCGCGGTTCACCCGCTGGATTTGCGAGGCACTCGAGCAACCGCTGTTGATCAACCTCGACGCATGACGGTGCCGGTGGAAATGTTTGGGCAGACACATAGGTCTGCCCCTACGGAGCGTAATGGCGACGATCGCTACGGCATGCAGGTTCGTAGGGGCAGACCTATGTGTCTGCCCTGCCCTGATCGACGTGTCTGCCCCCTGGCGTGTCTATCCACACGGAGTATGTAAGCCATGACAATCTCGACCCAAGTCGCCGTCCTCGGCGCCGGGCCCGGCGGTTACACGGCCGCCTTCGCCGCGGCGGACCACGGGCTCGAGGTCACGCTGATCGATCTCGAACCGAACCCCGGCGGCACATGCCTCTATCGCGGCTGTATCCCATCGAAGGCCTTGCTTCATGCCGCGCGCGTCCTGACCGAGGCCGAGGAGGCCAAGCATTTCGGCATCCATTTCGCCGCCCCGCGCATCGACCTCGGCCGCCTGCGCAAGGCCACCGGCGAAGTCGTCGACAAACTAACGGGCGGCCTCGGACAACTCTCGAAGGCCCGGAAAATCAATTTCATCCAGGGGCGCGGAAGTTTCGAGGACTCGAACACCCTCCGCGTACACAAGGTCGATGGGACCGAGGTAGAAGTTAAGTTCCAGCATTGCATTGTCGCGGCGGGATCGCGTCCCTCGACGCTACCCAAGCTGGACATCGAGTCGCCGCGCGTGATGAACTCGACCGACGCGCTCGAACTCGAGAACATCCCCAAGACCCTCCTGGTCATCGGCGGCGGATACATCGGCCTCGAAATGGCCACGGTCTACGCGGGCCTCGGCTCCGCCGTGACCATCGTCGAATTCTTTCCCACCCTCCTGCCCGGCGCCGATCCCGACCTCGTAAAACCCCTCGCCGCGAGCATGGCCACGCGGTGCCGCGCGATCCATCTCGGGACCGAAGTAGTCGGCATGGCGACGGCCAAGAACGGGATCAAGGTGACTCTCAAGGGGAAGGACATCGAGAAGCCCGAGCAGACTTTCGAGAAGGTCCTCGTCTGCGTGGGACGCAAGCCCAACTCGAGCGGCCTCGGCTTGGGTCATACCGGCGTGAAGATCGACGAACGGGGATTCGT
>CANKTP010000247.1 GCA_947486375.1 Candidatus Hydrogenedentota bacterium | reverse complement strand
GTTGCCCTGGGCTGGCGTAGTTTGCCCCTTCGGGGCGCTGAGTCTTCCTCTTCGGGGCGCTGGGCTGGCGTGGTGTGCCCCTTCGGGGCGCTGAGTCTTCCTCTTCGGGGCGCTGGGCTGGCGTGGTGTGCCCCTTCGGGGCGCTGAGTCTTCCTCTTCGGGGCGCTGGGCTGGCGTGGTGTGCCCCTTCGGGGAGGATGTGCGGCAGAAAAGTGGGGTCGCCGTCAGTGCCGGCAGTACGTCCATATCGTCCATCGCGTCCATATCGTCCATCGCGTCCATTTCGTCCATTCCCCCTTTTTTGACGCACACCCCTTCGGGCGTTGGATCGGGGTTTGAACCGGGCTATTGTGATCAGTCCTTCGAGACCCTCGGGTCGAGCGCGTCGCGCAATCCGTCGCCCAGGAAGTTCAGGCAGAACAGGGTGAGGCTGAGCGCGATGCTTGGGAAGATGAGGAGCCAGGGGTGCTCTTCCATTTGGTCCGCGCCGTCCTTGATGAGCAGTCCCCACGAACTCATCGGCGGCTGGACGCCTAGCCCGAGAAAGCTCAGGAAAGCCTCGAGCAGCATCACGTTTGGGATGGTCAGCGTGGTGTAGACGATTATCGGGCCGAGGGCGTTCGGGATGATGTGCCGCAACAGAATCTGGCGCCGGGGAAGGCCCATCGCGACGCAGGCCTCGATAAATTCCTTTTCCTTCAGCGAGATGACTTGTCCGCGGACGATGCGGGCCATCGTCAGCCACTCGACGGCGCCGATGGCCATGAACAGGAGGATGAGGTTCCGGCCGAAGAAGACCATCAGGATGATGACGAAGATGGTGAAGGGGAGCGCGTACATGATGTCGAGGATGCGCATCATGAGCGAGTCGAGCCGGCCGCCGGCGAAGCCCGCCGTGGCGCCGTAGAGGACGCCCACCAGCAACGAAACGGATGTCGCGGCGAGGCCGACCATCAACGACATGCGCCCGCCGTAGAGCACGCGCGTCAAAAGATCGCGGCCATGGTAGTCGGTGCCGAACCAATGGTCTGCGTCTGGGCGGGACGCGCCGAGGTCGAGGTCCTGCGCGTCATACTCGTAGGGAGCAATGAGGGGAGTCGCGAGGCACAGCGCGCTGACACAACACAACACGGCGAGGCCGAACAGCGCGAGGCGGTTCTTCGCAAGCCGACGAAGCGCGTCACGCCAGAGGGATGTCCCTTTTTCGAGTTCAGCCTCGGGCATCGCGAAGCCTCGGGTCGAGCCAGATCAGGAACATGTCAACGAAGAGGTTCAGAAATAGAATCAGCGTCGCGTAGACCAGGACGGTCCCCATGATCATGGTGTAGTCGCGGTTGAACGCGGCCTCGACGAAATGCCGCCCGAGGCCGGGAATCTGGAAGATGGTCTCGACGACGAACGAGCCGGTGAGCATGCCGGCGGTGGCGGGCCCGAGGAAGGAGACCACCGGGGCGATGCCGCCGCGCAGGGCGTGCCGCAGGACGACCCGTGTCTCGGAAAGTCCCTTGGCGCGGGCGGTCCGGACGAAGTCGTTGGATAGGACCTCGAGCATTCCGGCGCGGCTGAGGCGGGCGATGTAGGCCGCGTACATCATCCCGAGCGTCAGCGACGGGAGTACCTTGTCGATGGGATGGTCCCAACCCGACACGGGAAACCATCCGAGCCACAGGCCGAAGACAAGCACGATGATGGGGCCCAACACGAAGTTCGGCACGCAGATGCCGATCATCGAGAAGGACATGGCGAGATAGTCCTGGACGGTATTGGGGCGCAGCGACGCGACGATTCCCGCCGTCAACCCGATCGCGAGCGCCACGCACAGGCCGTAGGCCCCGAGTTCGAGCGAGACCTTGAAGCTAAACCCGATGAGTTCGTTGACGGAGTAGGAGGCGTTCTTGAAGGACGGGCCGAGATCGCCGTGCGCGAGCCTGGACAGGTAGTCCGCATATTGCGCGACGAGCGGCTTGTCCATGTGGTAGTACGCCTCGAGGCGTTCCTTGATCAGGGGCGAGACGGCTTTCTCGGAATCGAAGGGCCCGCCCGGCGCGAGGCGGATCATGAAGAACGTCATCGTGACGATGACGAACAGCACTGGGACGGCCTCGATGAGCCGACGCAGGATGACCTTCAGCATGTCTTCGTCCCGGGACGATTCACCGCGGCCTACTTCGCCCCATCGATGTGCAACTTGTGAAAGGCGACGTAGGCAATGATGTTTGCGTCGAGCCCGCGAAGCTTGGGATCGGCGAGGAAGGTCTTGGTGTAGAAGAAAAGCGGGATCAACGGCATCTCGTCGACGAGGATGCCCTCGGCCTCCTGGAACAAGCGGATGCGCTCGGCGGGATCGGGTTCGCGCCGGCCGCGTTCCACGAAGTCGTCGTACTGCGGATTCGACCACCCCGTCCGGTTGTTCCCATTGCCCGTGAGAAAGCACTCGAGGAAATTGATCGGGTCGCGCACGTCGCCCATCCAGCCGGCCCGCGAGATGTCGTAATCGAGGTTCGTCTCCGTGTCGAGGTAGACCTTCCATTCCTCGTTGCGCAGCGTGGCCTCGACCTTGAGGTTGGTCTTGATCATTTGCTGGAGGGCCTCGGCGATGATCTTGTGCTTGTCGAGCGTGTTGTAGTGAATCTCGACCCCCTTGAAGCCCTTGCCGTCGGGGAAGCCCGCGTCTGCCAGCAGCCGCCGCGCCTCGTCGGGGTTGAACGACACCGCCTTGGCCGCCGTGTACCCGTTCAGGTTGGGCGGCGTGAGGAACCCCGCGGGCTTTTCGCCGCCTTGCATGATGTTCGTCACCACCGAGTCGCGGTCGATCGACATGGCCAGTGCGCGCCGCACCCTCGCGTCGTTGAACGGCGGGCGCTTCGTGTTCACGCGGTAAAAGTAGCACCCCAGCCAATCGTCGATCCGGATTTCATCCGGTCTCTCCTTGCGATACACGTTGACCTTCGAGACCGGGACGTTCTCGGTGACGTGCAATTCGCCCGCCCGGAACATTCGCTCCTCGGTGTTTTCGTCGCTGACCGGGTGAAAATCGACCCCGTCGTTCAAGACGCCTTTCGCGTCCCAATAGTAGGGCTGCGGGCGCACCTTGATCACGTTGTTCGGTTCCCAGGTGTCGAGCATGTAGGGGCCGTTGCACACCAGGTTCCCCGGCCGGGTCCATTCCGATCCGCGATCGTCGATCTTGCCGAATTTCTCGACGTTGGTTTGTTGGATGGGGAACCACGAGTAGTGCGTCTGGAGTTCGAAGAAGTACGGGGCCGGATAATTCAGCGTCACTTGGACGGTGTGGTCGTCCAGCGCCTT
>CANKTP010000246.1 GCA_947486375.1 Candidatus Hydrogenedentota bacterium | reverse complement strand
GCGAGATTTTCAGGCCCAGCTTGCGGTTAATCTTGTATCGCCCGACCGGCGCGAAATCGTAGCGGCTCGGGTCGGAGAACATGCGCTCGAAAAACGTGCGCGTCGTGGTGTCGGTCGCGGGATCGCCCGGTCGAATGCGCGCATAGACCTCGCGAAGCGCATCTTCCTTGGTCAATGTGTGATCTTGCGCCAGGGTGTGGACGATCGTCGAGTCCGTCGCCGCGCTCTCCACCGTGATGACCTCGATCTCCTTCACGTGCGAATTCATCAACTTCCCGAGCGAGGCCGCCGTGATCTCGTCGCAGGCTTCCGCGATGATTTCGCCCGTCTCGCTGTCGACGGCGTCCGCCGCGATCACCCGGCCAACAAGCAGCGCCGGCTCGAAGGACTTGCCGGCGGCCTTGACCTTCGTGCGGCCCAGGGCCACGGATTCGGTCTTGTAAAACAACTTGATGATGTCTTCGTTTTCCGTGAAACCGAAGCACTTCAGGAACGTCGTCGCAAGCAGGCGCGACCGGCGGTCGATCATCAGCCAAAGCGTGTCGTTGATGTCGTAGTCGAACTCGAGCCACGCCCCGCGATACGGAATGATGCGCGCCGACAAGAGCATCTTGCCGTTTTGGTGTTGCTTGGTCTCGAACGACACCCCCGGCGACTTGTGGAGCTGGCTCACGATGACGCGCTCGGCGCCATTAATAATGAAGGTGCCGGTCGGCGTCATGATCGGAAGTTCGCCCAGGAACACCTCCTGCTCCACCATGAGTTTCTCGCGGTTCTCGCCGCCGATTTCCTCGTAGCGTGCGAGACGCAACAGCGCCTTCAATGAAGCCGAATAAGTGACCCCGCGCAACTGGCATTCTTGCACGGTATACTTGGGCGGTGTGAAGGAATAATGAACGAAGTCCAACTCGGTCATGCCGTCGGGCGACTTGATCGGGAAGACGTCGCGGAATACTTCCTGGAGCCCCGTCTCGCGGCGTTCGTCGGGTGGGATCTCCCACTGGAGAAAATCGCCGTACGACCGCGTCTGAATCTCGATCAAATCCGGTAATTCCACCGGATCCGGGATGTTCCCCAGCGAGGGTCGAGCAATAAGGCCCTTGTAAGCGACAGCCATGCAGACTTCCCTTATAAGTTGAGACACGACATGCGTTGAGAATCAGCGGTACAGGATGGGCAATGGGGCGATGTCAGGCGTGAACGGCACCGAATATCCATTGTTAGACACACTTCCCCCTTCTTGGAGCAATTGGAAAGGCTAGCATAATTTTTCGCGGATGTCAAGGTTAATTTTGTGTGGCATCCGCCAATATTTTAAAGGGCCTGGCCCTAACTCCCGTCGCCGCTTAGTCTTGTGCCGGGCCGTATACATGCCCGGGACGGCCCAGATTATGGCCATTGACGTATCCCCCCCGCGCACGGGTAGAATACCCCAGCCCGCATGTCTCACCAGTGTTCGTTACGAGGAAGTGGTGATGGCTGGTATGTCGAGACTTCTTCGGATCGAATCGGGCGACAGCGTGTAGACACACGCCGAGGTCAATTCGGGTCGAAAAGTCTCGAAAGAACAGTCATATCCGCTTCCGCAGTAGAATAGTGGTGAGATTTGCGGGCTAGTCTGCCACGCCATGTGCAACGGGAACCAATGAGCCGCTATCGCGCTACATACCCAACGTTTCGTTTTTACCGACAATACGGAACGGGGGTCTTATCGCTTGCCCTGGCGTTTTGGGGGGTCTGGGCCGACGAGGCCTCGTCGCCTGCCGACGCCGCCAAGGCGCTGATCGAGCAACTCGAACGCCTCCAATCCGACCCCGGTGCGGCAAGGGATTCCCTTGACAAAATTATTCGCGAGGCCGCCGAGGCAGATGCCAAGCTCCAAGAACTCGAGGCGGAGCGCGAGCGACTTGACGAGGCCCTCTCGGACACCGCCCTCAAATCATCCGATCTCCAACGGCGACTGGATGCCCTCCGGGCGGCGCAAGACCTGCTCCGCGCGATCATCGGGACCGAGCCCGGCACCACGCCGACGGCAAATCCCGCTGCTACCAAGGCCGCATCGCGCGAAATGCGGGTCAGCGACAAGGACCGCGAGTTCCGCTCTTTCCGGCCCTTGGCCGATGTCTCGCCCCCGGCGACTTCAGGCTCCCCGTGGATCAAGAACGATATCGACCGGTTTGTCCTGGCCTCGCTCGAGGCGGCGAAACTCGTGCCCAATCCCGAGGCGGATCGCCGCGAACTCCTGCGCCGCGTGACCTTTGACCTGACGGGTCTGCCCCCGGCCCCGGAAGAAATGGCGGCGTTCCTCGCGGACGATTCGCCCGATGCCTACGAGGGCGCCGTGGATCGCCTATTGGCCAGCCCGCATTTCGGCGAGCGTTGGGCGCGGCATTGGCTCGACGTGGCGCGTTATGCGGACAGCGCGGGGTACGAGTTCGATTTCGAACGGCCCACGGCCTACCACTACCGCGACTTCGTGATCAAGGCCTTCAACGAGGACATGCCCTACGATCGGTTCGTCAAGTGGCAACTCGCGGGCGACGAATACGAGCCGGACAATCCCATGGCGATCGCGGCGACGGGGTTTGTCGCGGCCGGCCCGACCGTGGGCAACCAAGAGTCCGAACAGAATTTTTACGATGAGCTCGACGACATGGCCAGCACGACGGCCTCGGCCTTCCTGGGCGTGACCCTCGCCTGCGCGCGGTGCCACGATCACAAGTACGACCCGATCCCGAGCCGGGATTACTACCGGATGCTCGCGGCCTTCGCCACCGTCAAGCGCGAGGACTCGTTCCTCGTCTCCCGGGCGGAGAAGAAGGAATACGAGGCGCAGTTAAGCGCGTGGCGCAAACGGCTGGGCGAGGCGAAGAAGCCGCTCGACGAGCTCCGCCGGCCCATCCGCGAGGCCCTGCGCGAGGAAAAAATCCTCGCGTTGCCGTTGACGGACACGGAGAAGGACCTCCTCCGGAAACCGTCCGAGAGGGACAACGCCGGCCAGATGGAGTTGAAGCGGAAATTCGGCGACTCCTTGAAAGTGTCGGACGAGGAAGTCCAGCGCAACTTCGGTCTCGACGAAATCGCGATCTCTGCGGACGTGACGGCGAAGGTCG
The DNA here is from genome assembly GCA_947486375.1 of Candidatus Hydrogenedentota bacterium. Taxonomy (GTDB): domain Bacteria; phylum Hydrogenedentota; class Hydrogenedentia; order Hydrogenedentales; genus CANKTP01. The sequence goes on along the minus strand of CANKTP010000246.1, from coordinate 208 downwards.
CCATCATCGAGAAAGAGGCCCCGCCCGCGCCCCCGGCGGCCATGGCCGTGACCGACAAGAAGCCCGAACCGGATGAGAGTTTCTTATTGACGCGGGGAAATGTCGACATCAAGCAGGAACCCGTCCAACTTGGGTTCCTGTCGGTATTGCCCGGCAATGATTCGCCGAAATTTCAGCCCGCCGTGTTTAAGCCTGCCGCGGAAGCGGC
>CANKTP010000245.1 GCA_947486375.1 Candidatus Hydrogenedentota bacterium | reverse complement strand
ATCCTCAAGCAGGCCGGCATGAGCGCCATCCTCGTCACCCACGACCAGGAAGAGGCCCTCGTCACCTCCGACCGCATCGCCGTGATGAACGAGGGACGCATCGAGCAGGTCGGAGACCCGATCTCGATCTACCGCCGCCCCGAGTCGCGCTTCGTGGCGCAGTTCCTCGGCTCGACGAATGTCCTCGATGCGACCGCTTATGGGTCGCACGCGCACACGCCCTTTGGCAACCTGCCCCTCGCCCACGCCGCCGCTGGCGAGGTGGTGCTCTCCATTCGCCCCGAGCATATTCAACTTTCCGGCCCGGCCGCCGGCACCCTCGATGGGGTGATCCTCTCGCGCGAATTCAAGGGCCACGACCAATATTATCGAGTCGCCTGCGGCGAGCGGATCCTGTCGGTCTTGACAGACCACAAGACCGACTACGACGAAGGCGCGCAAGTGTCGCTTTTGATCACGGAGCCGGCGATCGTGTTGGGGAACGCGGGCTAGTCTCATTCACCAATCCCGACAGGATGGCGTTATGAGCAACCGTGCAAATTCACCACCTAGTGGTGAATATCTCACCACCGTGTGATTTCTATAGTACATCGTATTTTCCTCGCCTCCGGCGCGTGCGGGGACGCCCATCCCCCCCCGCGCGAGTGGCGCCATCGATCGCGGGGCCGACGGTTGCGCTGGGGATCGCAGGCCAATCTCATCCATCGAACTTGACAAGGGGCGCCGCGCGTATGCTTGCAAATTCACCACCAAATGGTTAATATATCACCATGATACGGCGAAATATAGAGCGTGCTGTTAATCAAGCCATGACGGACACACCCGTCGTACTCCTCAACGGGGCACGCCAAACCGGCAAGACCACGCTGGCCAAATCCATCGCGGAAGCCATGGGCGCCGAATACTTTACGCTGGATGATGCCGCGGCGCTGGCGCTTGTCTCTGGGGACCCCTCCGGATTTGTCCGAGGCTTGGCGGGGCCGGTGGCGATTGACGAGATTCAAAAAGCGCCTGGGCTCTTCCCCGCCATCAAATTGGCCGTCGATAAGAATCGTCAACCCGGACGATTTCTTCTGACGGGATCCGCCAACGTGCTCACGCTCCCGCGGCTTTCCGAGTCGCTCGCGGGACGAATGGAGATCATTCCGCTATACCCTTTCTCCGCGGGCGAACGTGATGGCAAGCGCGAAGGTTTCTTGGGCCGACTCTTCGGCGGGACATTCGCCAAGGCAAAGACGGCAACGACGAGCGAGGACATCCGGGAACGATTGGTCCGGGGCGGATACCCGGAAGCGAGCCAACGCAAGGACCCTGGACGCCGTTCCGCATGGTTTGCGGCGTATGTTTCGACGATCCTTCAGCGGGACGTGCGCGACCTCATGCAGATCGACGCGCTGCATACGCTCCCGAACCTTCTCAAGCTGCTCGCGGCGCGGACCTCTGGATTGTCGAATCTCTCCGATCTTGGCCGCGATGCCGGATTGCCTCATACCACCATGGCCCGGTATCTGGCCTTATTGGAGACCCTGTTCCTTGTTCACCGGCTTCCGGCCTGGTCGCGCAACTTGGGCAAGCGACTGGTGAAGGCGCCGAAAATCCATGTCACGGATGCCGGGCTTTGCTGCCACTTGATCGGGGCCGACGCTCGGCGGTTTGCCGTGGACCGTCCATTGCTGGGGCGCGCGCTCGAATCCTTTGTCGTGGGAGAAATTCGCAAGCAGGTGTCGTGGTCAGGCGTCCGAATGACCCCCTACCACTTCCGGACGGCGACGGGATCGGAAATCGACATCGTGATCGAGAAGCCCGACGGAAGCGTGGCGGCCATCGAGGTGAAGGCCAGCGCCACGGTGGATGCCCATGATTTTGCCTCGCTCAAGATGTTGCGCGAACAGCTTGGCAAACAGTTTCGCGCCGGTGTCGTGTTCTACCTGGGCGATCAGATCATTCCGTTTGGCGACAGGCTTTGGCTACTACCCGTGCCGACGTTGTGGCAAACATGACCAGGGGTGACTGTCCCTAATTTCCTACCACTCCTCCTCTTCCTTCGGCTCGACTACCGAGGTCGACACGTAGATGTCCCCTCCCCGGACCTCGAGCGCGTGGCGGCGCAAGGGCGAAGAATTCTGGTTGAGGCATTGCCCGGTCTTGATGTTGTAAATCCAGCCGTGGCGCGAGCAGGTGACGACGTCGCCCCGGAAGTGTCCCGAGCTCAGGTCGGCGTTGTTGTGCTTGCAGGCGATCTCGGTGGCGTACAGGGTCCCGTCGGGGTCCTTCACGATCGCGATGAATTTCCCGAAGACTTGGTATGACTTTATGCGAAGCGCGGCGAAATCCGCCACCTTTGCGAGCTTGATGAACGGCATGAATCGCGCCCCGATTTTTCGATGACAAGACAGCAGGTGGATGATAGCACGGCCTAGTTGTGGCGCGGGATTCCAACCTGCACGGTCCGTGCTTTTGTGCAGGCTGGAAGCCCGCACCACAACACATCGCCCTTGATCGCATTCCCGTAAATCTCTACACTCCGCGGCTTGCCCCCCCAGGAATTTCCCCCATGTTCGGTCCCATCGTCCGTCACTGCGTGGCGGCGTTCTGCCTCGATCTGTCCGTGATCCTAGTCCAGACCGCAGCGCCGTTTTTCATCCTGCATCACTTGGATGGGGGCGTGAGCGAGTCCTCGTCGACGGGAGCGGCGATGTCGATCACGTACGCGGGGGTGTGTATCGCCGGCACGCTCATTATCGGTCGGGTCAGGAAGGGCGTGGCGTTGGCGGGGCTGGGCGCGGCGCTGTCGGGCGCGTGCATGGCGTTCGCGGGAAGCGCCCCGGGCGTGTTCGTGTTCGGGGCGCTGGTCACCGGGGCGTTGGGCTCGGTCGGCCTGTCCTGGCCCTCGATGCACGCCTGGCTCGGCGCGGAACCGGACTCCTCCCGCCGGGCCACGTTGATGGCGCGCTACAACATGTCCTGGAGTTTCGGGATGGCGATCGCGGCGCTCGTGGCGGGTCCCTTGTTCGAGACGGATCCCGGTCTTCCATTCACCGTGGCTGCGGTCTGCGCCGGGTTGGCCGCGCTCCTATTGTTCCTGCAACCCCACGAGCGTGATTTCTTCGGTGCTGCCTCTCACCCTGTCCCACTCGAGCTGGATTCCGCCGGGCCCTTGGGGGAGGCCTTTTTGTACCCGACATGGCTGGCCTGCTTCACGGGCTGGTCGCTGCTGGGCGCGTGCCGCTACATGTTTCCCAAGCGGGTGGACGAGGTGGCGGAGGCGGGCGTCTTGACGATGTTCCCGTGGAGCACGGAGACGGCGACGTTCGGCGCGCCGACGGTGTTCT
>CANKTP010000244.1 GCA_947486375.1 Candidatus Hydrogenedentota bacterium | reverse complement strand
GATGTCGTCCGGCTGATCTCCGCCAAGAAAGAGGAACCCGAGTGGTTGCTCGAATGGCGGCTGAAGGCCTATCGCCATTGGCTGACGATGGAGGAGCCGCACGATTGGGCCAACCTTCACTACGCCCCGATCGACTACCAGGCTTCGCGGTATTACTCGGCGCCGAAGAAGAAGGTGGAGTTTTCGAGCATCGACGAAGTCGATCCCGAGTTGATACGGACCTTCGAGAAACTCGGCATCCCGCTCGACGAACAGAAACGCCTTTCCGGGGTTGCGGTGGATGCGGTGTTCGACAGCGTGTCCGTCGCGACAACCCACCAGGACGTGCTGGCGAAGCAAGGCATTATCTTTTGTTCATTCAGCGAGGCGGTGAAGAAGTTCCCGGAGATCGTCCAGAAGTATTTGGGATCGGTCGTGCCGGCGAACGACAACTTTTTCGCGGCGCTTAACTCGGCCGTGTTTAGCGACGGGTCCTTCGCGTTCATCCCGAAGGGCGTCCGGTGCCCGATGGACTTGTCGACGTACTTCCGCATCAATGCGCGAGAGACGGGACAATTCGAGCGGACATTAATCATCGCGGAAGAAGGCGCCTCGGTGAACTACCTCGAGGGATGCACGGCGCCGATGCGCGACGAACACCAGCTCCACGCGGCGGTGGTCGAGTTGATTGCGCTGGACAACGCGACGGTGGCTTATTCGACGGTGCAGAACTGGTACGCGGGCGACGAGCAGGGACGTGGCGGCATTTACAACTTTGTGACCAAGCGCGGCAAGTGCCTCGGCCGGAATTCGCGCATCTCGTGGACGCAGGTCGAGACCGGTTCCGCGATCACGTGGAAGTATCCGAGCTGCCTCCTGCTGGGCGACAACAGCGTGGGCGAGTTTTACTCCGTGGCGGTGAGCACGAAGCGGCAACAGGCCGACACCGGCACGAAGATGATCCACATCGGCAAGAACACGCGCAGCACGATCATCAGCAAGACGATCTCGGCGGGCGAGGGCAACAACAGCTATCGCGGCCTGGTGCGAGTGATGCCGAAAGCGGAGAACGCGCGCAGCTACACGCAGTGCGACTCGCTCCTGATCGGCAACCGCTGCGGCGCGCACACCTTCCCGTACATCGAGGTGAAGAACACGACATCCAACGTGGAGCACGAGGCGTCCACGTCGAAGATCAGCGAGGACCAGCTTTTCTATTGCCGGCAGCGCGGCATGTCGACGGACGACGCCGTGTCGATGATCATCAACGGCTACTGCAAGGAAGTGTTCGATCACCTCCCCATGGAGTTCGCCGTCGAGGCCACGAAGCTGCTCGGCATCACGTTGGAAGGCAGCGTCGGCTGACCCCGGGGACGCCGCGCGGCGTCCCGAATGAAATCCTGAAGCCAATTTTCGGAAGAGAACCATGCTCGAAATCAGAAATTTACATGTGTCGGTGGAGGACAACGAAATTCTCCGCGGGGTCGATTTGACGGTGAATGCGGGGGAAATCCACGCGATCATGGGGCCGAACGGCTCGGGCAAAAGCACGCTGGCGCAAGCGCTGGCGGGACACGATGCCTACGAAATCACCGAGGGCACGGCGACCTACATGGGCCAGGACCTGATGGAGATGCCGCCGGAGGAACGTGCGCGCGCGGGGGTGTTCCTGGCGTTTCAATACCCAGTGGAGATTCCGGGCATCTCGAATGCCTACTTCCTCCAGTGCTCGCTGAACGAGATCCGGAAGAGCCACGGACTCGAGGAACTCGACGCGATGGAATTCCAGGACTTGCTCGCGCAGAAAATGGCGATGGTGAACGTGGATCCGGTGTTCGCGGATCGCAATGTCAACGAGGGCTTCTCGGGCGGCGAGAAAAAACGCAACGAAATCCTCCAGATGGCGGTGATGGAACCGCGCCTGGCGATCCTTGACGAGACGGACTCGGGACTCGATATCGACGCGCTGCAAGTCGTGGCGGCGGGCATCAACACGCTGCGCTCACCGGAGCGGGCCATGATCCTCGTGACGCACTACCAGCGGCTGCTGAACCTCGTCGAGCCGGACTTTGTCCATGTGCTCTACAAGGGCCGCATCGTGAAATCGGGCGGGAAGGAACTGGCCTTGGAACTCGAAGAGAAAGGCTATGCCTGGCTCAAGGAGACGGCGACCGCCTAGGGGCGGACGTCCCACGGAGAGCCCCCGACCCATGCCCGAACTGATGCAACAATCTGATCGCGATCATTTTACCGCCGACATTGCGCGGCTCCGCGCCGCAGGCGGCCCCGCGTGGCTCAACGATATTCGCACGGCGGGCGCGGCCCGGTTCAGCGACACGCCATTCCCGCATTTCCGCCAGGAAGCATGGCGGTTTACCAACGTGACTCCGATTGTCCAGACGCCATTTCGTTCGGTCGTCGGCGCGGCTGCGGGGACGATCTCGTCTGAAGCAGTCGCCGCGCACCTCTTCGACGAGCCAAGCTGGACCCAGTTGGTATTTGTTGACGGGGTCTTTTCAAAGAACCTGTCGCGGATCGCGACCGGGCCGAAGGGCCTGCGTGCGGGAAGCCTGGCCGAGGCCACGGGCGCCGACGAGGCGATCGTGCGCAAGCACCTTGACCGTCACGTGGACCCGAGTCACACATTTGTTTGCCTGAACTCGGCCTTTATTCAAGACGGCGGATTTGTATATGTTCCGAAGGGCGTCGCCCTCGAAGCGCCAATTCACCTGCTCTACGTGTCGACCGGCGCGAGCCTGAGCGCCTCGCATCCCCGGACGCTGGTCGTGCTTGGGGAATCGGCCAATGCCACCGTCGTCGAGACGCACGTGGGCGCGCCGGGGGCCGGAGCCTATCTCAGCAACGGCGTGGCCGAGTACGTCCTCGAGGACAACGCCCAATTGACGCGCTACTCGATGATCGACGAGGCCGTCGAGGGATTTCACCTCGAGACCGCGAAGATTGTCTTGGGCCGCGACGCGGGCGTCACGACATTCTCGATGACCCTGGGCGGCGCGATCGTGCGCAACGAGGTGTCGGTGGTGCTCGGGGGCGATGGCGGACGCTGCGAGATGAATGGCTTGTATCTGAATGACGGGAACCGCCTCATCGACAACGCCCTGCACGTGCGCCATGCGAAGAGCCATTGCTACAGCCGGATGGGCTACAAGGGCGTGCTGGACGGATCGAGCCGCGCGGTATTCACCGGGAAAGTCCACGTGGATCGCGACGCGCAAAAGACGGACTCGAACCAACTGAACAACAACCTGTTGCTCTCCGGCAACGCGACGATCGACACGAAGCCGCAACTCGAGATTTTCGCCGACGACGTGAAATGTACCCACGGCGCGACCATCGG
>CANKTP010000243.1 GCA_947486375.1 Candidatus Hydrogenedentota bacterium | reverse complement strand
TTCCTGCAACCCCACGAGCGTGATTTCTTCGGTGCTGCCTCTCACCCTGTCCCACTCGAGCTGGATTCCGCCGGGCCCTTGGGGGAGGCTTTTTTGTACCCGACATGGCTGGCCTGCTTCACGGGCTGGTCGCTGCTGGGCGCGTGCCGCTACATGTTCCCCAAGCGCGTGGACGAAGTGGCCGAGGCCGGCGTCCTGACGATGTTCCCGTGGAGCACGGAGACGGTGACGTTCGGCGCGCCGACGGTGTTCTCAGTGCTTGCATTCGGATTAACGGCGACGAGCGTCGCCGTGTTCTACGTCATGGGCCGGCGGCAGGGGTGGATTCACCGGATGGGCGTCCTGTTTGGATTGCAATGCGTGGCGGCGGCGGCGTTGTGGGTGTTGGGCACGACGGAATCGTTCGCGGTAATGTTCCTCTGTTTCTCCCTAATCGGAATCAACTCCTACGCCATTTTCTTCGCGAGCCTGTTCTATAGCATGGCAAACCTGCGCCTCAAGGGCCGGCGGGCCTCGATCAACGAAGGGATTGTCGGCGGCGGGGGTTTCGCGGGCTCGTTGATTTTCGGCTGGATCGCGGCGGAGTACACACTGTCGACCCCGTTTTTGTTCGCGCCTATCGCGGTCTTGGGGAGCGTGGCGGTGCAAGGATTGTTGTTGAGGTGGCTTCTTGGGCGGATTCGCCCGGCGAAAGCCGCAGTGGACTTGGTGGACTCGGTGGATTGAGGAAGACTCGGACGGATCTGCCCGGTGCGCCCCGGCACAAATCCGGCCGCTGCATGCGCCCTTGGTGTTTGACGATCCGCCGGGTCTATGGTACCGTTCGTGAGGGCAAGGGACAGACACCGCCTTTTGCCCGAACCACCGGGCAAAAGGCGGAGTCAGTCCCCCTCGACTGCCGTTTTACGATCAACCCGTGGCCAGAAGAAACGGAGTGAGTTCGCGATGACCAAGCGCTGCATTGCCGCCCCGAGTGGGCCACCGGCCATGGGGCCGTATTCTCCCGCGGTGGCCGCGGGGAACTTGTTGTTTATCTCGGGCCAGGGTCCGGTGAAGCCGGACGGATCGGGCGTGCTCAAGGGGACCTTCGAGGAGGAGGCGCGGCTTACTCTCTCGAATGTGAAGGCGGTCTTGGAGGACGCGGGGAGCGGGCTCGAGCATGTGGTCAAGTCGGTCATCTTCCTGAAAGACATGGATCGCTTTGCCGAGCTGAACGGTATATACAAGGAATTTTTCGGGCGCGATTTCCCGGCGCGGAGTTGCGTGCAGGTGGCGCGGCTGCCGGCGGACTTCCAGATCGAGATCGAGTGCATCGCCCTGATCCCGGGGTAATTCGGGGACGGGCTATGAAATACGCGATATTGAATCGTGGGGCTGGGCTACATCCGCGGGCGTAATTCGTAGCCCGTCCCCCGAATTACCAAGGAAACTACCCATGCGCATGGTTATGAGATCGGTTGTTTTTGCGGCATGCACGGCCTGGGCCGCCGCGCCGGCGCAGGAACCGGCGAACGATCACAATGCGCGCGGGGTCGAGTTCTACGAGGCGAAACGGTGGGCCGAGTCCATTGCCGAGTTCGAGACGGCGATGAAGGCGGCGCCGGACAACAAGACGATTCGGCGCAACATGGCCAATGCCCTGCAGAGTTACGCGAACGACCTGGCGAAGGGCCGGGACATGCAAGGGGCGATGGACCTGCTGAACGACGCGGCCAATATCGACCCGGGGAACGTGCAGCCGTTCGTCCAGCTCGGGGCCTATTACCTGCAGGAGGGACTCGTGGCGGACGCGGTCTTCCGGTTGGAAGAGGCGATCGAGATCGAACCGAAAAACGTGGACGCGCATTTTCTCCTGGGCGAGGCGTATTACAAGGACAACGATCCGCGCTCGGCGCTGGTGCATTGGGAGTGGGTGAAGAAATCGGAACCGTCGCGCGAGGGGGTGGATGAGCGCATCGAGAAGGCGACGCGCGAGGCGAACGTCGAGTCGGATTTCAGCGAGAGCGGCTCGGAACACTTCAACATCGCCTTCGATCGCGTCTCGGCCGGCCAGGAGGTGCGGCTCGTCTTGCAGACCCTCGAGAACGCCTACCGGAATGCGGGACGCGACCTGGGCGAGGTGTATCCCCCGACGCCGATCCAGGTATCGCTGTACAGCTCGGAGGGCTTCTCGCAGGTGACGCAGATGGGCGAACACGTGGGCGGGTTGTACGACGGCAACAAGATTCGCGTGCCGGTCATCGACAACGCGGGCGAGCGCGTGTCGAGCGAGGATTTGAAACGCCGGCTCGAGCACGAGTTCGTACACGTGATCGTGCGGTATTCGGCGAAGGACAACGCGCCCTGGTGGTTCAACGAGGGATTGGCCGAGGTCATGTCGCGGGACCTGGCCCCGGAGGACGTGGCGTATCTCAAGACGGCGTACAAGGAGGGGTTGCTGTTCACGTTGCCAGAACTATCCGAGGGACAGCTGGACAAGCTCGAGCCCGATTCGTTGCGGCTGGCGTATGCGCAATCGCTGGCCACCATGACGGTGCTGAAGGCCAAGGGGGGAATCCGCGGGCTGGCGGCAATGCTGGGGCGGCTGGCCGACGGGGAAGTTCCCGAGGAGGCCTTGCGCGGGGCCTTCCGCTTGAAGTACTCGACGCTCGAGCTCGAGGTCAAGAACTACATCGCGCGGCAATAACTCGCCTGCCGCGTCATTTGCCCGGCTTGGGCTTTGGCCTGGCGTGGGTCTTGATATTAATCATCTCGACCCCGAGCGAGAACGCCATGGCGAAGTAGATGTATCCCTTCGGAATGTGCTGGTCGAGCGATTCCGCCACCAGCATGACGCCGATGAGCACGAGAAATGCCAGGGCGAGCATCTTGATCGAGGGGTGGGCCTCGACGAAATGGCTGATCGGCCCCGAGAAGATCATCATGACCAGGACTGCGGTCACGATGGCGGCGACCATGATCTCGATATGTTCGGCCATCCCCACGGCCGTGATGACGGAGTCGAGGGAGAACACAATGTCGATAATCATGATCTGCGTGACGATTAGCCAAAACACGGCCTTTCCGGCCTTTCCGCCCTGTATCGCGGACTCGCCGTGGGCGGTGTCGCCCTCGGTCCGGTCGTAAATTTCGTATGTCGCCTTGGCGATAAGGAACAGTCCGCCGAGAAAAAGGATGAGATCGCGACCGGAGACTTCGATGTTCCAGTCCATGAACGCGGTCTGGAATAGCGGCTCGGTCAGCCGCATGACCCATCCAATGGTCAACAACAGGGCGATGCGCGAGATCATCGCCATGGCCAACCCCATCTGGCGCGCCTTGGCCCGCTGCTCCGCAGGCAGTTTCCCGCACAGGATAATGATGAAGACTATGTTGTCGATGCCCAGGACGATCTCGAGCGCGGTCAATGTGGCGAGCGCGAGCAGGCTGTCCATTGTCAATAGATGTTCCATGACTTCCTCTA
>CANKTP010000242.1 GCA_947486375.1 Candidatus Hydrogenedentota bacterium | reverse complement strand
TGTACCTTCCTCCCCCTCCTCGCCCTCGGCACGGTCGCCCCCCAAGCCGTCCGCCTCGAGACCGGCGACATGCAACACGTCGGACGTTCCGCCGGATGGGTCACGGCCGTGGGCACGGCAGGAAGCATCGCGGGCGTCCTGTTGACCGTGATGCTATTGATGCCGATCTGGGGAGCCATCGCCATCACCCGGACTGCCGGGGGCGTCCTCGCGGTCGCGGGGTGCGCCGGGATACTGCTGTCCCTGCCGCGTAGGCCAATCCCCCTGGCCGTGCTCCTTTCCCTTGTGTCCATCCCTGCCGCCGACGCCCAAGTCCTCTACGAGGTCTACAGCGCCTACCACCACATCCGCGTCGCTGACGAGGACAATACCCGCATCCTCTATTTCGACCGGGACCAACAAAGCCTGATGTCGCTCCAAGACCCGAACGCCGGCGGATTCGAATACGCGGACTTCTTCCACGTGCCGGTCCTCTTCGATCCCAGCATGAAACGGGTCTTGTTTATCGGCCTCGGGGGCGGCACCGGCCCCAAATCCTTCGTGAACAACTATCCCGAAATGAAGGTGGATGTCCTCGAGATCGACCCCGAGGTGGTCGAGGTCGCGAAGGAATTCTTCCAGCTTCCCAGTTCGGTCCGCCTTCGGGTCCAGGTCGGGGACGGTCGAGTCCTTCTCCAGCGCGCCGCGGGAAAGTATGGGGCCATCATGATGGACGCATACGGCACCGGCCCCTACGGCTCCTATTTGCCATACCACCTCGCCACCGCCGAATTCTTCCGCATCGCATGGAACAAACTCGATAACGGCGGATGCCTCGTCTACAACGCCGTGGGCGTACACGAGGGGCTCGATGCCGACGTGATCCGCGATCTACTGCCCACGCTCGAGTCGGTCTTCCAGCAGGTCTATGTCTTCCAGGCGCGCACCAGCCTGAACACCGTCTTCGTGGCCCAGAAAATCGACGTCGATGCCCTCCAGGACGGGTTTCGGGGCGGCAAACCCTGGCCCGAGGGCGCATGGCTCGCGCATCCCCTCTCCCCCGCCGGCTTCAGCGAGCTCGTCCTGCAAATGCCGGCGACCTTTCGCGAAAAACTCCCGGGCTTCGAGGCGAGAGTCACCCAGTTTTCGCCAGCCTACGGTGCGCGCCGCATGGGGACCGTGCTCACCGACGACTTCGCCCCGGTCGACCTGTTGCCCCCCGGGCGCGCCACGCGCGACGACTCAGCCGGGCAAGGTCCCGAAACGCTCGAGTGACGAATAGTCGACGGCGGTATGAATGCCGTCCTCGAACGACCGCGCCAGCATGAACAGGCTGTCGCTCAACCGGTTGACGAACACAAGGATGTGCTCCGCGTTGAATTCCGGGAACGCCTCCTTGAGCCGGACGATCTCGCGCTCGAGGTCCCGCGCGACTGTCGTGGCGACATCGAGTTCCGCCGCGAGCACGCTCGACGCGCTGACGATGAAACTGCGTGGCAGCGTGACCCTCCCCTCCAACGCGGCCTGAAACGCCTCGAGCTTGGCCAAGTGACCCGGTCCCATGTCTTCGTGCCGGTATTCCGGGTGCCTGTCCAACGGATCGCTGCATTGGGCGCCAATCAGGAAACAGACATGCAACAGCCAGAACAAAAACTCGGCGGACTCCGCCGCATCGGCCCGCCCCGACTCCAGCACGCGCAACCGCGCCAGGGCCGTATGCGCGCGCAACGCGTCCACGCGCCCGCTGCATTCGATGACAAGATGCGACTTCGGATACGACAGCCCGCTAATCGCGGTGGTCATCCCTTGGTCGCCGCGCTTGGTCGTCACTGGCGATCGCACGGGCGCCCCCCCTTACGTCAGGGTGATGGAGACCGGACAATGGTCCGAACCCATCACGTCGTTTAGGATCGCGGCGGACTTCACCCTCGGCAGGAACGCCTTGTTCACGCAGTGATAATCGATCCGCCAGCCCACGTTGTTTGCGCGCGCGTTCGCCCGGTACGACCACCAGCTGTAATGGCCCGGGTCCGGGCAGAAATGCCGGAACGTGTCCACGTATCCTGCCTTGATGAACGACGACATGGCGTCCCTCTCCTCGGGAAGGTATCCAGGACTGTCCTCGTTCTGTTTGGGCCGCGCCAAATCGATGGGCGTATGGGCGATGTTGTAATCGCCGCACAAAATGACGTTCTTCCCCGACTTGACGATCTTGTTGCAAGTCTTGAGCATCGATTCGCAGAAGTCGAGCTTGTAGCCGATCCGTTTGCGCTCCGGCTGGCTGTTCGGGTAGTACGCATTGACGATCGAAAAATCGGGATACTCCAGGATCTGCACCCGCCCCTCGTCGTCGAATTCCGCAATACCCATGTTCAGGACGTTGTCCGGCGACTTCCGCACGAAGGCCGCTGTTCCGCTGTAGCCTTTTTTTTGCGCAGGCATCCAGAACGTCTTGTACCCCTTGGGCGCAAGTACGTCTTCCTCGAGCTCACCCGGCAAAACGCGGCTCTCCTGGATGCACACGATATCCGGCTTGTACTCGCCGAGCCAATCCATGAAGCCGTTCTTCAGGGCGGATCGGAGTCCGTTCACGTTCCACGATACTATCTTCATTTTCGCGACAATGTCTCCTTGCCATGATCCCGGCGCGCTGATCGCGACCGGGACGCACCATACTGCAACGTGGCCGCGCCTGATTCAAGGACGCCGCATATGGTAAAATCCATTCGAGACAACTCATCGGAAAGGATTCTTCGATGTTTTTGCCGTTGTTTCCCCTAAATGCCGTGGTGTTCCCCGGCGAAATGCTACCGTTACATATCTTCGAGCCCCGGTATCGCCAATTGGTCCAGGAGAGTGTGGACACGGGCTCCACCTTCGGGATTCCGGCCGCCGTGTACGGCCGTCTGGCGCAATTCGGGACCGAGGTCGAGGTCCTCCACGTTTTGAAATCCTATCCGACCGGCGAGTCGGACATCTTGACGCGCGGGGTGTCGGTGTTCCGCATCGAGGAATATCGCCCGGAAGTGCCCGAAAAACTCTATCCCGGCGGCGTGGTGGTCCCCGTGGAAGACAACCCACTGGTCGATCCAAACGTCCAAGACGAGTTACTCATCACCTTGCGGCGCATCGAGGAACGGGTGGGGGCGCAGGTAAAAGTGCTCGCACCCGAACGATTGTCGTTCGCAATCGCAAGACAGATCGGATTGAGCGTGCCCCAAAAGTTGGAAATTTTGGCGCAATCGGAAGAAGCGGCGCGCCAGTCCATCGTACTCGGGCATCTCAAAACCGCCCTCTCGGTCCTCGAATCGAACGCCGCCAAGGGCGTTTCCGCCAAGGCCTCGACGCTCGCGGCGCGATACCGGCCGAGCCTGAATTAACCCCCAGCCGCCCCGGTCCTCCCGTTGACTCACCAGGAAAAGTATCCGAAATAGATTCGTTGCCTCACGAAGAAAAAGTATCCGAAGACAAGCGCCATTCTGGCCGCCATTAACTTCGCTGATAGGATGGTCGGCGACCCAAGCGGAGGATAGGGCAACGCAGGAGTGCGACCTGA
>CANKTP010000241.1 GCA_947486375.1 Candidatus Hydrogenedentota bacterium | reverse complement strand
GGCGGTCCTCGTTCCTTGGACGGTATCCCACCGAGGCGACATCTTTCAGGCGCAGACCGTTGCCCACGACGAGCTCGGCGAGTTCCTCGGGGCGATTGAACTCGTCCAATGCCCGCACGAGGAATTTCTGCCGGCCGCTGGTGAGTTCGCCCGCCGACACGTTGATGTTGCTGTCCCGGATGAGGGCGATGACCTGGTAGATCGAAAGATTGTGCCGGCGAAGCGCGTTCTGGTCGAACTCGACCATGACCGAGTCCTCGTCCGCCCCCCAAATCTCGATTTCGGCGACACCCTCGAGACGCTTGAGCTTGGGCAGCAAGTCCATCCGCACGAGGTGGGCGAACTCCTTCTCGTCGCCGTCACGCGAGAGGCCGAACTCCATCACGGGGAGCGCGTCTGAATTGAAGTGCTGGATGTATACGTTGTCGACGGCATCGGGCAGGTTGAGCCGCACGCGCTCGATGCGGTCACGGACGTCAGCGATGGACTCGTGGAGGTCCGTTCCCGGCTTGAACTGGAACCCGATGAAACAGCCGTCGCTCGATGAGTTGCTGAACAACTGTTCCAAGTTCGGCAACGTCCGGAATTCGCCCTCGGCCGGTATCGTGACTTCCTCCTCGACTTGCGGCGGCGTGGCGCCCGGATAGGCGATATAGACGCCCATGAACGGAAATTGAATCTTGGGCATGAACTCGAGCGGCATTCGCGACACGCCGATGACGCCAAGGCCTATCACGGTGATGTTGATCATCCACACGGTCACGGGCCGCCGAATCGCGAACGCCGGGAGCGAGAACCTCACGCCGGGTCCCTCCCGGCGAAGATGTTGTAGAGCACGGGCACGATGATGAGCTGGAGCACGGTCGCCATCGTCAGCCCCGCCATGATGGTCACGGCCATCGGGCCGCGCAGCTCGGCGCCCTCGCCCGTCGCGAAGGCCATCGGGAGCAGGCCGAGAATCGTCGTCAACGTCGTCATCATGATGGGCCGGTAGCGGACCTTGCCCGCCTCGACAAGGGCCTCGACTTTCTTGAGCCCGCGTTCGCGCAACTGGTTCACGTAGTCGATCAGCACGATGGCCGCGTTCACGACGATACCGGACAGGACGATGCCCCCGATGAACACGCTCACATCGAGGCTGTAGCCGCCCCACGCAAGGGCATACACGACGCCGATGAATGCCAGCGGCACGCTGACCATGATGAGCGCCGGCTGACCATACGACTCGAACTGGCACGCCATCACGACATACACCAGGAAGACCGCGAGTCCAAGCGCGAAGATCATGCCGCCATACGAGGTCTCGAGCTCGCGTTGCTGGCCGCCGAGCATGTAGGAATACGAGTCATCGGGCCAGGGCATGCCCTCGAGGCGCGAATGGATATCGCGCGCGACGCTCCCGAGGTCGCGCCGCTCGACGTTCGCCGTGATGATCACCACCTGGCGCTGGTCAATCCGGCGTATTTCGCTCGGGCCTTCGCGCGTCTCGATTTTCGCCACGGCGGACAGGGGCACTGGCGGAAACCCCTCGGCCACGGAGAGCGTCCGGAGATCGTCCACGCTCGAAAGCCGTTGTTGGTCCGAGCGGACGCGGACGTCGATCTTCTCCCCGCCGCGGCTGAACGTCGTCGCGACGTCGCCCTGCACTTCGCCGCGCACGCGCTGCGAAATCTGGGCAGGCTGAAGGCCCTTCGTCGCCAGGAGGTCGCGATCCATCGAGATGATGACCTCGGGGTAGCCTTTCTTCAGGCTCAGCTCGACGTCTTTCAATCCCTCGATATTTTCGAGCCGCGCCATCGCCTCGTTGCCCAGGCGCCGCAGTTCCTCGAGTTCCTCGCCATAGATTTGCACCTCGACCGCCGTCTTGAAACTGAACAGGGTCGGCAGCGAGAACGTCACCGTGTCCGAGGTCGAGGCAACGACCTTCTCGCGCATGCGCTCGATCAATTGGTCTTGGATCGGGATCGTCCGGTCCGGGTCCGCCAGCTTTACGGTAAGTTCCGCGATGTTCTCGCCGCCTTCGCTCGCCGTGCCGCCTTCCTCGCGTCCCACCTCCATCGTCACCGACTCGACCTCCGGGAACCCGGTCAAGACCCCCTCGATTGCCCTCGCCCGCATCTCGGTGTCCTCGAGTCGCGTCCCCGGCGGCGCCTCGATCCGTACGTTAAACTCGCCCTGCCGCAGCGAGGGAATAAGCTCGGTGCCCAGGTCGCGCGCCACATAGGCCGCGTGGATCGTCAAGGCGATCACGCCAGCGAGTACCAGCGGCGCAAAGTGGAGCGCCTGGCGCAACACGATCTCGTATGCCGCGAGCACGGCCGTATTGGCCCACTCGAAAAGCTGCGCGGGAATGTAGAAGATCGCCGTGGCCGCCCTTCCGATCAACCAGACAATTCCGCCTAGCAGCAGAAAAACCGCGAACAACACGGTGACCAACAGGGCCACCGCCATCCGCAAGATGCATTGCACCGCAAAGAGCAACGTCACCAAGGGCAGCACGAGCATCCATCCGGCGCGTTGAATCACGGATGGTGCGGTTCCATCCTCGGCGGCCGTCGCGCGTGTCCCGTCCCATGCAGGCAACACGATTTCGCCCCACGCCTCGCGCAACCACGCCCGGGCGTAGCGGCCCGCATATCGCGGGATCGCGGCAATCGCCGCCGCGAATCCGCGTCCTTCGGCCCGTCCGTCGCGCAAGGCGCGCAACAACCAGACCGATGTCTTCCCGTCACCCTTGCCGATGGCCCCGCGCGCGGCGATCATCGGGATCAGGTAAAGCGCGACGATGAGCGAGGCGATCGTCGAGAAGGTGACCGTCATGGCGAGATCGCCGAAGAGTTGGCCCGCGATACCCTCGACGAATACGATGGGGAAAAAGACCGATATCGACGTGAGGGTCGATGCCGTGACCGCGCCCGCGACTTCGCGGGTGCCCCGTTCCGCGGCGACGACCGGGCCGTCCCCTTCCTGGCGGCAGCGGAAAATGCTCTCGAGCACGACGATCGAGTTGTCCACGACCATGCCCACGCCCATGGCGAGGCCGCCCAGCGACATGACATTCAGCGAAACGTCCAGCATGAAAAGCGGCACGAAGGTCGCGATGATCGATATCGGGATCGATATCCCGATGATGATCGTGCTGCGCCACTCCCGGAGATACAGGTAAAGAATCAACAGGGAGATGAGCGTGCCCCCGATCGCGGAGTCCTGCACCTCCTTGATCGAGGCCTCGATGAAACGCGATTGGTCCGTCACCAGGGCCGGTTCCGCGTAGTCGGGTAGGCGCGTCCGGAGCTGGTCGCGCAGGACCTTCTTGCGCTCGATCTCCTCCAGTACTTCGCGGCCCCGCTCCGAGGGATTGCGTTTGGCCGCCTCGAGCATAATCCGCTCGACGAAGCCCTGCTTGCGCTCGAAGTTGAAGAAGTCCTTCAGCGTGTTGCACACCTCGACCGTGTTGGCGTCGCCTTCCTTGTAGAACTCGAGCTCGACCGCTTCCTGGCCATTGACGCGGACGATGTTCTTCCGTTCCTTGCGCCCCACCTCGATCGACGCGATGTCCTCGAGCCGGATCGACTGGCCCGGGGCCGTGCGGACAACCACGCCGCGGATTTCCTC
>CANKTP010000240.1 GCA_947486375.1 Candidatus Hydrogenedentota bacterium | reverse complement strand
GGGCCTCGGTGGGATCGACCAGGTGCTCGAGCACGTCGCCGCAAATGATGCAATCGAAGTAATTGTCCTCGAAGGGGAGATCGCTCTGCTCGATATTCGCGAGCAGTGCGTCGTCGAGCACCGTTTTCGCCATCTGCCATGCGCGTTCCACGACTTCGATCCCGACCACCGTCGGAACGCCGCGATCCTTTAGCGCGCGGCCCAGTTCGCCGCCGCCGCAGCCGACATCGAGCACCCGTTGGACGCCCTCGGGCACCTGACGCAGCAATTCGGGGCGCACGTTCCTGTAATAGCCGCCCTTGCCGAAGCGGGATTCGCCGCTGTTCCCGCCCATCGAGTCGCCGATCGATTGGAGCATGCGGTCGACGCGGTGTTGATAGGTGTGTTTTTCGAGTACCGCCTTCTTTCCCGCGGCGGCGATCTTCGTGCGCGCGGCATCGTCGGCGAGGTACTTGTCGATGAGGCCGAATACGTCCTCGTCGTTCCGGTAGATGGCGAGGTGCTTCCCGTCGACGAAAAGGTCCTCGAGCCCGACGGCCTCGTCGGTAATCACGAGCGCGCCGCTGGCGAGCCCCTCGAAGACGCGCATGTTGACGTCCCAGTTCACGCTGGCATTGACAACGATCTTCGAACGCGCATAGATCGAGGCCATTTCGTGGGGCCAGGCTTTGCCGATGAACGAGTTCGGGTATCGCGCGCGGATTTTCTCGAACATGGCGGGACGCCGCTGGTTCGGGTCGCTCAGGCTCCCGACATAGGCGATGTCGTAGGTCCGTTCGGTCTCGGGCAGGTCGTGAAGTTCGGGCGAACAGGCGAGCGGGAGCCACTCGACGTTCTCGATTCCCGCCTTCTTGAAGAGATCCACCTGGGCTTTCTGGGCGAGGAAGGTGAAGTGAAAATTCCGGGCAAGCGCCACGCGCCAGCTCGCATCCAAATGGGTGTCGATGAGATAGCAGACGCGGGGGCACCCGACGGCGCCGATGTCTTTCTGCGAGAACATGCGCCCGGAGTCGACGTATAGAAACAAGCTGGGCGTGAAATCCCCCGGGAGCCGGGCCATGACTTCCTTGTAGGGCACATCGGGCAGGAGATCGAGTTGGTGCGGCGGATACGGCGGCGGATTGTCGCCGAATCCCCATGCGGCCAGTTGCGCCTCGGGACAACGCAGGCCCATCGTGACGACGCGATGTTTTTTCCGCAGCGCGACCTCGAAGTAGCGGCCCGTGGTGAAGGGCGACGCCATGTACTCCATGAGGACGTTCACTTGCGGGGCCTTCGGGGATTCCTTCGCCTTGGGCGTCCCCGCGCTATATGCCCCGCGCTGGGCGGCTTCGTCGATCGCGTTGCGCCACTTCTCGGCGAAGGCGGCAATGGGGAATTTCGCGGCCACGGTCTCGCGGCCCCGCGCGCCGATGCGCGTGGCCGCGGCCGGATCGTCCATGAAGCGCCGGATGCCGGCCCGCAGGTGTTCAGCGTCGAGAGATACTATGCCATCGACCCCATCCGTGAGGGGCGACGTCCGATTCGCGAGGGACACCACGGGCATGCCGGTGGCCATTGCCTCGAGCATGGCCAAATTGTAGCCGTCCTCGAATTCCTGCCGCGTGACGTGCAGGTAACATCGCGAGGAACGGAAGTTTTCCTTGAGTTCGTCCCACGACTTGGAGGGTTTCGCCGCGGGAATTTGGGGGTCCTCGCCGACAACCCGGTTCGGGAAGCCCTCGCAGACCTTCTCTTGGAAGTCGACGTCGAACATGCGGTTGCGGGCGCGCATCACGTTGCCGACCCGCAGGATATCGGCGCGGTCGCCCCGGTATCCCCCGTAGTCGTCGAGGTCGATGCCGGGGACGATCACCGTGCCCGGCACGCGGTAGTCGTCGCGCTTCGACTCGGAGATGAAGACGAAATGAAACCGGTGTTGGAGTAGCTGCAGCAGTTCCTCGTACTGGCCCTTCTCGGTCCCCGTCTTGGAGACGATGGTCGTCTCGAGGAACGTCCGGCGATTGTGGCACACGAGAATTCCGGGAGTGGCGCCCTCGAAAATATCGGCCGCGTTGTTCTCGTTATGCGCGATGACCGCGTCGAAGCGGCCGTGGGCGAGGTCGTCGCGCCAGGCGGGTTCGTCCATGAATTCGATGTTCGTGGGGACGGGCCGGTACTCGGTATGCCAGCGCCGCGCGTGCGGTCCGGAGGCGTAATTGCCGACGACCAGGGGGAGGCCGGCCTTCGCCATCAGGCATAGATACGGCTCGTGAAAGTTAAAGGTGAGAACGCGCGGCCCGGCCATGCTTAACCGGCGTGCTCCCGGAGGCGGGACCGCAAGACATCGAGAATCTGGACCTCGAACTCGGCGCGGGGCGCGAGCTCGTATTCGAGGAGGTCGCCGAGGAGCACGCAATCGCGCTCCTCGAGGGCGCCGACCGCTTCCATCAGGAACTTGTTCAGTTCGGCGTGATGGTCCGACAGGCACCGCCCGCCGATGTCGACCTCGCCCAAATCGACGCCAATGGCGTGCGCGATTTGTTCCTGTCCTTCCTTCAGCTTCTGCCAAATCTCGGCGAGTAGGTTGAACTCGTCGAAGCCTTCCTCGGGCGAGCCTCCTTGGAACACCTCGGCCAATTGGTGGCAGACCGACGCCAGTTCGGGAAGGACTTCGCGCATCTCGTCGATGGTCTGTTTCGCCAGGACGCCGAGGGCCTCGGTCTGGACCTCGATCACCTTCGAATCGAGCGGCGCCGAATCGTCGATGCTTTCGTCCAATTCGTCCGGGGCAATGTCGACGCCGTTTATCTTGAGCCGGAGAATTCCGCGGCCGTGTTCGCGGAGGTGTTCCTCGACCTGGATAATCGCCGTGATGATGTTGTCCGGGGCTTCCGCCGGCTTGAATTCGCGGCCCCCGTCGATGACGATTTTCATGCGGCCCCCCCTTGGCGAGGAATCAGTTTGGTCACGTCGCCCATGTCGCCTGCCGAGGCGGCCTGGGAATTCTCGGCCCGGATCGCGAGGTAGACCTCGCGCCGGTGAACGGAGACCTCGCGCGGCGCGATGATGCCGATCTTGACCTGGTTTTCCTTGAGATCGAGCAACTTCACCTCGATGTCGTCGCCGATCATGATGCTCTCGTTTTCCCTACGCGTTAGAACGAGCATTCGATACCTCCCTGGGCGCGTCGTTCTCCCGCTTGGCCTGCGCGAGGTAGAACTGCACCGGGTAGTCGCTCTTGTCGAGGATGGCCTGCTTGCCGAGCCGGTGCTTGCGATTGATGAGGATGGGCGCCTTCAGGTTGGTGCGCATCTTGGACTTGTCCGGCGGGATTACCACGAGGGAATAGATGTCCAACTCGTTGACGTCGGAAACGGCGAGCTCGGAAAGCTCATGTGAGCCGAGCCGGACGGAATAGTCGGGCATGACCTGGCGCGGATCCATCAGGATAAAGGCCAGATCGACGGCATCGGTCGACTGGAGCCAGGTGACGCCGCTATCGGGCGGGCCGGGCAGAAGAATAAAGCGCCGGAACTCCTGGAACCCGATGATCGGCTGGGTGAATGTGAGCACCGTCCCATCGTCGACTTCCATGACCCCGAAGCGAGATGTATCCAAGCGCATGCGTTAGG
Organism: Candidatus Hydrogenedentota bacterium; assembly: GCA_947486375.1. GTDB lineage: Bacteria > Hydrogenedentota > Hydrogenedentia > Hydrogenedentales > CANKTP01. The sequence goes on along the minus strand of CANKTP010000240.1, from coordinate 22 downwards.
CTCCATCCGTGGCTAACGAGTT
>CANKTP010000239.1 GCA_947486375.1 Candidatus Hydrogenedentota bacterium | reverse complement strand
GGGCCTCGGGGGTGCCGGCGTCGCCGCGTTGGGCCTCGATTAGCTCGCACAATCGCCGGCGGGCGTAGAAGCGGTTGAGGGCCTGCGAGCGCGCCTGCTGCATCTTCACCTCGAGCCCCGAGGCGGGATGCCGCAGGTACACGCAGGTGGCGGATGTATTGACGTGCTGGCCGCCGGGGCCGCCGGAACGGATGAACTTTTCATCGAGGTCCGGCTCGGCGATCCCGCAGGCGGCCATCCGCGCGCGCAACGCGGCTTCCTTGCCGGGGGTCACTCCAAACAGGTTCATGCGGCCGAATTCCTCCCGTCCAGTGTACCTAATCGCGGCGTGCGCCACAAAGGCACCCCGAGCGATTCTATCCCCCGACGAAGGCACAAATGGCAAGTCCCGCGTTTCCGTCCATCCCGTCCATCCCGTCCATATAGTCCATATCGCACTCCCCAACCCGATCGCGCCCGGGTGACTCGCGCGCCGCCGCGCGTGTATAGTCCGGGTAGTCCCCATCGGTAACCGAAAGGAACGCCCATGCCACAGGAATCGCTACAGGAAAAACGCGAGGCCGAGGTGCGCCGCCACATGGAGGCCGAGAACGTCCACCAGTTTGACGACGTCATCGACACCTTCTCGCACCCGCGTTACGAACTGATCCCGACGGACCAAATCCACGATGGCGAGGCGGCGGTCCGGGAATATTTCAAGACCTCGCGGGCGGTGTTTCCCGACCAGCGCAATGAACTGATCTCGCTTCGCCACGCGGAAGACGCGGTCATCGTCGAGTTTTGGCTGCTGGGCACGCACAAGGGCCCGATGATGGGCATCGCCCCCACGGGGAAGGCGTTCAAATGCCGCATGGCGGCGTTCTTCATTTTTGTGGACGCGAAGATCGTGTGCGAGCGGGTCTACTTCGACTCGGCGACCATCTTGCGCCAGCTTACGTCCTAACCGGCGCGCGATCGTCGATCGCGCCCGCCCCCGTCACCACCGAAAGGAGGGTCCCCGTCGTGAGTCATGACTATCGAGGCGCATTCAAGGAGTCCGTGGCCGAATACAAGACCCTGCGCGAGACGGCCCCCGGCCCGATGGACGCCTTCGCGCAGTTGCACAAGGCCGCCGTCCAGGAAGGGGCGTTGGGGACGAAGACGAAGGAACTCATGGCGCTGGCCATCGGGGTGGCGATGCGTTGCAAGGGGTGCGTCGTGAGCCATGCCCGGGCGGCGGTGAAGGCCGGCGCGACCATGCAGGAAATCGGCGAGGCGGTCGGGGTGGCGGTGTTGATGGGGGGCGGTCCCGCTACGGTATACGGCGGCAAGGCGGTCGAGGCGGCGCGGCAGTTCTCGGAACCGGCGGCGGGCTGATCCGCGTGCAACGGGGGCCCGCGGTACAAGGGACTTAGGCTGGACGGTCGGTGACGGGTTGCTCTCGGGCATGGGCCAATTGGCGGTTCACCTGGGCGACGAGTTCCGCGGGGATAAAGGGCTTGACCAGGAGGCCTTGGGCGCCGGCGGCCTGTGCGTGCCGACGGGTATCGGGGCTGTGGGCGGAGGTCACGCACAAGACGGGGATGTGTTTCGTCTGAGGGTTCGATTTCAACTGCCGGCAGACTTCGTATCCGCTCATCATGGGCATCATGATATCGAGCACGACGACATCGGGCTTCTCGACCTCGGCGAGGTCCAGCGCGCCAATCCCATCGTACGCGCTCATGACCTCGAAACCGTCGGCCCGCAGGGCGGTCTCGAGGAACTTCACCACGTCGGGCTCGTCGTCCACGATTAAGATTTTGGCCTTGGACACCGCGTCTCCTAGTTCCCGATTATCGCGGGACAAGCTTCCCTATCTTGTCTTGCGACCGCGGATCGGGCCACCGACCCGGACATCGATCGTGTGCATGCGCGGTCGTTCGGCCCGGTGTGCCGGGCCGCGCGCGGCCTGTTTCGGCGCCTTCCATGTCAATTTTTTCACCGGGCTCAACTGGAGCTTGAACCCGTGATCCGTGAACCCGGCGGCGCCCGGAATGTGCCGCACCACGACCGCATTGTGCGCCACTGAGAAGGGCACCTTGAACGCATCATCCCGCATGAGCTGGATCGAGATTTCCGTCCCGACCGGCAGGGCCTCGATCATCCGGACGCGCATTCCCTTGGGATTGATGTCCATCACGACGCCCTCGAGTTCCATCGAAGGGGCGGAACGCAGCCGCACCAAGCACGGACGGCAGGTGTCGGTGCGGGGATGGATGCGGCTTCCCCGGCGCAAAGCCTTGTCGCCCTTGGTGAAAAACATTTCGTCGGCCATTGGGAATTTCGAGGCTCCTCGCCATTCGATGCCGGGGCGATCCGCCCCAATTGGGCATGCCGAACACCCACACGAACGACGGCCCGAGTATACCACTCTTTACGGCATTTCCAAAGGGATTCTTGACGCCATATTAGGCTGATTGGCAACTCCGCGCGGGCACGAACCCATGCGAGGCGAGCGGGAACGTTGGCGGCACGGGACGGCGGCGAGGTTTGAATGCGGGTGGGCATTGCATAGAATACCTTGGCGGCATGCGGGGCGCGGGGCCCGCGCGAAACGGCATGGACACCTGGCTTGATGAACAAAACGCATCCTCCATCGAACGTCGTCCTCATCGGAATGCCGGGCGTTGGAAAGAGCACCGTCGGGGTCCTGCTCGCCAAGGCCCTGTCGAAAGCCTTCCTTGACACGGACCTGCTGATCCAGTCCAACGAGGGCCGGCGCCTGCAGGACATCATCGACGCCGACGGACTGGCCGCGTTTCGAGCCATCGAGGAACGCCGGATCGCCGAACTCAACGCGGCCAATACGGTGATTGCGACCGGGGGCAGCGTGCCTTATAGCGAGCGTGCGATGGCGTCGCTCAAGGCGGACGGGATCGTGGTCTTCCTCGATCTGCCGCTCGATGAACTCGAGCGGCGCATCACCAACATGGATTCGCGCGGCATTGTCATTGCCCCCGGCCAGACCTTCGCGGGCCTCTACGAGGAGCGCATGCCGGTGTATCGCCGGCACGCGGGCATCCGGATCGATTGCGCGGGCATGGGCCACGAAGGCGCCGTCCGGGCCGTGCTCGATGCACTTCGCTGAGGCCCTTATCATGTTAGGCGCGAGTTAGCCTGCCGGATCCGATTCGCTGTCCCCAAAAACTTGCTTTTGAGGCCCATTCCGGGTATAGTCACAAGTCCCCCCACGAGTAGGCTGTTCCGGCCCACTCATTCCCCACTGAACGGCCCTGGATCCAATGAACACCATCGACAAAATACGAAACCTCGCCATCATCGCGCACATCGACCATGGCAAGACGACGCTGATCGACAGCATCTTCAAGGCAACGCACTCCTTCCGGGACAATGCCCGCGTGGTGGAACGCGTGATGGACAGCAACGAATTGGAAAAGGAACGCGGCATCACGATTCGCGCCAAGCATTGCACGGTGGGCTGGGAAGATTATCTCATCAACATCATCGACACGCCCGGCCACGCGGATTTCTCGGGCGAGGTCGAGCGCGTCCTCTCGATGGTCGATTCGGTCCTCCTGTTGGTGGATGCCAACGAGGGGCCCATGCCGCAAACCCGCTATGTGTTGATGCGCGCCCTCAAGCTCGGTTTGCACCCGATTGTCATCGTGAACAAGGTCGACCGGCCGAACGCGGACCCGGTGGACGCCCTGCACAAGACCTTCGATTTGTTCATC
>CANKTP010000238.1 GCA_947486375.1 Candidatus Hydrogenedentota bacterium | reverse complement strand
GCGAGCATCTCTTGAACGACCTGCCTGCGTCTCGCGTCGAGTGCGTTATTCATGGCGCTTCCTTTCTTTTCTAATGTAGATTATTATCTACACAAAGCATATCCAAAAAAAGGGCCCCAAGCAAATACCATTTTCCTGACGCACACCCGAGGGGATGGACCTAGTGGACTTAGTGGACTGGAATTTGGGTAGATGTTTTTTCTGGGGTGAAAATGCCGTGGGGCGTTTTTTGGCGCACTGGATAGTCGCCGCTCGATTGCGGTATTGGCCACGAATTAAGTATACTCGGGAAGTGTCCATTTGGCCAGTCTGGCGCTTTTGGGCCCATTTTCGCGGCACCCCACGAGTCCGTCACGGGAGAGAATTGCATGCCCATCGTCAACCGGGAACGCTATGAGGAGCTACTGACGCGCGCGAAGGCGGGTAAGTACGCTTATCCGGCGATCAATTGCGTCAATACGGAGACCATCAACGCCGCCCTCGAGGGCTTCGCCAAGGCCAAGAGCGACGGGATTATTCAGTTCTCGACCGGTGCCGGCGAGTTCGCCTCGGGCAGCATCAAGAACATGGCGCTCGGCACGATCGCCCTCGCCGAGTTTGCGCACCGCGTCGCCGCGCACTACGATGTCAACATCATCCTTCATACGGACCATTGCGTCCCCGAGAAGGTTGGTAAGTTCCTCATCCCCCTGATCGAGGAGACCGAACGCCGCCGGGCAGCCGGACTCTCGAATCTTTTCTCGAGCCACATGTTCGACGGCAGCGAACTGCCGCTCAAGGAAAACATGAAGACCGCCGTCGAGTTGCTCACGCGCTGCCAAAAGAGCGACATGTTGCTCGAGGTCGAGGCGGGGGTGGTCGGCGGCGAGGAAGACGGCATCAACAACGAGAATACGCCGGCCGAGAAACTCTACACCACGCCCGAGGACATGGTCGCGGTGTACGAGGCCTTGTCCGGCGTGAAGGGCGCGCGCTACATGTTCGCGGCCACCTTCGGAAACGTCCACGGCGTGTATAAGCCGGGCAACGTAAAACTGCGCCCCGAGATTCTCAAGCACGGCCAGGCCGCCGTCGTGGCGAAGCACGGCCAGGAGGCGCATTTCGACCTCGTGTTCCACGGCGGTTCCGGTTCGAGCGAGGCCGAGATCAAGGAGACCCTCGAATACGGCGTCATCAAGATGAACGTCGACACCGACACGCAGTACGCCTATACCCGCCCCATCGTGGACTACATGATGAAGAACTACGACGGCGTCCTCAAGATCGACGGCGAAGTCGGCAACAAGAAAATATACGACCCCCGCGCGTACCTGAAGGTAGGCCGCGCCAACATGGCCGAGCGCGTCGTGCAGGCCTGCAAGGACCTGAACTCCACCGGAAAGTCGATGGGCCGCTAACCGGCGCGGCGGTTTGCGCGCCACCGAGGGACCATGAAGATCATCCTGGCCAAGCCGCGCGGATTTTGTGCGGGAGTCGAACGCGCGATCAAATGCGTCGAGCAGGCGATCGAACGCTACGGCGTGCCCGTGTACGTCCTCAACGACATCGTCCACAACAAGGCGGTCGTCGAGGATCTACGCGCCAAGGGCGCCGTCTTCGTGAAAGACATGGACGATGTCCCCCCCGGCTCGCACCTCCTCTTCAGCGCCCACGGTGTCGGGCCGAAACGTTGGGACAAGGCGAAGGACCTCAATCTCGAGGTGATCGACGCCACGTGTCCGCTCGTCGAGAAGGTCCACTACGAGGCCCGCAGTTTCGCATCGAAGGAGTACACGATCGTCCTCATCGGCGAGGAGGGCCACGACGAGACCGTCGGCACGATGGGCTGGGCGCCGGACCACATCAAGCTGGTGATCTCGAAGGAGGATGTCGAGGCCCTGGACATCCCGGATACCTCCAGGCTTTCGTATATCACCCAGACAACGCTGAGTGTCGAGGATTGCCAGGAGATCATCGACGCGCTCAAGGAGCGGTTCCCCGCCATCCAAGGCCCGCCCAAGGCCGACATTTGCTATGCGACGTCGAACCGGCAGGCGGCCGTCCGGGCGATCGCCCCCGAGGTCGACATTGTGCTGGTCGTCGGCGATCGCGAAAGCGCGAACTCGACACGCCTCGCCGAGATTGCGGCGGAGTACCACAAGCCAAGCTACCTCATCAGCCATGCGGGTATGATCGAGGCTTCGTGGCTCGACGGCGTCGAAACCGTCCTGCTCACCTCCGGCGCGTCCGTCCCCGATTCGCTTGTCGAGGACGTGATTGACTATCTCCGGTCTCGTGGCCCCTGCGAACTCGTCGAGCGCGAGCTCGCCCGGGAAAACGTCCACTTCCGGCTTCCCGCCGCGATTGCCTAGCCGCTCCTCGCGATGAACGCGACGCAACAGCGGGCGCTGACCGCCGCGACGGATTGTGAGGTCCGCTTCGATGCCCACACCCGCGCCTTATTTTCCACCGACGCCTCCTGCTACCGCATCGCCCCCGTCGCCGTGGCCTTTCCCAAATCCGCCGATGACGCCGCATCCGTCATTCGCGCCGCTGCCGCGGAGAATCTCCCCATCACGTTTCGCGGCGCCGGGACAGGTCTCGCCGGCGCGGCCCTCGGCGACGGGATCGTCATCGACTTCTCCCGATACAATCGGGACATCGCCGCGTTCGACCTGGAGCGGCGGACCGTTCGCGTCGATCCGGGCGTGGTCCTCGATCAACTCAACGCGTTCCTGAAGCCGCATGGGCTCTGTTTCGGGCCCGACGTCGCCACGAGTTCCCGCGCTACCCTCGGCGGCATGATAAGCAACAACTCCTCCGGCTCGCACGCGCCCGTCTACGGCACGACCGGCGACCACGTCGAATCGCTCGATGTCGTGTTGGCCGATGGACAACAGTCCACCATCGGACGCGATGAGCCCGGCTTGTCCAGCCTTCAACAATCAATCGCCGTCCTCATCGCCCAACACGAGGACGAGATCAACGTGCGCCTCCCCCCCGGCCTCGTGAAGCGGTGGCACGGCTACGGCTTCGACCGATGGCTCCGCAAAAGCGCCGATCTCACGAAGCTCGTCTCGGGAAGCGAAGGGACCCTTGCCGGGATCACCTCGGCCGTGTTGAACGTTGCGCCGCTGCCGAAAAAGAAGACCCTTGGGGTCCTGTATTTCCAGTCCGTGATGGAAGCCATGGCGGCGACGGTCGAGATTCTCGACCTCAACCCCGCCGCCATCGAGCACATGGACAATGTCCTCTACGACCAGACCCGTGGCCAATTGCCCTTTCGCACGGCCCGGGGACTATTGAAGCTCGACGAGGAGCCGTGCGTCTCCATCCTGCTGGTCGAATTTTTCGATGACGTCAATGACGAAAAACTCAATGCCCTCATGGCGCGAAAGTTGGGCGTGCGGCGCGATGCGTTCACTGCGCCGCTCGAGATGGACAAGGTCTGGTATGTCCGCCGCGCGGGCTTGTCCCTGTTGACGGGTTGCCCGGGACATTCGAAGCCCGTCGCCGCGATCGAGGACACCGCCGTACGGCCCCATCAACTCCCCGCGTACGTCGAGGGCCTGCAACGATTGATGCGGCCCCTCGGGATCGAGGGGTCGTTCTACGGTCACGCCGCGTCGGGGTTGTTGCATGTGCGTCCCGTCATCGACCTGCACACGGCCGAGGGCGTGGCCAAGTACCGCAAGATCGCCGACGACGTCTCGCAGCTCGTGCGCGAGTTCAAGGGGGCCATCTCGTCCGAGCACGGCGTCGGCATCGCGCGCACGCGGTACTTGCCCGATCACCTCGGCCCCGAG
>CANKTP010000237.1 GCA_947486375.1 Candidatus Hydrogenedentota bacterium | reverse complement strand
TAGGTGGTGACGATCTTGAAGCGCTTGTCCACCGGGAGCATGTCCCGCGCGAGCAGGGCGCAGGCGGTGTTGGGAATGGCATAGTGGGCGTGCCAGAGGTCGATGTCGTACTCCTCGGCCACGTCGGCGATCTTTGTCGCCAGAGCGAGCGAGGTGGGCGGATTGCGAAACAAGGGATAGGTCACCGCGTCGACGACATGGCTCATGATACCGACGTGGTACTCCGTCAAGCGGAACGGCACCTCGGTCGTCACGAAATGGATCTCGTGTCCCCGTTGCGCCAGGGCGATGCCGAGTTGCGTCGCGAGGATGCCGCTGCCGCCGGCCGAGGGGTGACAGGTGATTCCTATTTTCATGCGTTCTCTCCCATGCCCGGCAACGAAGCCAACCCGATCGGGCCATCGGCAAAGAGCGGCTCGCCGTATGCCACGCCGATGCGTCCGCCCCAATATGCCGCGCGCGTGCGGATGCCCTCCCAGAATTCCATGCTCGACACGAAGGTGGGCCGTCCCGCGTAGGCGGGGTTATGGAACTGCGACGCGTGCGCCTTCAATGCGTGGACTTTTCGGTCCATGTATTCGGAAATATCGATGACCATTTGCGGTGGCCGAGCGTCCTCGTAATAGGGATGAAAGTAGTGCAGTAACTCCGCGCGGTGCGGCTCGTGCCCGGTATCGAGCGAGGCCACGCCCGCGAGGAAATTCGCGTCGCGCACCAGGTCATGCGCCACGTGATGGTCCGGATGCCGGTCGGTATTCATGTGCGTCAGGATTCGCATGGGACGCATCGCACGGATGAACGGCACAATCGCGGCGCGCCGTTCCATCGTGTTTTCCAAGCCGCCATCGGGGAGTCCCGCGTTGGCCCTCGCGGTCACGCCGAGGCGTAGCGCGGCTTCCGCCGCCTCAGAGGTACGCTCCTCCACCGTGCCGCGGCTGCCGTTTTCGCCGCGGGTCAAATCGAGAATCCCCACGCGATACCCTTGTTCGAGCAATCGGAGCATCGTCCCCCCCACGCCCAACTCGACATCGTCGGGATGGGCGCCAATCGCGAGAACGTCTACACAAGGGAGCGCATCCATCGGCTATAACTCCACCACGTTTGTCGCGAAGGGCTCGGCATCGATGGACTCGATCAATCGCGGGATGAGGTCCCAACCGTGTTCGAAGAGGAAAGGGAAGATGTTGAACACGCGCTCTTGCGGTTTACGAAGGGGCATTAAGCTGTTGCACAAGCGGTCGACTTGTTTTCGGATGGTCTCGACCTTCGCGTTGTCGCCGTATAACAAGGAGCGTTCGAGCCGATCGAAGCCCGCGCCAACCTCCCGTTCGAGGGCCGTGGCCATCGCCTGCCCCGTCTTGTCCTTGCCGAGGGCGGAGGTCATCTCGGCGAGCTGCGCGCGAATGGTCTCGCGCCGGGACCGAACGGTTTCGATCGAGGGGTTCGCGCCCGCCGCGTGAAGCGCGCGATCCAGCAGCCCGTTCGGCAGACCGGCCAGTTCATCGAGTTCGAAGCCGATCTTTCGGCGGATCTTTTCGAGTTTCATCGTGGTCAACGTCGCGTGCGCGCGGGGATATACGATTGGCATGGGTTGATCGAACATGGCGAAGACAGGCTTCAACTGGGCCCAATAGGCCAGCTCCCCGGGTCCAGCGACGTATGCCGCGGCTGGAAACAGTTGTTGCTGCGTGACGCAACGCAAGGCCACGTTCGGGCTGAAACGTTCGGATGCCTCCGCTAGAAGGGCCAGGAGCTGCTCCTTGGAGTATCTGGTCTCTTCCTCGGGAACGACAAATTGATCGTTCTCATACAAGACCTTGCGCCTCCGGTCCCCCACCATGAGGAAGAAATTACACTCGGTCGGGCCCTTTACCACCTGTGGCGGGAATCCCGCTGCTTCCAGCGCGCGCCCGGCATCGTTCAACGCCCGAGTGCTCCGCAACGGGTCCTCGATCTCGCGCCGAACGATGGGCGCGGCGGCACGGCGGCCGGCCTCGATGTGCGGCGCGTAGAAGAGCAAGGGAGTATCGCGGAATATTCTAGCCAGTAATCGCGCCGACCAGTCCGCGAGTGACACCGACGCATCGAGCGTCCCATGAAGAAACCGCGCGACCTCGCCGGAAAATTCCGTGCCGCCGCATTCCTCCGCGGCACGGTCCACAAACCCGTGGAGCGACGGTTCGATGGGAACGCGATGCATGGGAAACCCATCGACCGGGGCCGCCGGTTTGTATTCGAGAGACAGGATGGAATGGTTGGCGGTCAAAAAATGCGCCGACGCCGCCTCGGCGAGGTCGTGGTCTTCGCTCCCGACCCAGTAGATGGGCACGCACGGGACGCCGTGCTTCGCCTCGAGCGTCGCGGCCACCTTGATCGCGCTGATCGCCTTGTACACGGAATACAACGGCCCCGAGAACAAGCCCGGCTGCTGTCCCGTGATGATCACGGCCTCTTCGCCGCGGCATCGGCCAGACGCGCCGATACCTTCGTTGTAGCCGTTGACTGCGTCCGTGAACTCCGCGCCCCAAGCGCGGCATTTCGGCGGCGCTTGCATCAAGGAAGCGGGCGAACCGGCGAAGAAGGCCATTGCCTCGGGCGTACCGGCCCGATACTCGGCGGGGATACTCCGCATGCGTTACGCCTTCCGCCCGATCACGATCATGCGCGGCTGGGTGGGGACGCAACATTCCCCACCCATGTAGTCGCCGAAGATGCGCTCGACATGGAGTCCCCCGGCGGAAAGCAAGGCGCGGAACTCCGCGTCGCTGTACAGACGTACCGATTCGCCCGAGTCGCTCACCACCACCCCCTCGCGAAGGACCACGGTGGTCTTGTTTATTCGATGCGCGGTCAAATCGATCCAGCGTTCCTCGCGAATCTCGTATCCGTCTTGGAACCGAACAGAGCTCGGTTCAATATTCTGCTCGGTGTATGACCGGTTGAAGTAATCGATAAAAAAACGCCCCCCCGGCCTGAGGGCCTTACTAAGCCCGCGCACCGCCGCGAGATTTTCTTCCTCCGTTTCGAAGTAGCCGAAACTCGTGAAGTAGTTCACGACGACGTCGAAGCATTCCTCGAAAGGTTGGGCACGCATATCGGCGCGCACCAGCAGCCCCTTCGGCCCCAAAACCCCGCGCGCGAGGTCCAGCATGGCGGACGAATAATCCAGCCCCACGACCATGTCCGCCGCCTCGACCAGCGTCGCCATGTGCCGGCCATTGCCGCAACACAGGTCGAGCACGCGGTCCGCCCGCGTCAATTTCGTTTCCTGGATCGAGAACAGCGCATCCTCGCGCGCGGCCTCGACGGTCCTGTGCGCGTACACCACGGGATACAAGGAGTCGAACGAAAGGTGATACCAGTCTTTCGGTATGAGGATAGGGTTATCGGGCATTCGGGCAAGTGTAGCGGATAACCCCGACCGTGCGCGAACCCAGCAGGCCTAGCTCCGCCGCGAGGGCTCGCCGACGGTGTGCAGCATGAGCATGTCGGTGCGCGTGCGCATCGCCATGCGCATGCCCCCCGCGATCACGACGGTGTCGCCCGGCTTGGCGAGGCCGTTCGCGACGAGCGCGTCGTCGACAAGGCGATCCACGTCGTCGGTATTGCTTGGCTCTGTCGAGAGCAACACGTCCACGCCCCAGATGAGGGAGCAGCGGCGCCGCGCCTCTTCGTCAGTGGCGATGGCCGTCACCGGGATGATGGGGCGGTATCGCGCGATGAGGCTGATTGTGTGGCCGGAAGTCGTGAAACACACGATGCGCACCGCCCCGACCGCCTCCGCCGTGCGGCAGGCCGCCTGGCCGATGGCGTCGCCGAAGGCGTCCTTCCCTTT
>CANKTP010000236.1 GCA_947486375.1 Candidatus Hydrogenedentota bacterium | reverse complement strand
GGTTCGACTGGGTCTCGTCCAGGATGCGCGCCTTGTAGTCGTCGCTCGCCTGCATCCCCATCATCGCCTCCACTTGCCCGAGCACGGCCGCGCTATACACCGGGAATGCCGCCTCGACCCGCCAATCCAGGTTGCGCTCCATCAGGTCCGCCGAACTCAGGTAAACCCGGCGGTCCTTTCCCTCGCCGAACATAAAAACCCGCTGGTGCTCGAGATACCGGTCGAGGATCGATATCGCGCGGATGTTCGGGTGCGGCTTCAGCGCGCTCGTCGTCCGGATGATCATGTCCATCCGCACCCCCGCGCTCGCCGCCTCGTGAAGTTTTTTCACCATCCGCTCGTCCGTCAGGTGATTGACCTTCATGAAAATGTACCCGTCGCCGCGCTTGTCTTTCTCCCGCTCGATCAATTTCGAGATGGTCTTGCGCGCGTTGAAGGGCGAGATCATGAGGTGCTTGAACTTCGGCGCCGACATGGTCCGCGTGCGCGAGGCGTGATCGAGGAACTCGAAGACCTCCGCGACATCGTTGACCAGGCGCTTGTCCGACGTCAGCAACGTGCTGTCGACGTACAGCCGCCCCGTCGCCTCGTTGAAATTCCCGGTCGACAGGCCCGCGATGCGCAGGGCCCCGCGCTTGATCAGCAGGACCTTCGCATGCACCTTCATCGGCGGGACCCCGAACACCACCGTCGCCCCCACCTCCGTCAATTTTTCCGCGAGCGTGATGTTATGCAACTCGTCGAAACGCGCCTGTAGCTCGACCGAGACGAACACGCGCTTCCCGTTGCGCGCCGCGTTGACCAGCGCGTTCACCACCTGGGACCCGTGCGCCGCCCGGTACAAGGTCATCTTGATCTCCTCGACCTTGGGATCGATCGCGGCTTCCCGTAGCAGCCGGATGAGGTGGTCGAAGGATTGGTAGGGGTACGTGATCAGCACGTCCTGCTGCGCCACCGTCTGGTGCATGGGCGTCCGGTCGCGCGTCAACTCGGGATGGGGGGCCGGCCCCGGTTTCGCGAAGAAAAGGTCGGGCCGGTGTCCCGGGAACCGCATGAGGTCCTTCATGTTGTGGTAACGCCCGCCGGGAATCAGGGTGTCGTCCCCGGTAATCTGGAGGGCCTCGATGAGCAGGATGCGCAGGCCCGGCGGGATGGCGGCGTCGTAGACGAACCGCGTCGGCCGGCCCCCCTTCCGTTGCGCCAGCACCCGTTCCATTTTCTGCACGTAACTGTCGGAGAAATCGTTGTCGATGTCGAGCTCGGCGTCGCGCGATATCTTGAACTCGTAGGCCTCGATCCGGTCGTACTCGAAAATATAGAACACATCGTTGAGGCAGTGGCGGATCACGTCGTCCACGTACATGATGTTGCCGTTGGGCAGCTCGACGAAGCGGGGAAGGCTCGACGGGATCTCGAGGACGGCGTAGGGAGGCCGCTCGCCCCACATGCGCACCGCGAAATACAAGGCCCCGTCCGTCAGTTGCGGGAACTGCAAGTGCTCGTCGACGATGAGCGGGACCATCATCGGGAGCACATTGGCGCGGAAATAATCCGTCAACCAGGCGGCCAGCGCGCCGCCCTCGGCCGCGACGTCCTTTTCCGTGACAATCTTGATGCCCTCGGCAGCGAGCGAGGCCGTGATACCCGCGTAGGCCACCTGGAACCGTTCGTCCAGCTCGCGGGCCTTGTCCCCGATCACCTCGAGGATCGGCGCCATGTCCCCCTTGCCCAACTCGATCTGCCGCTGGATGCTGGCCACGCGGACCTTGAAAAACTCGTCCATGTTCGACGAGAAAATCCCCAGGAACCGGAGGCGTTCCATCAGGGGATTGCGGGCATCCTCGGCTTCTTGTAACACGCGCTCGTTGAACGAGATGGCCGAGACTTCCCGGTTTTGATACGGGTGTTTCATAGCACCCCACTATAGCAAATGAAGCGCGCGATTGCCTCGACCGCGTTCGCGCCCGGCTACCGCGCCTTCGACCGCCGGGGATTTCGGGAATTGGGTCCCGATTTCGGGGCGTTCCCCGGGCCTGGCGCGCCGGACGGACCCCAATTTCTCCCTGGCCTCCGGTCATCGGATCGTTGCCCTGATCGAAGGCGATTTGCGGGGCCCGGTTGGCCTGCGTGGTATACTGCGCATGACTATGATCGAGTTGGGCCAGTGGCGCGTTGCGGCGCGTTCAGGAGAGTCGTCATGAGATATGCATTCATCCTTGCCGGGTTTGTCATGGCGGCCGCCCTTGCCGGATGCCCCTCGAATGGGGGGCCCGAATTCACGAGCGCAAACGTCGCCGGGGGCGGTCGCGGCGGTGACGAGCTTGGCGGCATGCCCACCGATGACGCCGAGGGGGGCGAAGGCGAGGGCGGCGGCGGCGGCGACCCAAGGGAGGTGGTGGAACCGGACGTGATTCGCCGCGCCGGGAACCTCCTATATGTGTTGAACCAGTTCCGCGGCCTGACGGTGGTCGACCTGTCCGCGAACGAAGTCGTCGCCCAAGTGCCGACCTACGGATATCCGCGGGACTTGTATATCGATGGCGACCGCGCCTATGTCCTTGTCGGGTATGCCTCCAATTATGAGGTCGGCGACGACGGCCTCATCGGCGTCACCATCGACTCGCGCCTTTACGTCGTCGACACTTCGATTCCCGCCGAGGCCTCGATCGCCGGGACCTTCGCGATGGAAGGCGACCTCGTGGATAGCCGGCTTGTCGGCGACGTGATCTATGCCGTGGGCGCGGACTACTATTGGTACGCCGAGGGCGACGGGGTTGTCCGCAAGCAAACCTCCTCGACCTGGGTGACGAGTATCGATATCGCCAATCCCGCCGCCATTGCCCAGGCGGACCAGGTCGATTTCCCCGGCGTGGGCCAGGTGATCCACGTCACGCCCGAGGCGGTGTTCGTCGCCACGACGGACTATGTCTCCGGCAACACGCGCATCGCCCATGTCGACATCAGCGACCCCGCCGGCGCCATGACGATCGCCACGGAGTCCATCTCGGTCCGCGGCTATGTCGCGGACAAGTTCAAGATGGACGCATTCGAGGGCGTGTTGCGGGTGGTCTCGAGCGCGTGGGACGGCGAACGCAACGTATACGTCACCACCGTCGATCTCGCCACGCTCGAACAAGCGGAACTGCGCCTCGACAGCGCCACCGGCGACACCTTGTTCGCCACCCGGTTCGACGGCAACCGCGGCTACATCGTGACCTACTTCATGGTCGACCCATTGTACGTGATCGATTTCTCGGACCCGATGGCCCCGGCGATACTCAGCGAGCTCGAGGTCCCCGGGTTCTCGACCCACATCGAGCCGCGCGGGGACCGCTTGATCACGCTCGGCGTGGACGACTCGGACGGCGGGCGGCGGGTCAGCGTGAGCCTGTTCGACGTGTCCGCGGCACAGGCGGTCCCGCTCGCGACGGCCAGCTTCGGCGACGAATGGTCGTGGTCGACCGCCTACGGCGACGTGAAGGCCCTGACCGTCCTCGACGACGTGATCATCGTGCCGTTTAGCGGATGGACCTCGGAATTCGGCGGATATGAGCGGTTGCAGTTCATCTCGTATACCGGGGACACCCTCGAGCCGCGCGGCTATGTGGACCTTTCCGGGACGATCCTGCGCTCGTTCGAGTACGACGGCTCGTATTACGGCGTGACCACCGAACAGCTCGCCCGAATCGACGGCGTCGACTTGGATGCGCCGGCCGTCGAGTCGACCCTGACACTCGCCGAGTACGTGGCCGATTTCGCGGAAGTGTCCCCGGACACCGGTATCGAGGTCGTGTCCCGGTTCGGCGACGGGACGACCGTGGTGCGCGTGGTGGATGGC
>CANKTP010000235.1 GCA_947486375.1 Candidatus Hydrogenedentota bacterium | reverse complement strand
TCGTTGTCCAATGCGTGCGCCATGGTGTAGGCGTTCCGCGAACGGCGGCGCATGGTGCTCGAGGCGATGCCCACCACCGCGATGACGGTCGTCGCCAGTCCGTAGTTGATGAGTTTCCACTGGGTCTTCGTCGCCGACGGCGGGGCCGAAATCGCGCGGTCGATCGGCTTACGGCCGCGGACGTTCACGACATCGTCGCCAAGGGTGACCGCGTCGACGCTGTTCATGAACAGGTCCATGTTGCCGGCTTGGAGGAAGTTCTTGCGGAACATCTCCGAGCACCCCAGCAGCACCAGTTTGCCCGGTGCGGGCGCAATCTCGGTCACGGAGGTGTCGTCGGGCGCCGGCGGCGCGGGGGGCTGTCCGGGTTGTTGGGGCGGCGTCGGCCACGCGGGGCGCTCCTTGCCCAGGAAGGCGTCGGGAAACTGCCCGCTGATCATCGCCATGAGGGGATACTTCTCCCCTTTCACCGGCGGATCGAACGAGGCCGAGGTAAGCTTGGCGTCCTTCGTGACCTTCCACGCGCTGGCCGTGGTCGACATGAGCGTCTTGGCCTCGAGGGCATTCTTCGTCAGCGTCTCGTTGTCCAGCTTGAGCGCCGTGCCCCACAAGTAGAAAATCGAGGCGAGACGGCTGGTGATCGAGGTGCCCATGTCCATCGTGTCGTTATTGACGAGGATGTGGGTCGCGAGATTCAGCGTCGACCCGCCGCCGAGCAAGGCCGCCAGTCCACCCGCGTTCGACTGCACGGTCAACGGAACGTGATTGACGTCCATCAGGATGTCCGTGTCCACCGAGACGCCATAGGTCTCTAGCAAGGCGTTTATCCCGGGGTTTTCCTCGCGCTTGTTGAGGCTGACCCCGATGCGCGTCGACTGGTAATCCCACTCGTAGGTCTGCACCGCCATGACGACGGACTTGCCGGCCCGTAGGGCGCGGTTGATTTCCCAGCGATGGCGGTCTCCAAAACCTCTCGGATTTATCACGACGAGGGTGTCGTACTCCTCGGGCATCGGGCTTTCCGGGGTCAGCTCGACGCGTCTTACGTCATACTTCTCGTAGTTGAGCAATTGTTCGAGGATCGAATACGGGTCCTCGGACTCCGGCACCGGTTGGCCCATTTGCATCAACATCTGGCGCATCTGCGGGTCGATGTTGACGGCTTCTTTCGGGGCGATCAGCGCGACAACGGGTTTCTTTTCCCGGGTCAATTTATAGATGGTGCTGACCAGCCGATACTCGAGCTCGGGCATGATCTGCGGGAGCACCTCGGGGATGAGTTCTTCCGGCTTGTCCTTGTAGCCGATGCCGATCGAGGAGTAAATCAGCTTGTTCGTCACCTGGTCCTCGCTCATCGCTTGGACCGGGAAGGGGCGAATGCCCTTGTCGAGCATACGCTCCTCGAGGACCTTCTCCGCGTCCTTTTCCTCGCCTTCCTTGGGCTTGTCGTCCTCGACCTTGCCGCTGTCGATGACATTGGCCACCTCGAGGTAAACCGTCGTGAAATCGATTTTGCCGCCCGCGGCGACCTTGAGTTCGTCGAGCTTGTCGGTGATGTCCTGCTCGAGGGAGGTCATGCCGGTGGGCATTTGGCCCTTGGGCGTGATGTAGAGCTTCACCTGGACGGGCGTATCGAGCGGGGCGAGGATACGCCTCGAGGCGTCCGACACGGTGTAAATCTTGTCCTCGGTCACGTCGAAACGGGCGAGGCTGGTGTCCCGAATCAGCCAGTTGCCGAGCAGCCCGATGACAAGGCAGATGGCCACGGTGGCCGTGAAGTACATCCGCGCGCCGGGACGATTGCGGCCGTCGATGAAGATGATGTTCAGCGTGAGGAATACCGCCGTCCATGCGGCGAAATAGAGGATGTCGGCCAACTCGACGACACCGCGCGTGAAGGCGGCGTAGTGGTCCGAGAGTCCCACGAGTTCGCCGATGAGCGTCCCCCAACCCGGCCTCATGCCGTCGATATACGCCGAGATGAAGCCCGTGCCCAGGAGAAAGATCGCGAAGCAGGCGAGCAGGGTCACGACGAAGGCAATGATCTGGTCCTTGTAGAACCCCGAGAAGAAAATCCCGATCGAGAGGAAGTACGCCCCGAGCAGCAGCGTGCCGAAATAGCCCGAGTAGATCGCGCCATCATCCGGGTTGCCCAGGTACATCAACATGATGGGGACCGTGCTGGTGGCGATCAGGGTCATCGTAAAGAACACGAGGCTTGCGAGGAACTTGCCGATGACGAGCTCCCATGCCCTCATCGGGAACGTGAGGAGAAGTTCCCACGTATTCTCCTTGCGCTCTTCCGCCCAGACGCGCATGGTCACCGCAGGGATGAACACGCACAGCAAGATCGGCAGGTTGCCGAAATACGGCCGCATGTCCGCCACGGGGAAGGTAAAGAATGAGGTGATGTACAGGCCCACGCTGATCGTCACGAAGACGATCATGAAGATGTAGCCGATGGGCGACGTAAAGTAGGTGCCCAGATCGCGGCGCATTATGGTGAGGACGTTTTTCACGCGGCATTCCCTTTCTTCTCGCCAGACTGCTTCGCCGTCAGCGTGAGGAAGGTTTCCTCGAGCGTCAGCGGCTTGTCGGCCAATTCCTTGAGTTCCCAGTTCTTGGCGCGGGCGAGGCTGCTGACTTCGCGCCAGAGTTCCGTGCCGATCTTTCCGTACACGCAGAAGGCCTCGTAGCCGTGGTCTGTCCCCGTGTGCTCGACTTTGTTCACGCCGGACACGCCGGAGAGGTTTCGCTCGATGTCCTTGGCCTCGCCGCGCGCGGTGATCTTCACGCGTTCGTAGCGCTTGGCGCGGTCGCGGAGTTCCTCGACCGTGCCGTCGCCCGCGATCTTGCCGTTGCTGATGATGACGATCCGGTCAGCGGTGGCCTCGATTTCCTGGAGGATGTGGGTCGACAAGATGACCGTCTTCCCGGCGGCGAGGCTCTTGATAAGCCCCCGGATTTCGACAATCTGGTGTGGGTCCAAACCCGAAGTCGGCTCGTCGAGCACGATAATGTCCGGGTCATGGATGAGCGACTGCGCCAAGGCCGTGCGTTGCTTGAACCCCTTCGACAGCTCGCGGATGACCTTGCGATACATCGGGACGAGGCCGCACTCGCGCAGGACAATGTCGGTCCGCTCCTTGAGGCGGTTGCCGGTCAATCCCCGCGCATGGCCGACGAAACTCAGATAACTCTTCACCTCCATGTCCATGTAGAGTGGGGGAGTCTCGGGCAAATAACCGATGTGCTTCCGCACCTCGAGGGGGTTCGCGAGGATGTCGATATCGCCCACCTTCGCCGTACCCCTGGTGGGGTGAAGATAGGTCGTGAGAATCTTCATCGTCGTCGATTTGCCGGCGCCGTTCGGCCCGAGCAGGCCGACAATCTCGCCGCGCTTCACCTCGAACGACACATTGTCGAGGGCCACCACCGGCCCGTAATGCATCGTCAATCCTTCCGCCTTGATCATTCCTATCCTCCCGGGCCTCGCCCCTGCGGCGGACTTACGCACACGCAGGGTACGGGCAATGGTTTAGTATCGATATTCCGCAGCCGGAACCGGCCACCCTGCCCCGTTCGTGGCGGAACTCTTCCCTCGATTCGCACGAAGCAACACTTGTGCCAGCAGCAGGGCACGAGGGAGAACCGGGAGGATAGCAATATCTTGGCCGTATTTGCAATGCCTCGCGGATTCCCAGAATCCGCACGTAGGGACTGAATTCGCGTACGACGGCCCGTGGTTTCCCCGCTGGGAGACCGCAGGGCGCGGCAGTTGGCGCCGCCGGGGAGCATTCGGGGCGGGGAGGTGCGCGGTGGAGGGGAATTCGGGCAGGCTACGGTTC
>CANKTP010000234.1 GCA_947486375.1 Candidatus Hydrogenedentota bacterium | reverse complement strand
TCTCGAAGCCGGACGTGTTGATGCTCGACGAACCGACCAACCACATTGACCTGAAGAGTGTCGAGTGGATGGAGTCGTTCCTCAAGGCCTATCCCGGAAGCATCATTCTCGTCACGCACGACCGCTACTTCCTCGAGGAGGTCGTCACCCGCATCGTCGAGATCGAGTTCAATCGCCTCTACAGCTTTCCCGGAAACTACGAACAGTTCCTCGAGTACAAGAGCCAAATCAAGGTCATCGAGGCCAAGACCGAGGAATCGCGGCAGGGCGTCCTCCGCCGGGAGCTCGAGTGGATTCGGCGCGGGCCCAAGGCGCGCGCGACCAAGCAGAAGGCCCGCATCCAGCGCTTCGAGGAACTCGATGCCCAGGACGGGCCGCGCACGCACCGCGACTTGGTCTTCGAGATTCCGCGCCCGCCACGGCTCGGCAAGGACATCCTCGAGGTCGACAAGCTTTGCTATTACTACGGCGACAAGATGCTCTTCGACCGGTTCTCGATGATCATGCAAAAAAAGATGCGGCTCGGCATCGTCGGGCCTAACGGCTGCGGCAAGACGACGCTGCTCAACGTCCTCATGGGCAAGACACCCCCGAGGCGCGGCCAGGTGCTCATCGGCGGGACCACCGAGTTTCTCTATGTCGACCAGACGCACGACGACGTCGATCCCGCCAAGACCATCCTCGACTACGTGTCCAATGGCGCGACGTATTGGGAGATCAACGGCCTGCGCATCCACGTCCCCGCCTATCTCCAAAGCATGCTCTTCGACATGGACACGGTCCGCATGCCCATGCGCAACCTCTCCGGCGGCGAACGCAATCGCGTGTATCTCGCGAAGAAACTTTTGCAAGGCGGCAACTTCCTCGTCTTCGACGAACCGACCAACGATCTGGACCTTCCGACGCTGCGCGTGCTCGAGGAGGCCATCGAGGACTTCGACGGTTGCGCCATCATCGTCAGCCATGACCGATACTTCCTGAACCGGCTTTGCACCCACGTCATTGTCTTCGAGGACGCCAGCGAACTCACGTACGTCACCGGGAACTACGACGACTACCTCGCGTTCAAGGAACGCAAGCGCGAGGAGGCGGCCACGGCCCCCCTGCCCGCGCCGGTTCCCGTGGCACCGTCCGCGCCCGCGAAGGCCGCGACCGGGAAGCTGTCGTGGAAAGACCAGCAAGACCTCAGCACCATGGAGGACACCATCCATGCGGCGGAAGCGGAGGTTGCCCGAATCGAGGCCCTCGTCGTGCAGCCCGGCTTTTATGGTCCAGACCATGCCCACATCCAACAAACCCTCGCCGAGCTAGAGTCGGTGCGTAACCGGGTCGAAAGATTGTATGCCCGATGGGCGGAGCTGGAATCGCGGCAATCCACCCGTTGAATTCGACGGAGGACCGAGCGGGAACTTTTTCGAAGCCAGGGGAATGTATGGGCGGAATCTTTTTGGCCGACCTCTTTCGCCGGAATGACGGGTAAGGTGGATTCCTCCAAGAAATCAAGGTTTCCGGCAACCCGTGATAAGTCGCCGTATATATGAGTCAATACACTAGGAGCACCTGGAAATGCGCAACAAAGCAATGATAATCGGCCTTCTCTCATTTTTCCCAATTTCGGCACAGGAGGGAAATTACGACTGGAGCCAGGTTTTGCCCTCGCATTCGGGTATTCAATACACCTCGACCACGGTCTCCGAACCGCGCCCCATCGAAATACACTGCCTGCGTATCGACAGCCACAACAAGTGGGTCCGCTTCACCACCACCGGTCGCGCGGACGCATATGTCGAAAACCTCAGTGAGACTGTTAGGAAGACTACCCGGAACTTCATGCGAGAATCGCGGGAGAACGGACGAGACGTGGTCGTCGCGATTAATGGCGACGGATTTCAGCCGTGGCCGGCGCCATTCAACACCGAAACGCTGACCGACTTGACGGGGCTTGCCGTTTCCGATGGCGTCTTGGTCTCTCCTCCAACAGGGGAACCTTCGTTTGTTGTTTTTGACGACCACACGATGACCGTCACCCCCGGCTTGCCCAACCTTGGCGGTGTACGGACCGCCGTCAGCGGATTTAGTTTCGTATTGGTGGACGGCGCCACCGTACCCGCCGGAAACGACCTGCACCCTCGCACGGGCATCGGGATTTCCGAGGACGGGCGCTTCGCATATTTTCTCATTGTCGATGGGCGCCGGGCCGGATTCAGCGAAGGCGCCACGACCGAGGAAGTCGGCGCGTGGCTTAGGCACTTTGGCGCCCACAACGGCCTAAACATGGATGGCGGAGGCTCGAGCACCTTGGCTGCATACGATGCCAACGCCGCCGGAGACGGCGTCATCCTGCTGAGTCATCCCGTGGGCAACGGAATCGATTGTTCCGGAAACTGCGGCGCCACGGAACGAGCGAACGGAAATAACACGGGCGTGTACCTTGCGGCTGACGAGGACGGGGACCAATTGCCGGACGATTACGAGACGAACACGGGAATCTTTGTCGACAACGCAGACACCGGGACCAACCCCAATGACGCGGACAGCGACGACGACGGGGTGAACGATGGGACGGAAGTGGCGCTTGGTTCGGATCCGAATGACAATCTGGATACGCCTCCTCTCCCGTTATCTCCTTGGTCATGGGCGCTTCTGGCCTTTGTGCTGTCGCTGGCCGGATCCGCCGCGCTCCGGTGCATCGGGCAACGGTCCCGGGACTACATCTAGGCGACCGAATCGGCACATCTTGCAGCGTCAGGGCACGAGGAGCTTAATCGGAACTTCAGCCGTCGGTGTATCGCTCCGCCGTTCGTTCCGGGGCGCATTCTCCTCGTTCGGGCCGCTATAATGACTTCCCAACAACGGGAGGATCCACCGTGAACCGACGCACTTTTCTCCAAGGCACTGCCCTCGCCACCGCGGCATTGGGGGCCAACATCTCCGCCAAGGCCCAAGGCGCGAATAACCGCGTCATTCTAGGATTCATGGGCGCGGGAGGACGCGGCAGTTTCCTCGCGCAGGAATTCGCCAAGCGCGACGATGTCGAGATTCGGTATATCGCCGATCCGGACATGCGCCGCGTCGAGGCATCCGCCGCAGGGGTCGAGAAAGAATCCGGCGCGCGCCCGAAGGCCTTGCAGGATTTCCGGCACATGCTCGATGACAAGGAGGTCGACGGCGTCGTCATGGCGACGCCGGACCATTGGCACTCCCTCGGGGCCATTCTCGCATGCCAGGCGGGGAAGGACGTGTACGTCGAGAAGCCGACCTCGCACAGCATCTGGGAAAGCCGGAAGATGATCGAGGCCGCGCGGAAGTATAAGCGCGTCATGCAGGTCGGCGCGCAGAACCGAAGCGCGGAGTATTGCCGAAAGGCCTTCGAGTACATTCGCTCGCAGGACTTCGGCGACGTGCATTTCGTGCGCGTGCTCAACAGCAAGCTGCGCCCGACCATCGGGAAGCGGCCCGACGGCACGCCGCCCGAGGGCGTCGACTACGACATGTGGCTCGGCCCCGCGCCCATGCGGGCGTTCAACGAAAACCATTTTCACTATGCCTGGCACTGGTTCTGGGTCTATTCCGGCGGAGACATCATCAACGACGGCGTCCACCAGATGGACATCGCGCGCTGGATGATCGACAAGGCCTACCCGAAATCGGTCACCGCCGCCGGGGGAATTCATTATTACGACGACGACCAGGAGACCCCGGACACGCAAGTCGTGAACTGGGACTTCGACGGCGTCACCATGGCCTTCGAGCAGTCTCTCTGGTCGCCGTACATGAAGAAGAGCACGATGGAATTTCGGGACCGCGACGAGCTTCCGAACTGGCCCTTCAACGGGACCCGCATCGAAAT
>CANKTP010000233.1 GCA_947486375.1 Candidatus Hydrogenedentota bacterium | reverse complement strand
GAACCGTAGCCTGCCCGAATTCCCCTCCACCGCGCACCTCCCCGCCCCGAATGCTCCCCGGCGGCGCCAACTGCCGCGCCCTGCGGTCTCCCAGCGGGGAAACCACGGGCCGTCGTACGCGAATTCAGTCCCTACGTGCGGATTCTGGGTCGAAGGGTGGACTTGTCCGCCGATATCGTGCAGAGTAGCATCGATGCGTTCGCACCCATTCAGCTTTTCTGTATCGAGGAGTATTTGACCATGCCGAATATTCGATTGACCCGGAGAAGTTTTCTGGCCGCATCCGCCGGGGTTGCCGGGATTCTTGCGATGCCCCGGACCGCATCCGCAGCCCCCTCCGAGGCGTTCCCGGAGGCGAAGTTCGTCGAGACGAACGGAATTCGCATGGCGGTCCACGAGCAGGGAACAGGGTTCCCCGTGGTGTTTTGTCATGGTTTTCCGGAACTGGGCTACTCTTGGCGGCACCAACTACCCGCGCTGGCCAAGGCGGGATTCCGTGCGATCGCTCCGGACCAACGGGGCTACGGCGGCACGGATCAGCCAAAGGAAATCTCCGCCTACTCCATCCAGCATCTCTGCGGCGACCTCGCCGGGATGCTCGACGCGCTCGAGATCGAGAAGGCGGTTTTCTGTGGCCACGACTGGGGCGGGTTCATCGTGTGGATGATGCCGCTCCTATACCCCGATCGGGTCGCGGGCGTGATTGGCGTCAACACCGCATTCTCGCCGCGCCCGCCCGCGCCGCCGCTCAAGATGCTCGAGGCGGCGATGGGGAAGGACATGTACATTGTCGCGTTCCAGGAACCGGGGGTGGCCGATGCCGCCCTCGCGAAGGACGTGCGCAAAACCTTCGCGGTGTTGATGCGGACGGGCGGGCGCATCACGGACCCGGCGGAATTTGCGAAGCTACCGCCCGACTCGCCCGAGCGCCGCTTCGAGCTTCTCAAGTGGCTCGAACGACCCGAGGCACCGGATGGGCATCTCGTGCTTTCGGACGAAGCGTTGGAACATTACGTCACAACCTACACGCGAACCGGCTTCACCGGCGGCATTAACTGGTACCGGAATATCGACCGGAACTGGGAAACGACCAAGGACTTGGTCTACAAGATCGACAAGCCCTGCCTGTATGTGGGCGCGGCGAACGACGTGGTCCTTCCCCCGAGTTCCGCCAATGGAATGGAGGCGCGTTGCCCGGACCTCGAGAAGAAGACGATTGCGGACTGCGGCCATTGGACCCAACAGGAAAAGCCGGACGAGCTCAACGCCATCCTCGTGGATTGGTTGGGGCGGAAGTTCGCGTGAAGCCCGATGCCGGTCCATGCAAATGACGACTTCTGAAGGGACGGATCAAGGACCCGATGGCTGAGACGCTCGTACAGATGCGCCGCAACCTCGACGTGTTCGAGGACGAGGAGCACACCCTGCGCGAGGCGGTCCTGCGCCTGAGAGAACTGCTGCTCAAGGCCGACCAGAAGCGCGACGAAGCCCCGGACGAGGCCGAGAAGCGCCGGTGGAACGCCAAGATCGACGAGCTCGAGGCGTCGTTGACGAAGACCAAGAGCAGCCTGAACCGCTGCGGGCGGAACTTGCTCGAATACCGCCTGAAGATTGCCGAGGCGGAGCACGCCGAGATCACCTCGGAAGACACCGCGCACATCGCCGAGTCCTTCGCGCAGGAAACGAAACGGGTGCTCTCGGGGACAGACGAGCCGTCACGGGAACTCAACTTGCAGGAAGCGGCGCTGGTCCGTAGTTCGCTTTCCGCCAATCCCGCGCGGCTCCCGGAGGACGACCGAAAGTCGCTCGAGTCCAAGGTCGAGGATTTTGCGGAAAAACCCGGTGCCTCGCCGCCGCCCAATGCAGAAGATGCGCATCCGCGCACCCAGCTACTCCTCCGCGAAGCCTTGGAGAAATGCGTCACGGACCGCGTGGGCGAACTGACCTTCGCGGAGATGGACCTCGTGGCGACATGCTATGACCTGATCGGCCGCCGGGTGTCGTCGGGCGCGGCCGACGACCGCATGATGGAGGTATTGTCGAGGGCGGTGCTCCAGATCAGCGAGCGTTGCGCCGTTATCCTCCGGCTCAGGCGGCAGATCATGAACCACGACCCGCGTTAAGCGGGCACGCTACTCGATCGAGCGCAGCTGTGGGAAGATAATCACCTCCCGGATCGACGCCGAGTCCGTCAGCAACATCGCGAGCCGGTCGATCCCGATGCCGAGGCCCGCCGTCGGGGGCATGCCGATCTCGAGCGCCGCGATGTAGTCCTCGTCGAGATACTGCGCCTCGTCGTCGCCCTTCTCGCGCAGCGCCACCTGCGCCTCGAACCGTTCTCGCTGATCGATCGGGTCGTTCAGCTCGGAGAATGCGTTGCACAACTCGAGCCGCCCGATAAAAACTTGGAACCGCTCGGTCAAATCCGGGTTCCCGCGTTTCTTTTTCGCGAGCGGGGAAATCTCGATCGGATAGTCGTACAGAAACGTGGGCTGCACCAACTGGGGCTTCACTTTCTCCGACATGACCGCGTCTACGATCTTCCCGTAGCCCATCGACGCGTCGACATGGACGCCGGCCCCGTTCGCCAACGCCGCCGCCGCGTCGCGGTCGCGCGTCCGCTCGAGATCGATTCCCGCATACTCGCGGATGGCCTCGAACAGGCCCAGCCGTTTCCACGGGCGCGTCGCGACGATGCGGTCTTCCTGGTAGTCGAACTCGAGTGTCCCGAGCACGCCCTCGATCGCCGCGCAGAACAGTTCCTCGGTCGCGACCATGAGACCGTTGTAGTCCTGGTAGGCCTCGTACAACTCGAGCATGGTGAATTCGGGATTGTGCCGGGTGTCCACGCCCTCGTTGCGGAAGTTCCGGTTGATCTCGAACACCTTCTCGAACCCGCCGACAATCAGCCGCTTGAGGTACAGTTCGGGCGCGATCCGCAGGTAGAGATCCCGGTCGTAGGTATTGTGATGGGTGATGAACGGTCGCGCCGTCGCCCCGCCGGGAATCGGGTGAAGCATCGGGGTCTCGACTTCGAGGTATCCGCGCGCCACAAGGAACTCGCGCATCGCGTTGATCATCGCGATGCGGGCGCGAAACCGGTCGAGAACTTCCGGGTTCGCGACCATGTCGAGATAACGCTGGCGATACCGCGTCTCGACGTCTGTCAACCCGTGATATTTCTCGGGCAGGGCTTTCATCGATTTCGATAGAATTTCATACCGCTCGACAAACAGCGTGATCTCGCCGGTGCGCGTCCGCTTCACGTGGCCGGTGGCGCCGACAAAATCGCCAATGTCGAGGTCCTTCAGGGCCTCGTAGGTCTCCTCGCCCAATACATTCTGGTTCAAGAAAAGTTGGATGGCCGCGCGTTCGTCGCGAATGTTGCCGAACGAACTCTTGCCCTGCTTGCGCAACGCGACCAGTCGTCCCGCGAGGGTCGCCGGGATCGGCGTTATTTCCTGGCCCTCGCCAGCCGCGGACTCCGCTTGCTCGAGGGCGAGCCGCGCTTCCGCGACCGTACACGAGCGCTGGAAGGAATACTTGTACGGCTCGTCGCCCCGCGCGCGAATGCGCTCGAGCTTGTCGAGCCGGTGTTGGCGCAGTTCGTCTATCGGATGATTCATGATCCTAGTCCTCGTCGGAGAAATTAGGGACAGTCACCCATTATTCGACATCGTACGTGTACGTTGATTCAACGTGCCGATTCGAGCCGCCTCAAGCTCACGCGAACCGTTCTCGAATCGAATAATAGGTGACTGTCCCAAATTTCTCCTTGGGTCAATTCATGCCGGGGTCGCTCGGGCGCGAGCGCCCGAGGCGCCACTTGAGATAGCCCTCGACAAACATCTCGAGGTCGCCGTCCAGCACGCGGTCCACGCTGCCGGTCTCGACTCCCGTCCGGTGGTCCTTGATCATCTGGT
>CANKTP010000232.1 GCA_947486375.1 Candidatus Hydrogenedentota bacterium | reverse complement strand
CTTCCGACAACACCGCGCGAGGCAGGCGGCTCGAGGGCATTTCGCCGAATATGTCCTCGAGCGTGGCGTCGTCAAGCCCCGTGAGTTCTCCCCCGAACATGGCCGCCGTGGCCGCTAGCGCTCCGCGGAGGGCGTCCTCCCCGTGGACCATGCGGGTGACCTCCTCGGCGAGCCGCTTCTGCGCACTGCGCTTCTCGGGCGCGGCGGAAAGTTCGCGCTCGATCGACTCGATCTCTTCGCGCGGGAGAAGCGTGAAGAACCGCAGGTATCGCGGCGTGTCGGCGTCCGCTTGGTTCAGCCAAAACTGATAGAAGCGGTAGGGCGAGGTCCGCGCCGGGTCGAGCCACACATTGCCCGACTCCGTCTTGCCGAACTTCGAGCCGTCGGCCTTGGCGATGAGCGGAAAGGTAAGGCCAAAGGTCGTCGCCCCCTCGCGCAGCCGCCGCGTCAAGTCCATGCCCGCGGTGATGTTGCCCCACTGGTCGCTGCCGCCAATTTGGAGCCGGCACCCATGGACGTCGAAAAGTTGAAGAAAGTCGTAGGCCTGCAACAATTGGTACGAAAATTCCGTGTAACTGATGCCGTGGTCCCGGTCTTCCAGGCGCGACCGCACCGAATCTTTCGCCATCATCGCATTGACCGAAAAGTGCTTGCCGATGTCGCGCAAGAAATCGACCAACAGCAGCTGGCCCAGCCAATCGGCGTTGTTGACGATGATCGCGGGGGCTTCCCCATCGAAGCGGAGAAAGCGCCGGAGCTGGGCCTCGACGCCGGAAACGTTGCGCGCGATCGCCGCCTCGTCGAGCAGTTGCCGTTCCTGCGACTTGCCGCTGGGGTCCCCGATCATCCCCGTGCCGCCGCCCACCAGTGCAATGGGACGGTGACCCGCCCGCTGGAAATGGACCAGGCCCATGATGGGGAGCAAGCTGCCAATATGGAGACTGTCCGCCGTGGGGTCGAACCCGGCATAGAGGGTAAAGGTCTCGCGCTCGAGCAAGTCCTTGAGCTGGTCGTGGGTCGTTTGGTGGACAAACCCGCGCCATGTAAGTTCATCGAATAACGTGGTCACAACTCACCCCGGCATTGGCGGAAACAGGAAGACACTCGGATGATAACAATTCTGGAGGGCTTGCCGCATCGAAAGGTTTCGCCGCGCGGCCGGCTATCGTTGGCCTGCCTCCTCGCCGGAAGAAAAAGTATCCGGAATGGCGCATTGAATCGCGGTCGCGGCGCGAGTACAGTGCTTGTCTGATCTGGTCAATTGAACGGCAAATAGAGGGAGCCTTGTCTTGGAAGCCGAGCTAGCGGAGTCGAAAATCGTCCAGTTGCCACTTCTACAATCCTTGGATGCGGCCGTCCGGGCCAGCGTGGCCAAGGTGTTTCTCGATGTTTCCGACATGTTGTCCTACCCCGAGGGCGAAGTGCTCATTCACGGGGGATATCTTTCCTTCGATACCGGGTTCGTCCTCCTCGACGGCACCGCCGTGCTCGAGGGCGGCAAGTCCGATGGCATCGAGTTGAACGGTCCCGCGCTCCTGGGCGAGATGGCCCAATTCCGCTCCGCCGACGTGCGCTCCGCCTCGGTACGTTCCAAGGCCGGCGCCGTCGCGCTCCAATTCTACTGGGGCGATCTCTACACGCGCGCGAAGGAGTGCATGTCCGCCGACGCGCTCCTGGCCTTCCAAACCGCCATCGAGCGCGTCGTGTGGGAGCGCTTCGAATTCAAGAATATCCTCGAGCTCGGGATGTTCGCCGATCTGTCGCCGGAGATACGTCTCCGCGCCAGCCTCGCCTTTCCCTCGATCACCGAACGCCTCAGCATCAAGGGCGTGGACACGCTCTTCAACCAGAACACCCGCTGCAACGGTTCCGGGTATCTCGTGGTCAAGGGAAGCCTGAAGCTCTTCCGCAGCGACAAGAACGAGAAGGAAGTTGTCGCCCCCGACATCATCGGCATCTTCCCGAACAAGGCCGATCGCGGGACCGATTGGACCGCCACCGCGATGGCCAACGGCGAGGCCGAGGTCCTCAAGTTTTCCTGGGAGACCTACACCCAGGAACTCACCCGCCGCCTCAAGCGCGACGAGCAGGCCGCCCTCGTCGCCTCCATCAAGAACAACGCCAAGCGCCATTTTTGGCATTAGCGCGCGAGGGCGCCATTGGCGTCAGAATATTCGCCGCGCATGCGAGGCGATGCGGGACCCACTGCTAACATCCTCCCCCCAGCCACGCACGGACACTGGCCGCGCTTCATGGCACTCGCACGGCGGAGAGCCGGTGCCCGCCACCAAAATCCGAAGCGTCCAGAGACGGTCGAATTCAATAGGGACTACCAAGAGAAAAGATGGTGAACGGGGCGGGACTCGAACCCGCGGCCACCGGATTAAAAGTCCGATGCTCTACCGACTGAGCTACCCGTCCGGGAAAGATCGCTGGCGAAACATGAAAAAGGAGAGCGATTACGCTCTCCGAGCAGCACCTTGAGTCTATCGCAGGTCGGTTGCGTATGTCAAAGAACGGCCAATGGGATGTCAAGACTCGATAGAAATGTCCTCTGGTTAAACTCGATAGAAATGTCCCCTACGCCTGGGCGCCGGTGTCAAGAAGTTTCTGTAAAAGCCACAGTCGTCCCATGGGATTATTGAAGAAGGGCCGGTGGCTGGCGTAGAACCCTCCTTGGAAACCAGCGCGACGCGCACGGAGGAGAGCATCATGTCCAACCCATCGGCCCGATCGAAGTTTAGCACATTGAAGCAAGTCTGCGATCTGATTCCTGGGCACTTGGTCGCGAAGTTGGCGCGTGTCCATGGCATCGATGAGCAGGCACGCACGTTTACGCCATGGAGCCACGTGGTGGCGCTGCTCTACGCACAACTCTCGCATGCCATCGGGCTTAACAACGTAAGCGACGGCCTGCGGCTCCACAAGGGCCCGCTGTCGGCGATTCGCGGGGCGACGGCGCCGCCTCGCAACACGCTTTCGCACGCGAATCACGCCAACGGCGTGACCAAGATGGCCGAGGACTTGTTCTGGGCGGTGCTCGATCATCTCAAGACCTTGTCGCCCCGCTTCGGCGGCAAGACGTACAAGGGGTTCCCGCGGCGCTTGAACCGAGTGATCCATGCCGTGGACTCGACCACGATCCAGCTTGTCGCCAATTGCATCGACTGGGCGCGCCACCGCCGGAAAAAAGCCGCGGCCAAGTTGCACCTGCGCCTTGACCTGCAAAGCTTCCTCCCCAAGTTTGCCATCGTCGACACCGCCCATCACAACGATAACAAGCGGGCGCGCGAGTTGTGCGCGGACATCGGCGCGGGCGAAATCGCCTTGTTTGACAAGGCCTACGTGGACTTCGAGCACCTGCATGACCTGGACGCGCGCGGCGCGTTCTGGGTGACGCGCGCCAAGGACAACCTCAAGACCCGCTGCGTCAAGCGCCGCGTCGCCCGCGCCCAGGGCCGCATGCTTCGCGACGACGAAGTCGTGTTGCGCACCCCCGCCACGTACGCCCGTTACCCCAAACCCCTGCGCCGGGTGCGCGCCATCGTCGAGCGCGACGGCAAGGACGTCGAGATGGAATTCCTCACCAACAACCTCGAGTGGGCGCCGTCCACCATCGCCGACTTGTACAAGCACCGCTGGGCCATCGAGGCCTTCTTCAAGCAGATCAAGCAGTGCCTGCAATTGTGCGACTTCCTCGGGCACAGCAAGAACGCCATCCAGTGGCAGGTATGGACAGCCCTGCTCCTGTACGTCCTACTGCGCTTCCTGGCCCATGCAAGCCAATGGCCCCACAGCTTCACGCGGTTCTTCGGGTTTGTGCGGGCCTGCATTTGGACGCGGATCGACTGGATGACTGCTTTGCGAGCCTGTGGGACAGCACGCGGCGACTTCCGATTACTCGCCGCGCCTCGACAGGCATATTTG
>CANKTP010000231.1 GCA_947486375.1 Candidatus Hydrogenedentota bacterium | reverse complement strand
GAGCAAATCGTCACGTCCGCCCCGAATTTCCTCGCCTGCTCCAAGCGCGGCCGCGAGCGATTGATCGCGATGACTTTCGTCGCGCCCATCCGCCGCACCGTCTCGCAGATCATGCACCCGAGTGGACCGGTGCCGATGACCACCGCCGTGTCCCCGAACTTCACGCTGCACAATTCCAATGCGTTCAAAATACACCCCAGCGGCTCGGCCAACGCCGCCTCCTCAAGCGTGACATGATCCGGGACAACATGAATCGGACCGTGATTGACGACCGTCCGGTTCAAATGAACGTACTCCGCGAAACTCCCGGGGAATTGGTACCCCATCGCGTAATTGATCTGGCAATTGTTCCCGATCCCCGCCTCGCAAAACACGCACTCCCCGCAAGGCACGTCGCCCCCCAACGCGACCCGGTCGCCCACGGAGAATCGCGTCACGTTCTTTCCCACCGCCACAATCTCGCCCGCCGCCTCATGCCCAAGGATCGCCGGCGGCGCCACCCGCGTGTTCCCGTGACGATACGTCCGAAGATCCGACCCGCACACCGCGCAAGAATGCACCTTCACCAACACCCCGTCCGCCTCCACCTCCGGCATCGGCACGTCCCTCAGGACAAGCGACTCGATTCCTTCAAATACAATGGCCTTCACGAATAGTTCTCCGATTTCGAATTATCGATTGCACTCCGGGCACAATCGTGTGCCCCTCGCAAGTCCCCCTGTGAAGACGCCGCCGACAAAAGTCGCAAACTCCTCCATTGGTTCCATAAGTCCTATAGGTCCCATACGTCCCATAAGTCCTATCCCACATCTGCCGCCTTCCTTCCCGCCACATACATCACCTTGCAAAAACGCTCCCGCCGGTCACGCATCATCGCGATCGCCCCCGGCACCTCGCCAAGCCCGACCCGGTGCGTGATCAACGGCTTCACGTCAATTCGCCCGCAAGCCATCGATTCCACCGTAAATCGCCATTCGTCCCGGGGCGTGTCTCCCTGCTCTGAATTCCACGATCCCGAGAGGCTCAGTTGTTTGCGCAAAATCTGCCCATAGGTGTCGGCATCGATCCCCATGTCGCCCGCGGCATTTCCCAACAGCGCCACGCGGCCCGATTTGGCCGCCGCGCCAATTCCCTGTTGCAGCGCGCGCGCGCTCCCCGAGGCCTCGACGACCACGTCCGCCCCGCGCGGCGCATGCGCGCGCACAAATTCCACCGCATCCTGCGTCGCCGGATTGCACGCCAAATCGAAACCCAACGCGCGCGCGAACTCGACCTTCGCGGGATCCACGTCGCACACCGTGACCGAGGCCGCACCCAAGGCCCGCGCCCAGATCGCCGCCAGAAGCCCGATCGGCCCGGCACCGAATACAGCCACATGATCGCCCCCGCGCAAGTTCACCCGGCGCAACGCATGCAACGACACCGCCGCCGGTTCGGTCATTGCCGCTTCCTCGAACGACAGCCCCTCCGGCACCGGCGTGAGGTTCTCGACCGGCGCGCACACATACTCCGCGAATCCGCCGTCCGACCGCGACCCGAGATAATCGTATCGTTCGCACAAGATCATGTCGCCCGACTGGCACGACGTGCAGGTCCCGCAGGCAAGCAGGGGATAGACGGCCGCCCGGCACCCCTTCAACGACGGTTCAACCCCCGCCCCAGTCTCGCTCACGACCCCCGCGAATTCGTGCCCAATGATCGTCGGGAAACGGTACGTGCCCCTCGAGAACACCCGCGGCACATCCGAACCGCAGACACCGCAGGCCGCCACTCGAATCAGCGCAAAGCCGGGCTTCGGCACCGGCACGGGCAGCTCTTCAAAACGCAAATCGCCAACGGCATGCAAGACGCAAGCGTTCATTCAGATGCTCCGGGGAAAAAGCCAGTATAACACGGCCTTCCCCGCCCATATCGTCCATCCCCACCCAACCGACCACGCGCCAAGTTGATGCGCCCCCAAAAAAACCGTACCCTTCTGCCTTTACCAACGGAGCCCTCCAATCCCATGCTGACTTCCGAGCAAAGCGCTGCCCCTGCAGACATCCGCATCGGGCACATGCACATCCGGCATAGCGTCTATTACGCCGTCATCGAACCCGCGGGAACGCACCCGAAGCCCCCCGCCTTGCTCATCGCCGCGCACGGTTACGGCCAGTCCTGCAAGGGATTCATCCGCAATTTCGCCCCCCTGGCCGATCGCAATTACCTCATCGTCGCCCCCCAGGGCCCGAACCAGTTCTATTGGCAAGAGACCGGCAAGGTCGGCTTCACCTGGATGACGCGCCACGGACGCGAGAACTCCATTCCGGATCTCATGGACTACATGGCCCAGCTTATGGAACGCATCGAGGGCGAATACACCTTCGACCGGGACCGTGTATTCAGCCTTGGCTTCAGTCAGGGCACCGCCCTCGCGTTCCGCTTCGGCGCCTCGGGAATCGTCGCGCCCCGCGGCGTCATCGCCTGCGGCGGCGATCTCCCGCCCGACGTCGCCGAGCGCCTCGATTCGCTCACGCGCTTCCCCGCGATGATCGTTCACGGCCGCGACGACACCACCATGAGCTTCGCCAAGGCCGAGGAAGGCGTCGCCACCCTGCGCGCCCACGGCTACGACACCACCACCCACTACTTCGACGGCGGCCACGACATCGGCCCCGATCAAGTCCAGGAAATCGCCGCGTGGATGGAACGCCAATAAAAACTAAGAGGAGAAATCCGAATGGCATACATTAAAACGGGACTGCGCTATCTCTTGGCCGGCGTCTTGATTCTCGCCGGTGTAACCCACTTCACGAATACCCCATTCTTCACGCCCATGCTCGAGGACTTCCTGCCCTTCCCCCTCGCGCTCGTCTACCTCAGCGGCGTTGCCGAAATCGCCTGCGGACTCCTGCTCGCGATTCCCAAGACCTCGCGATGGGGCGGATGGGCCGTCATCGCCCTCATGATCGCCGTGTTCCCCGCCAACCTGCGCATGGCCCTTCAACCCGAACGCTTCGCCGAGTACGGCTCCGCGACCGCGATGTACGTCCGGCTGCCCATGCAAGCATTACCCATCCTTTGGGCCTATTGGTACACGCGCGCAAAGCCCTCGACCGGGGGGCCCAAGGCCCCATCGCCAAAATGACGCGCGACTTGAGTGACGTTGACGCGCACGCCCTCATTCCGGCGCCGCGAACATCCCCAAGACATGATACCCCGCGTCCACATGCAGCACTTCGCCCGTCACCCCCGAGGCGAAATCCGACAATAGGTACACCGCCGTCCGCGCCACGTCGTCCGTCGTGATGTTACGCCGCAGCGGGGCCACTTGCTCCGTCACGCCCAGCATGTGGCGGAACCCCGGGAACGCCGCGGACGACAACGTCCGCACAGGGCCGGCGCTGATGCAGTTCACCCGCACGCCCTTCGGCCCGAGGTCCGCGGCAAGGTACCGCGCCGAGGCCTCCAGCGCCGCCTTCGCGACCCCCATCACGTTGTATTTCGGCACGACTTTTTCCGCGCCGTAATACGTCATCGCCACGACACTCGCCGCCGGCGTGAACAACGGCTCCGCCGCCCGCGCCAGCGCGACCAGCGAATACGCCGAGATATCGAGCGCCATCGAAAAATTCGCCCGCGGCGTGTCCACGAACCGCCCCGCCAAGTCCGCCTTGTCCGCATACGCCAGCGAATGCACCAGGAAATCGAGCGAGCCCCACTGTTCCGCAATCGCCCCGAAGAACGCCGCGATGTCCTCGTCCTTGGTCACGTCGCACGGACGGCACGTCGCCCCCGGAATCTCGGCGATCAGGCCGCGCACCCGTTTCTCCTGCGCATCGCCCAAGTAATTGAACACCAACTCCGCCCCCTCCTCCGCGCACGCCCGCGCGCATCCCCACGCGATCGAACGCTCGTTCGCGACACCCATGACCACGCCGCGTTTCCCCGCCAGCAACCCGTAACCCATG
>CANKTP010000230.1 GCA_947486375.1 Candidatus Hydrogenedentota bacterium | reverse complement strand
TGTTCTTGAATCTCGGCCAGATACCCACCATTATTGACCTTGGTCATCGTTTGCTCCTTTCTGAGCTTGGCTGTTTCGCAATCACCAAGATCAGAGCAAACGATGGCCTTTTTGACCAGCCCTATTTACAGAAACATTTTTACACTACCATCGAAAATGCGCGCGCGTTCTTTTTTCTTGCCTCTCGTCGCGTTATTTTGCGTGGAGGCGGATGCGCAGTTGTCGCTAACTGCCTCTAGCGTGGGAGCGCATGCCAAAACGGATGTTAATTCGGATTGCGAGTCTTTTGTGCCTGCCCAAAGAGATGAGGGAATCCCCGAAGGTTTTACGGGCACATTTGAGAAGGAATTCACGCTAACGTCGGATGAGGGGGCTGGTGTTGCCACCTCAGTAGTAAGTACAAGCGTTAACCTTAATAAGGCCGTTGACGGGTCGTCCATAACTGCTTTTGGCACAACTACTTTTGATACACAAGTTGTAAGCGGAGGATGCGGCGAGGATCCATTTGTCTCAGGACTTGCCGAAGCATCACGCCAAACTAACGTTGAATTCGAAGTGATTGGGGCGCCTGTACGATTTCATTATGAAGCGACTGTTGAGCATGCGGTGTCCGGCGACCCGAGAGGTTTCTCAGATGTGAGTCACACAATCACTATAAATAATGTAGGCGGCGCGTTTTTCAGCGAAAGCGCATTGGCATTATGCTCTATACTACGACCTGGCTGCGGATGCGATGGAGTCTGTCAGCCATCGGAAACTTTGGCCTTGGATTTCACTTTGCCAGTCGGCACTTATACGGTGCAGATGTCTGAGATGTCGTTCGCAAGGAACGGAGATGACGTGGAGCTCCGCGGCCCCTTCGCCAACTCCTCGACATTAGGCTCAACATGGTCTCTAACCATTGGTGAGCCGGTGTCGTGCGAATTTAATTGGATCAACCCCGGGGGCGGCATTTTCACCGATGACGACAACTGGCTCTCGGGTGGATTTCCGGGTAACCCCAGCACCGGTTGCGATGACGTTTTTTTCGGCCTTGGCGGCGGTCAGGACTACACCGTGTTTTACCTCGACAATACGGTTGACACCGCCACGTTTCGCGGGGACACGGTGCATCTCGCCGGCGATACGCTGACCCTGGCGGGTACTGGTTCGGACGGCTTGTCGGGCTCCTTGTTTATCGGAAGCGGCGCCACTGTGGAACTCGGTGCCGATCCGCCCACGAATGAGTTACTCGCCGTTTCGGCATTTATCGGCGATATTCCTGGGGCCCAGGCCTCGATGCTGATTTCCGGTCTCGGCGCGGCATTGACCCTTTCGGAGTCTCTTGTCGTGGGGGGCTTGGGTCCGGGCTTCCTGTTTGTGACTGCTGGAAACGTGAGCAGTCCCGCGACCACCATCGGGTTCGGTGCGGGGGGCGAAGTGGATTTGGAGAATTTGGGCACGAGGCTTGTGGCGGGTGTCCTCGAGGTGGGGTTGTGGCCGGGCCGGGCGGAACACTCGACATTAGGAACGATGCGGAGGTGGGGTGTTCTGAAGCCAAGGTGGGTGTGGGGACGATCGGGCTTGTCAAGGTGGCGGCCGGCTCCATTTTCACGTGTGGCGGTCCGCTCACGTTGGGGGTGGAGAGCGGTTCCAGGGGGAAGTTGGAAGTGGGCGTGGATGGGGTCGCGAACATTGCCGGGGCAGATGTTGGCTTGGACGGGTTCGGCGAGGTCGACATCGCTGGCGGGGGTATGCAAATGGGCGGGGACCTGACTATCGGTATCCGCGCCAACGGGATTGTCACCACGCGCACGGGTTCGTTTTTGGGTGCCCCGAACATTTTTGTCGGTGGCGCCGGGAATCTTGCCGGCGGCAGCAACGGGGGCAGCCTGGTTGTGGGGCGCGATTGCCGGATTGAGGCAAGCGATGAGACGAACATTGGCGTTGAATTAGCGTTCGGCATCGCCACGGTCCAAAACCTTGGGGAACTCGCCTCGCCTATCGTACGTGTCGGCGCGTTGGGCAACCTTATCGTGGAACGCCTCGGCAGTGTGCGCGGGATTCCTCTATTCCCAAAAGGGTCCACCCAAAAGGCGCTGGCCGAAATGATCGTGGACGGCGAGCTGCGGATTGCTCGCGCCAGCGACGAAGACGAGCTCGACCCCGGCCCGGCGATGATCGACGGGAATCTCGCCATCGGCCCGGAGGCCTTGGTGACCATCGAAGTGGACGATCCCTCGATACCCGCGCTCGAGGTGCTGGGCGCGACTACGCTGTCGGGCGAACTGCTCGTGGAAATTCCCACGGACCTCGTCCTGGCCGAAAACCAGCAACTGCAATTGATTGAGTTCACGGGCGGCGTCACCGGCGCTTTCTCGAGTGTCAGTTTCCCTGTCGCTCCCGAGGGATTCGAAGGTAGTGTGGACCTGGTGGAGGGCGTGGTGCGGTTGACGGTGGTTGACCCCGGAATTCCGAGTGGCGGCGAAGGCGAGGGCGAGGGTGAAGGTGAAGGAGAGGGCGAGGGGTGCGGGGCTGGCGTGAACATCCCCCTTGATCCCCCTTCTAAGGGGGACTGGAATGGCGATCCCCCTTCAAGGGGGGACTTTGCCGCGGGCGACGTGCTTGCGATCGCGTGCGCGGGTCTTTTGTTGGCGATGTCGCGGCGGTGGGTACGGCGGGCCTGATCGTTCGCGAATTCGACGAAGCGAGGTGCGGTGCGGTTGCGGCCCAACGGGCCTTGTATTCGCGCCGGCTGTTCCCTGCATTGTGCTCGTTATCGTCAGTCCGATCTGTCCTCGCCACCCCATTCGTACCGAGAGAATCATGCCCCTCTCTTTTGACCTACGCTCTTGACCGAACGTCGCTTGGCGGTTTTGTGCGTCAGTCTTGACAGGGCTTTGACGGCGTGTTAATATCAGCACTCGCCCGTATAGAGTGCTAATAGCATGCGAAGGTCCACCGGCGCGGCGTTTCTGCCCGGTTTCCCGGACAACGAGTCCGGATTATCGCAAGATCCAACCCAAGAAGGATAACGATCCAATGGCAAAGCAAATGATCTACGGCCAAGATGCCCGCGCCGCCCTGCTCAAGGGCGTGGACATGTTGGCGAACGCCGTGAAGGCGACCCTCGGCCCGAAGGGCCGCACCGTGCTGCTCGATAAATCGTACGGCGCGCCGAACATCACGAAGGACGGGGTGAGCGTCGCGAAGGAAGTCGAGCTGAAGGACGCTTGGGAAAACATGGGCGCGCGAATGATTCGCGAGGCGGCGAGCAAGACGCAGGACGACTCGGGCGACGGTACGACGACGGCGACGGTCCTGGCGCAAAGCCTGATTCATGCGGGCTTCAAGCAGGTGACGGCCGGCGCGAACCCGATGGCGCTCAAGCGCGGGATGGAAAAGGCCCTCGACTTGATCATCGCGGAAGTCGCGGCGATGAGCAAGAAGATCAAGAACAAGGACGAGATTGCCCAAGTGGCGACCATCTCCTCGAACGGCGACGTCGAAATCGGCGACATGATCGCGGACGCGCTCGAGAAAGTCGGAGACGACGGCGTGATCACGATCGAGGAAGGCAAGGGGCTGCACACCGAGGTCGACGTGGTCGACGGGATGCAGTTCGATCGCGGCTATCTCTCGCCGTACTTCGTCACGAAGGCGGAGACGATGACGGCGGTCCTCAACGACGCTTATATCCTTTGCCACGAGAAGAAGGTCACCTCGATGCACGAGATGCTTCCCTTGCTCCAATTGATAGCGCAAAGCGGCAAGCCGCTGTTGATTATTGCCGAGGACATCGAGGGCGAGGCGCTGGCGACGCTGGTGGTCAACCGCCTGCGCGGCGCGTTGCAAGTGGCCGCGGTGAAGGCGCCGGCCTTCGGCGACCGCCGCAAGGAAATCCTGCGCGACATCGCGGTCGTCACGGGCGGCACGTATGTCTCCGAGGACCTTGGGACGAAACTCGAGAAC
>CANKTP010000229.1 GCA_947486375.1 Candidatus Hydrogenedentota bacterium | reverse complement strand
GTGACGGGTTCGCCGTTGGGCCGCACGACCTTGAGGCGGCAGATCATCTTGCCGGGCGTCGCGCCGA
Source organism: Candidatus Hydrogenedentota bacterium (assembly GCA_947486375.1). Lineage (GTDB taxonomy): Bacteria > Hydrogenedentota > Hydrogenedentia > Hydrogenedentales > CANKTP01. Next base: position 3,899 of record CANKTP010000229.1, on the reverse strand, counting down.
AACGGCCGATGAAGAATGTCAGGTAGGTGAAACTGAATGCCATCCCGACCAGCGAAGTAATCAGGAAAGTGGCAAGATTGAATGCCGCCTCGGGATCGAACATCGAGCCGCCGAATCCCATTGCAATCATCGGGAGGTTGACCAAGATAAAGTAGATGATCCCATCGGCCAACTTCGCAACAAAGCGAATCCAGAATCCCCCGTAGCGAAACGTCCCCTTGACTGGCGCGCCCTCGCGCACGCGCTGGAAGAAGACGGGTTTGCAGGGCCCGCAAACCCACGCGCCGGAATAGTGGATGAGTTCATCTTGGGGAAAGGTGTCGCCGCACTCGATGCACCGCTGGAGCCGGTCTGCCGCGCCGTCCGGTGACGGTTCGGCGGTGCCGGGCACTGGGGGTTGGTCGGGGGCGAGTACGCCGTACGCGGTCCACGAGGTCATCCCCGCGTGCCAGACGAGGGTGGCGTTGTCGATGGCCCCCGCCGCGGTCAATGACTCGAATTCGTCCTCGCCGATCGGGCCAACACGGTCATTTCCCCGGGCGTAATACCATTCCATTCAGCCCCTCCCCATGGTTCGCCCGTGCGGGCGCGTTTCGTCCCCGGACGGTATAAACCAAATGGGATCGGGAATACAACACCGTCGAGGCGCGGGTAATGGGTCAATTTGGTTCGTGACGGCCTCGCGGTCCAGCGATTGGGCGGACACATAGGTCCGCCCCTACAAACCACTGGGCCTCGCATACTCGAGCTGGAGTGGACGGATCGATGTCGGGGCGGACCTATGTGTCCGCCCAACCCGTAGACGAAATCCCCGGTTGTACTCTCGTGGTCGCCCTCTCCATGCTTTTAGGACAACAACGAATCGCACCACAGCCAGGCGATTTCAAACTGACCCACTACCGAGGCGCGGCGAGTTCGTTTTGTATGCGGGACACCTGGTGAAGGATTCGCGGATGCCGTGGACTCGCGGGAATAAACGCCACCGGTTGGAAGCGATACATTTGCATCGATGGGAGATAATGCGTAGTCTCGCCGGAGGGCCGGGAGGAATGGGCGTGACGACGATTCGGGAACAGTTGGAGGAGCGGGAGCGGCGGGTGCTGGGGCCGCATGCGGCGTTGGCGGGGGCGTCGAGGGGACGGATGCGGCCGGAGGCGGAGCATGATTACCGGACGGCGTTCCAGCGGGACCGGGACCGGATCGTGCATTCGAAGGCGTTCCGTCGGCTGAAGCGCAAGACCCAGGTGTTCCTGGCGCCGGAGGACGACCATTACCGGACGCGGCTGACGCACACGCTGGAGGTGACGCAGATCGCTCGGACGGCGGCGCGGGCGTTGTTCTTGAACGAGGACCTCGCCGAGGCGATCGCGCTGGGGCATGACTTGGGGCACACGCCCTTCGGACACGCGGGGGAGGCGGTGTTGAACGAGTTGTGTCCCGGGGGGTTCCGCCATTTCGAGCAGAGCCTGCGGGTGGTGGACCTACTCGAGCCGACGCGCCATGGGCACGGGCTGAACCTGACGCACGAGGTGCGCGACGGCATCCTGCACCATTCGATGGGTAAGGTGGTTTTGCTGGGGCGCCCCGGGCCGGTGGCGGAAACGCTCGAGGGGCGGATCATGAGCGTGAGCGACGCGATCGCGTACATCAACCACGACATCGACGACGCGCTGCGGGCGGGGATCATCTCCAAGGCGGACCTCCCGGCGGAGGCGATCGGGGTCTTGGGCGCGACCACGTCGGAGCGGATCAACACGATGGTGGGCGGGCTGATCGAGGGGAGCGCCGGGGGCGCCATCGGGATCGTGCCCGAGGTGAGGGAGGCCTTGAACGCGGTGCGCGACTATTTGTATCGCGAGGTGTATCCCTCGGCGCCGATCCTTCGGGAGATTGCGAAGGCGAAGAAGATTCTCGGGGAACTGTACGGGTACTTGTTGGAGCATCCGGAGGAGATCACCGGCGACACGCGGGCCGAGGACACGCCCGGGCGCCGGGTGGCCGATTTCGTCGCGGGCATGACGGACCAGTACGCGCTGCACCTTCACCAGCGCATCTTCATGCCGGGCGCGCGCCACGGATGAGGCCGTCTCCCCGCATCGCCATCGTGGCCGGGTCGGGTCTCCGGCTCGAGGGCATCCTCGACTCGCGCGAGGAGGAAGTGCCGTTCGAGGCCGTGCCGGGGCTGGCGGCGACCGGGGTGAGCGGCCATGCGGGGACCTTTATATTCGGCCGGACTGGCGGCGTGCCCATCGTCTTGCAATTGGGCCGCCTGCATTTCTACGAGGGCCTCGGCCATGAGGCGATCACGCGTCCCGTGGAGGTCCTCGCGGGATTCGGGGTCCGCACGATTCTCTTTACGAACGCGGCCGGCGGTTTGAAGCCGGAGATGCGCACGGGAGACATCTTGGCGGCGTCGGCGATCTCGCTGTGGCCTTGCGTGCGGTGGGAGACCCAGCCCGGCCGGTTGGCGCTCGATGGGGTGTTGCCGGGCTGCGATTGGATCGGGACATACCATTGGGTGCACGGCCCCTCGTACGAAACGCGGGCCGAGATCGCGGCCCTCCAGGCGCTGGGTTGCGACGCCGTCGGGATGAGCACGGCCCCTGAGGCGGCACGCTGCAGGGAGTTGGGTATTTGCGCCTTGGCGGTGTCGTGTATCACGAATAATTGTTGCCATCCCCAAGTGTTGACGCACGAGGATGTACTGTCGGCAGCACGCATGGCCTCCGAGCGTCTGGAGTCGATCATCCGGGCCTCGCTGGGGAGTCTCGAGCAGCGGGAACCCCTTGAGGCTAAAGGGGATATGGGCGAATATAGATAATTTATATATACTGATATTTATACTTGAAGCCTAGTGCGTATTATGCTAGTCTACAGTGAGGAGGTTGGATTCATGAACCGTCCTACCCCATACAATATTGACGCCGCATGGGTCGATCCGAGCGAACACAAGGCCGAGTTGCGCGCCGCCAACCGGAGCCGCGCCCGATTCCAGATCGCCATCACGGTTCGGCACGCGCCGTCGGGAAAGAACTTGGTAGGCCCCGGCGCGGTCCAGGATATCTCGGGCGACGGGGTGCTGGTGGTCACCAAGCACCGGCTCGAAAGAGGGCAGGCCGTCTCGCTCACCATATCGACGGAATTTTGCTCCGAGAATCTGGGTCTCCCGCGCGAATTCGTGGGCCCTGCCCATGTGTTCCGCGTCGAGGCCCTCGACGAGCGTAGGTCGCTCGTGGCGATTCGGTTCGCGCAGGCCTTGCGAGAGAACCTCGAGTTCGCCGCCTTTATCGAGTACGCGCGGTCGCTCGCCGACGTGATGTCGGCCTAGACTCGAGCCAGGGTCATTCAAGAACCCCGGGGATTCGGCCGACAAAGGGAGGGGAATTTATCCCCTTTGCCATTGCCTTCTTTTCGTGGCCGTGATATAATTCTCCCGTGTCACCGGCTTGATCAGGCACAATAGGTTGTATTGCCTGTAATTTTATTGTGCTGATATTGTGGTTTTATGCCTCATCGAGGTAACTGTGCCAGACGACGATATCAAAGACCCGCTGATCGGCAAGCCTGATCCAGACACGTCAGGGGACCACACCGGGCCGGGTGTTAACTTCGTTCCCACGGAGAGCGGCGCGCTCAAGGCGTCGGGGTTTTCGGGCCATGCGGAGGTGTACGAACCGGGCCCCGTGGCCCCAATCCCGGCCGCGGGCGTCCGACCGTCTCTCAATGTAATGGCGGAACTGGCCGATCTGATCGAGACCTTGCGCCACGAGATGGATGTTCCCGAGGCGCCGCCAGCGCCCACGTTGCTCATGACGCAGCCGGAGTTGGATGCGTTGCTCTCGCGGCAGGAGCGCAGGGCCGAGATTCCGCCGGATGTCCCCGTTGCGGGCGAAGGCCCC
>CANKTP010000228.1 GCA_947486375.1 Candidatus Hydrogenedentota bacterium | reverse complement strand
GCGCCCCTGGGCGAAGGCGATCGCGAAGGCGGTGTCGACGAAGATGATGCCGCCGTGGTTCGCGACGGAAAAGTTTCACGGCGTGTTTCGCAACGAACGCACCTTGACGCAGGACCAAATCGACACCATCGTCGCGTGGGTCGACCAGGGCGCCAAGAAAGGCAACCCTGCGGATGCGCCGGCGCCCGTCGAATTTTCGAGCAAGGAATGGTGGCTGGGCGAGCCCGACTTGATCGTTCCCCTACCCGAGAAGTTGTGGGTCGGCGACGAGGTCGAGGACTGGCAGCCGATGATCAATGTCACGCTGACGCCCGAGCAGCTTCCGGAAGACCGTTGGCTAAAGACCATCGAGGCGCAGGCGGACAGCAAGGCCGTCCATCACATTGTCGTGTACAGCACCAACCCGCACCAGGAGGCGCGCACCGAGGCAGCGGGGCAGCTTGGCTACGGAAATATCGGCGGCCTGGCCCCGGGCGCCGAACCGTCCTTCATGCAGGACGGCTACGGCATCCTCATCAAGAAAGGCGTGACCCTCCGCATCAGCATGCACTACCACAAGGAAGCGGGCGCGGGGACTGGGTCCTGGGACCAGTCCCGGCTCGGCCTGTTCTTCTACGACAAAGGCGAGACCGTGAAGCCGATCAACATCGAGCCGATCGGCGACATGAATTTCGAGATTCCCGCCTTCAAGAAAGACCACCTCGTCACGGCCGACTACACCTTTGACAAACCCTTCGAGGTCCTGAACTACCTTCCGCACATGCACCTTCGCGGCAGCGCGGCGCGATACACCGCATATCTGCCCGACGGCACCGAGGAAATTCTCCTCGATATCGCCCGCTATCAGTACAACTGGCAGCTCTACTACGAATACCCGAAGCCGCGGGCGTTTCCGGCGGGCACGCGCATCAAAGTCGACATGACCTTCGACAATTCCACGGAAAACCCGGTCAATCCGGACCCGGCGAGAAATGTCCGTTTCGGGGCGTCCACATCCGACGAGATGGCGCTCGGCTGGATGGCCTATAGTTGGCTGGACAGCCCGGAAACGACCAGCGATTGAGGTCAGATTTCAGGAACGAAGTTTTTTGGAGCGGCGCGGCGTGATGCTGCGCCGCTCCATTTTGGTTGAGAGGGCATTGGCATGGACGAAGTGGCCGAAGCGAATCGAGCCGGACCCACACTGACAGGCGAAATTTTAGCGGGCGCGCCCGGTGTGCAATAATTCCAGTCATTAGCCGGTTCTTCGGTATAGCCATTTATATGCATTGGCGCGATCATGCGCCTGCCCACTTTCATGCGCGTTACCAGGACGCCGAAGTTGCGATCGCCATCGAATCGGGTGAAGTCACCGGGCGCATGTCCGGGAAGGCCCTTGCGCTTATCGAAGAATGGCGTCTTTTGCACCGGGTCGAACTATTGGAAGATTGGCGGCGGGCGATGTACAAGGAACGCCTGATACCTATCGCCCCCTTGGAGTAGCCCATTGTTTCTTCATGTCGTGGAAGCCAGGTATTTGCACGATTACACGCTCTGGGTCCGTTTCAACGACGGAACCGGGGGCGATGTCGACTTGGAACCCGAACTTGACGGCGAGGTCTTTGGCCCATTGCGGGATTTGAGCTTGTTCAAATCATTCCGTGTCGATCCGGAGATACAGACGGTCGTCTGGGACAATGGTGCCGACTTTGCCCCGGAGTTTCTACAGGAATTACTCGCCGTACCCAAGTAATCTGGGAATCCCGGTGTGCCGGCCCCGGACTTGTTTTTTGCCTAACCGATGGAAAAGATGGAACTTGGGCGGAGTGTTCGGTTTTAACCATTCCGGCGGGGCGTTTTTCGGTTCGAGGGTGACAGGGTCCCCTGACCCGGGAATTTGCTTGCTCAGGGGGGAGATCGGGAGTATTATCGGGGTCAAGCATGTGTACTATTCTGAATAAATCGTCATGAATATTTGGGCAATTCAGCAAGGACAGGAGAGGAATTTCATATGAACAAGTGGATCGCAAGGAGTGCAATGGCGCTCGCCGTTGCAGGCGTGGCGTCGCCCGCATGGGCCGGCAACATGGGCGTCATCAAGGGCGTCGTGAAGAATGCCTCGGGCAAGGCGCTCGGCGGCGTGATGGTCTCGGCCTTCGACCCGGCCAAGGAAGTCAGCGTGACGGTGTTCTCGCAGCCCGACGGCTCGTTCGTCGTGGACGGCCTCGAGGCGAAAAGCCACAACGTGCGCGTTCGTCTCATCGGTCTCGAGGACGCATGGCAGGAAAACGTGGCGGTCGGCGCGGCCGATGTCGCCTTCAAGATGGACCCCGCGAAGGACTTGAGTGCCCAGCGCCCGGCCAACGATTTGTTTTCGTTTGTTAAGTTCGAAGACCCGAAGGACCGGGCGAATTTCAAGATGATGTGTACCTACTGCCACCAAGTGGGGACCATCGGTTTCCGTACGCCGGAAGAGCCGGTCGACTGGCAAACCATGGTGTCCCGCATGGACGGGTTCGGCGGCTTATACAAGCACACCCAGGCGACGATCGTGGATCGCCTCCTCGCAGCCTACAGCCCCGAGGCCCAGAAGAGCTGGCCGGAATACGTTCCGCCGCCCGCGCCGAGCGGCAAGGCCCTCGAGGCCGTGGTCACCGAATGGGACGGCGGCAAGCAAGACGGGTGCATGATCCACGACCTCGAAATTGGCAAGGACAATAACCTCGTCTACACCTGCGACATGATCAACGATTGCATCTACGAGCTGAACGTCGAGACCGGTGTCCGCACCGTCTACGGCGTGCCCGGCGGCAAGGACCCGGAAAGCACCGCGACGCCCCGCAAGGGACCGCATTCGATCGAATGCGCCCCCGACGGCAACATGTGGCTCACGCTGGCGTTGAGCGGCGAGATGGCGAAATTCGACGTCAAGACCCACGAGTACACGCTGTTCTCGAGCAACGTCGCCCCGAAGAAACGCGGCGGATACCCGCACACGCTGCGCGTGGACGAGAAGGGCGTTGTCTGGTACACCGACGCCGCGATGAACGCGGTGTTCTCCCTCGACCCGGCGAACAATGGCGTCGTGAAACAGTATCAACTCCTTGCTGCGGAACAAGCCGCCGCAGCGGGCCGCGGCGAGTCGGGCGGCATCACGCCCTACGGCGTGGCCGTCGCGCCGGATGGCAAGGTCTGGTACACGAAGCTGAACGGGAACCGCCTCGGGGTGATTGACCCCGCCGCCCCCGACGGCGCCATCAAGGAATACAAGCCGCCCTTCGAGGGGCCGCGCCGCCACGACATCGGCAAGGACGGCATCGTGTGGGTGCCCGGTTTCGGCAGCGGCGTGCTTGGCGCGTTCAATCCAAAGACGGAGGAATGGAAGGTCTATCCCCTCCCGGATGCCGAGAACGAAATCCCCTACGCGTTGAACGTTCACCCCACGACGGGCGAAGTCTGGATTTGCGGCACCGGCTCGGACTCGATGTACCGGTTTATCCCCGCGACCGAGGAGTTCGTGAAGATCCCGATGCCGTCGCGCGTGACCTACACGCGCGAAGTCGAGTTCGCCATGGACGGTTCGGTGTGGACCTGCAACTCGAACTATCCGGTGCGTCACGTCGAGCGTGCGAAGGGTTCCGTGATTCGGATCGCGCTTGATCCGGCGCGCGCCGCCAACGCGGGCACGACCGCCGACTAAACAATCGCAAAATATCGAACTCCAATCGGGGCCCCCGGCAATCGCCGGGGGCCCCGTTGAAATTAGGGACAGTCCTGCGCCATCGGCCCCGGGAAAAGATGGCGGTCGAGTTCAAGGGCGCGCACGTGGGACAAGACGAACTGGCCATGGCGGAAGTCAGCGCGGGCGGGGTGGCCTACGAATATGCCGTGCTGGTCACGTCGCTTCACGATGGGATTCCCACGCTGGCCCAGCATTACCGGGGCCGTGCCGACGCGGAACGCCGCCACTATCATAGAGTCAGGGAATCGTTATACTGGAGGC
>CANKTP010000227.1 GCA_947486375.1 Candidatus Hydrogenedentota bacterium | reverse complement strand
GTAGGCATGCTCCCAGACATCGAGACCAAGGATCGGGCACTTGTGATCCATGATCGGCGAATCCTGGTTGGCGGTGCTGATGACGGCCAGCTTACCGCCGTCCTTCACGAGCCATGCCCAGCCGGAGCCGAAGCGGGTGGTCGCCGCCTTGGCGAAGGCTTCCTTGAAGCCGTCGAAGCTGCCACAGGCCGCGTCGATGGCCTTGGCGAGATCGCCCGAGGGGGCCTTTGCGCCGCCGGGGGTCAGGATGTCCCAGAACAGCGAGTGGTTCGCGTGTCCGCCGCCGTTGTTGATGACGGCCTGCTTCTTGTCCGCCGGGACCACGCTGAGATCGCTGAGCAGCGCCTCGATGGACTTGCCGCCAATGTCGACGCCCTCGAGCGCGGCGTTCACGTTGGTCACGTAGGCGTTATGGTGTTTGCCGTGATGGATTTCCATGGTCTTCGCGTCGATGTGCGGTTCGAGCGCGTTGTGCGGAAACGGCAACGGCGGCAGGGTGAATGCCATGATCGTTCTCCTTCTTTGGGGTCAGGTTTGTTGTGCCGGGGCACTGCCCCGCCGGGGCGAAGCACAGGCCGGATGACACGATTCGCAACGGAGACCCATTATAGAACCCGGCGAGCCTTCATTCCACCGCGCCTTCCTGCGCGGGTGTTCGACGGAAAAGAAAGGTGGACGATATGGCCCTCCTTCGCTGAAGCTTCGGAGGGCAGGCGGAAGTTCGTGGGCCTCTTTTCTGACGCGCACCTGTCCGATTCTCTATAATCCGTGTTCCTCATGATTCCCGGAGTGCATTACCGTGTCCCAGTGGGTCAAGGTTGCCGAGACCGCCGAGATACCCCCCGGCGACTCGAAGGCCTTTATTGTCGAGCGCGAATCGATCGCCGTGTTTAATGTCGACGGCGAGTATTTCGCCATCAGTAACCGCTGCCCGCACGCGGCAGGACCGCTCGTCCAGGGGTTCGTCGAGAAGGGGCGGGTCGTGTGCCCGTGGCATGCGTGGTCGTTTCCCTTGAGCCCGGTGAATCCGCCGAACGACGGCGTCGCGCGATATCGGGCGCGGGTCGATGATGGGTCGATATTCCTTGAAGTACCAGTAGGAAATTATGGACAGTCATCTATTATTCGATCTATGTAGTACGACTGCGGTCCCGAATGTAACCAGCGTGATGTGTGACCCGCATTTTTACCGAACAGTTCGAATAGTAGGTGACTGTCCCTAATTTCCTACCGAATGGGACTCTTCAAGAGATGCTCGGCGGGGCCGAGGATCGCGTAGGTGCGCAGGCCGTCGTCCATCGCGCTGAATCCCATGGACTCGGGGGCGGTCTTCTGGCCGTCCACGATGCGCCAACCGGCCCCCTCGTCGTAGGCGTACAATTTCAGCGCCTCGAAACTCGCGGAGGCGCATACGCCGGGGGGAACGCGAAGCGACAAGACCGTCCTTCCCACCACGCCGACCGGGTCGTGCTCGACCGTGAATATCCACGTGAAGGCGGCAAGGCCATCGGGCAACGCGACCGGCGGGTTCTCGGCGATGGCGACCTGTGCCCGGATCATTTTCTCGGTGGTGATGTGGAACAGGGCGCCGTCGACTGGAGGTCTCAATTGCATCGCCTTGCCGACTTCCATCGGGGAGGCCTTCGATGGGTCTTGGACAAGGAACAATGAGGTGTGCCGCTGGGCCTTGTGTTCATTGCCCAGGAGCGATTGCAGGGACTCGGTGGTCATGACGACGCGGCCCTTGCGTTCCTTTGGGGGTGCCTGGGCGAGTAGGTCGCCCGGGGGGCCGGGTTCGGCCTCGGCGGGCGCATCCTCGACGGCGGCGGATTCTGCGGACGCCACGGGCGTTGGTTCCGGCGACGGCCCGGGGACGGTTTCCTCTTCGGGCGACGCATGCGGAGTGGCCGTGGGCGGGACCGGATTGAAGACCGGTGCATCGGCGGGGGTAGCCAAGCCCCGGTTGAAGTTTCGCTGGACCTTGCGCGGGGAAATCTCGGTCGTCGCGCCCGGCATATCCCCTTCTGTCTTGTCTTCGCCGAACGGGGGCAACGCCTCCATCAGTCGCGGGTCGACGGGGCCGGTGTTCTCGCGAAGAATGGGCTTGTAGTTCTTGGGTTTGGGGACCACCGCGCGGGCGAAGAATTCGGCCGGTCGATCGTCGAGGCCCTTGCGCAATGCGTCGACCGGCCCGAGGACAACCACGATCTGGGGCGATTCGAGGCGGGCGGTCACAATGCGCCGCTCGGGGTCCAGGGACTGATCGTCGAGCGGATACCAGCCGGTGTCCGGGTGATAGCCACTGACCACCAGTTCGCCGAGCCGTTCGCGCGCACAGAGCCCCTCGGCGATCTCGACCTCGAGCGTGATTTCCATCGGCGTGTCGCGCGGCGTGACCACCGGCTCCATCATCGGCGTGAATGCCGCGATTCCCATCGGCAGGGGGTGAATCTCCTCGCGTGTCGTCGTCAGCGAGGCCTCGACAGGGAAGTCGGCCCGGATCGAGACGACCGCCGGGGAACCTTCCGGCCGCAGCGTTACTATCGTTCCCACCGCGCTCGCCGCCTGCCTCTCGACATCTTCGCGCAGGAAAGGCGTGGACTTAAACCGTTTCCCGAGGAAGAGGTCGAGTTGGTCGTCGAAATGCGGCGAATCCGGATCGTCCGACGATCCGAAGGGCACGACGCTGACCGATTCTGGCGTGGGGCCGAATCGGACGACCATGGCGAACCCGTACCCGGAATGTACCGGCCACTGGCCATCGGAGAATCGGGTATCCGAAGCAAGAAACAACGGACCGCCGCTGACGGACCCGGGCATGGGTTCGTCGCGGTTTCCGCGGCCGATGCGGTGGACCTCTCCCCAAGGCACGCTGATCGATTGGAACTGGTTCCGCATCAGCTTTGCGGCCTCGGCCGCGGATTGCAGCGCGTGTTCCTGGATGGCCGGCGAGTTTTCCGCGATGACACCGTACAGGTCGTCGACGGTGCGGAACGGGACCGGGGAGTACGAATAGAAGGCCGTCCACCAGACGTGGAAGAAGGTCATCGCGGCGCTCGATGAATCGGCGAGCCGGTCCCATTCGCGCAACATGTCAAGCGCGGCCTCGAGGTCGGGGTGCGCGTTGGCCACATAGTCGGGCTGTTGTTCCGCCAGCGCCAGGAGATACGGCACGGCCTCGACCGCAAAGGGCACGACGGTGTCGAACAACATGGCCTGCTGGTCCTCGAAGCTGCGCGGCCCCATCGAGAGCAGTTGACGCACGCGCCGGGCGCGATACGAATCGGCGTCTTGTGCGAACCACAGCGGCCAGTCGCCCCGCGTTGTGCCGCTGTTGTCGGTGACGGCCCACGGCGGCGTACCGCAGGCTTGGAGGAAACCGGCGTCGGGATTGAGCACGGTGGGGAGCGCCTCGACCGACAATTGCGCGCCCCATTCGTAGGTGCTATCGATGGTGGACAACGGGCTGTTCCAGACCAAGGCCGTGCCGCTTCCGGTATCTTCCGCAAGGGGATCGAACTTTTCGCCCATGTTGGCGTTGTAGCGATAGAAAATATTCCCCTGGCGGTCGGCATAGACCACGTGGAAACACGGCATCTGCAACATGGAGAGCGCACGCTGAAACTCGTCGTTGTCCGCGCTGCGCGCCATCTCGTAGAGTTGCCGGAGGGCGCCGAACTCGCCGTATCCGCCGATGCGCCAGGTGACGAGGCGTCCGTCCCGTTGGGCGATGACGGGGCCGCGCTCGCCGAACATGCGCCGCGCGACGCGCTCCTCCATCCCGTTTTCCGTGCGCACATAGTAAGGCCGTGTCTGCGCGACGAACTCCAATAGGTGCATTTCGTCCGGATACGACGCTGGTCTGTTCATGACGGACTTTGGGTTTCGCGCAAACTGCGGCATGGGCTCGACATAGGCATCGGCGAAATCGGCGTCGTTCGGAGACAGTGCCCACCCGAGGTCCTCGTTGAAGCCTTGCAGGACAATCGGGAGACCATAGAGGGTGGCACCCGAAATATTGAAGTCCGGGGAAACGAGATG
>CANKTP010000226.1 GCA_947486375.1 Candidatus Hydrogenedentota bacterium | reverse complement strand
CGCTTGCCCAAGGTTGTCGCGTGCTCGAAAGCGACGAGGACGTCGCTTCTACTTTTTCGAATCATTCCCACCCTAGAGCCCCGCCTTCTTCCTCAGCGCGTCCGCCTGGTCCGTCTCTTCCCAGCGGAACCCCTGGTCTTCGCGGCCGAAATGGCCATAGGCCACCGTCTTGCGGAATTGGGGCCGGCGTAGTTGCAGTGTCTCGATGATGCTCGCGGGCCGGCAATCGAAATGATCGTGGACGATCCCGCTGAGTTTTTCCTCGTCGATCTTGCCGGTGCCGAAGGTGTCGACGTTGATGGAGACGGGCTGAGCTACCCCAATTGCGTAGGCCAATTGCACTTCGCAGCGCTCCGCAAGGCCGGCCTTTACTACGTTCTTGGCGATGTAACGCGCCATGTAGGCCGCCGAGCGGTCGACCTTCGAGGGGTCCTTCCCGCTGAACGCGCCGCCGCCGTGCCGTCCCATGCCGCCATAGGTGTCGACGATAATCTTCCGCCCGGTTAGCCCGCAGTCGCCGACGGGCCCGCCGACGACAAAACGCCCGGTCGGGTTGATGTGATAGGTAATCTCGCCCTTGACGTATTTCGCCGGCAACGAGGGCCTGATGACGTCATCGATGATGCTCTCGCGAATGGCCTCGTTCGAGACCTCGGGCGAGTGCTGGTTACTGACGACGATCGTGTCGATGCGGACCGGTTTGTTGTCCACATACTCAACGGTGACCTGGGTCTTCCCGTCGGGTTGGAGCCAGGGGAGCATGCCGCTCTTGCGCAGGTGGGACAGACGGACGCCGAGCTTGTGGGCGAGTGATATGGGCAGGGGCATGAGTTCGGGCGTCTCGATGGTGGCGTATCCGAACATCATCCCCTGGTCACCCGCGCCCTGTTCCTTCGAGTCCGAGCTGTCGACGCCCTGGGCAATGTCTGGCGATTGCTTGTCGAGTGCCACGACGATCGCGCACGAGGCGCCGTCGAATCCCGAGTGCCCGCCGCGATACCCGATGTCGAGGATGGCCGCCCGCGCGGTGGATGGGATATCGACGATCGCCTTCGAGGTAATCTCGCCGGAAACGACGCACAGGCCGGTGTTCACCAGGGTCTCGCAGGCGACGCGGCTGCGCGGATCCTGCTCGAGCATCGCATCGAGGACGGCATCGGACACCGCGTCGGCAACCTTGTCCGGGTGCCCCTCGGTAACTGACTCCGAAGTGAATAACTTTCCCTTGCCCATTGGAAATCTCCCGTCAAAATGAATGCCCACGGAGCGCGCCCGGGGCCGGATTAGAAAGCGCTTATTTTAGCCGGGGACCCGCATGGGTTCCACATGCAAGTCCGCCCGGCGCGAGGCCGGGCGGCTGGGACAACGAAAGGCACGGTCACGCCAAATTAGTTCGCGATATTCGAGAAACGCGCCACGAGGGAGGGGCAATCGAGGCGGAACCCGGGGCCCATGGTGCTCTTCATGGTGCAGCTTTTGAGGTAGGTGCCCTTGACCGAGGCCGGGCGCGCTTTCACGATGTTCTCAATAACCACGGCGGCGTTCTGGGCAAGTTGCTCCGGCGTAAAGGACGCCTTCCCGACAGGGACGTGGATGTTCGCGTTCTTGTCGACGCGGAACTCGATCTTGCCCTTGCGAATCTCGCTGACTGCGGCACCGACATTCGGGGTGACCGAACCGGCCTTCGGGCTGGGCATCAGTCCGCGCGGCCCGAGGACTTTGCCGAGTTTACCGACCTCGCCCATCATGTCGGGCGCGGCGACCGCAGCGTCGAAATCGGTCCAACCGCCGCTGACCCTGGCGATAAGCTCGTCGGAACCGGCCTCCATCGCGCCGGCAGCCTTGGCGTCGGCAATCTGGGAGTCGGATTTGCAGAACACGACCACGCGCACTTCTTTCCCGGTGCCGTGCGGCAGCGACACGGCGCCCCGGACCATCTGCTCTGCGTGGCGCGGGTCAACCCCAAGCAAGAAGGCAAGCTCGATGGTTTCGTTGAACTTGGCCGTGGCGCATTCCTTCGCGCCGGCGGCGGCTTCCTCGATGGCATAGCGCTTGGCGCGATCCACCTTGGGTTCGAGGGCCTTGAGTCGTTTCGTCATTTTCGGCATGTCAACATCTCCTGTGGTCCGATCGGGCTGTGCGCCCTCCCACGCGTTAAGGGTGAAACTCAGTCGCTGACGGTCACGCCCATGCTGCGGGCGGTCCCGGCCATCATGCTGACGGCAGCCTCGATGCTGCCGGAGTTGATGTCGTTCTTCTTGATTTCGGCAATCTCGCGCAGTTGCGTGCGCGTGACGTTCCCGACCTTCTTCTTGTTCGGCTCGGGAGACGCGCTGGCGATCTGGGCCGCGCGCTTGATCAAGACCGCCGCAGGAGGGCTTTTTGTGATGAAGGTAAACGTGCGGTCCTTGTAGACCGAGATCACGACGGGAATGATGAGGCCCGCCTGGTCCTTGGTGCGCTCGTTGAACTGCTTGCAAAATTCCATGATGTTCACGCCGTGCTGCCCCAAGGCGGGGCCGACGGGAGGCGCCGGGTTCGCCGCGCCCGCGGGGCATTGCAGCTTGACCTGCGCGGTCATTACTTTCGGGGGGGCCATGAATGCTGTCTCCGGTTAGATTTTCTCGACCTGCCAAAACTCGACTTCGACGCTGGTCAGGCGTTCGAATATCTCGACCATTACCTTGAGTTTGCCGCGTTCCTCGTTGATCTCGTCGATGTTGCCGAGGAAATTCGAGAAGGGCCCCTCGATAATCTTGACGCGCTCTCCGCTCTCGAAGGCGACCTTTGGCCGCGGTCGCTCGCGTTCGCCCTTGATCTCCTCGATGATCGCGTTTACCTCGGTATCGTCCAAGGGGACCGGCACCGTCCTCGATCCGATGAAACCGGTGACGCCGGGCGTTTCCTTGATCAGGTGCCAGAGGTCCGCGTTTTTCTCGGGATGTTCCGGCAACTGGATCAACACATAGCCGGGGAAAAATTTCCGCTTGGAAATCTTCTTCTCGCCCGACTTGAACTCCGCCACCTCTTCCATCGGGACGAGGACGTTGCAGATCGAGTCGTTTAAGCCACCCGTTTCCGCCAGCGCGAGGATATGCTTGCGGACATTGCCTTCCTGACCGGAATGGGCATGGATGGCGAACCAGCGCCACGTGCGCCCGTCCTCGGGCGTGGGCTTGATGAGCGAGAGGGCGGCTTGCGCCTCGCGAAGCGCTTCCTCTTCCATCTGCTCGTGCATTTGTTTGTCGGACGACAAGGGACTCTCCTACATCAGGTCAGGCGGAACAGCCACAACACCACGTTTTGCAGCACCAAGTCCATCGCCCCGACGATGATTCCCAGAAGAGCCAGGAAGATAAACACCACCGTGGTGGACGATTTCAGGTCGTTTTGGGTAGGCCAGTTGACCTTGCCCAACTCGTTGCGCACGTCGTGAACGAATGTCTTTGCCCGGTCAATGGCACCGGGGGTCTCGGTTGTTTGGGTTGCCATATGGGTTAATTGGGTCTCCATGCCGGCCCGGAAACGGATCGCGACGCGGTTACAGCCTTGGGGTAGTCGTAAAAATGGCAGGGGTGGAGGGACTCGAACCCCCGACCTTCGGCTTTGGAGGCCGCTGCTCTACCAATTGAGCTACACCCCTGCAAGGGGATTCCTTATTTAATCTCTTTATGCACAGTATGGCGGCGGTCGAACTTGCAAAACTTCTTGAACTCAAGCCGCTCGGGACGTTTTCGCTTGTCCCGCTGCGACGTGTAGTTACGCTGCTTGCATTCGGTGCATTGGAGAATCACATTTTCGCGCATTATATCTCTCGCTTTGCTCGTTGCCGGGCCTTGCGGCCCGATCGTGTATGTGGACTACTTCAAAATCTTGGTGACGACGCCGGAGGCGACGGTGCGCCCGCCCTCGCGGACGGCGAACCGAAGTTCTTCTTGCATGGCGATCGGTGTGATCAGCTCGGCCGTGATCCGGATGTTGTCTCCCGGCATCACCATCTCGATGCCCTCGGGCAGGTGCAGGTTCCCCGTCACGTCCGTCGTCCGGAAGTAGAACTGCG
>CANKTP010000225.1 GCA_947486375.1 Candidatus Hydrogenedentota bacterium | reverse complement strand
CTTCGTCAGGGAAAACTCGCGCCGCCGCGAATAGTGCGCTTGGAGAGAGATGAATATCCCCAATGCGTGGACGATGCCATACGATATTGTCGCGGCCGTCGCCACGGAGGGATTGGGATTCGTTGGAACGGCGATTACCAGGAACAAACTTGCCGCCGTGACGACTGTCCCCGGAATAATTTGTAGTGCCAAGGGGATGGGGAAGAAAACGTAAAACAGGTATACCGCCACGGCGCCGAAGGCCACATGGCCGGTGTACTCCGGTGGCCGCGTGAATGGCACGGCAGCCACCATGATTGCGGTCGCGATCACGGCCGCGAACACGATCAGGTTCCCGCCATCGCGCATATGCGGGCCTCCGCAAGGCGAGGAAGGCGGCAAAACTCCCCGTAATCTGAACGGCGCGGACGGCAAGCACCGCCGCGAAGACAGGCGCGGTCGCGATGAGGCGGATGTCGGAAAACACAAAGAACGCATTGGTGACCAATACCACCATCGAAAACGCGAACATGCGCTGCAACACGAGCGTGTCGAGCGAGGCGCGGTAGTCCCGCTCAAGGTCCGGCGAATCGAAACGGCCCGGAAACCGGATTACATCCTTTTGAAAACCAATATCCACGACGTTCCCTTGTTGCCCAGGCCGCGGATCGACCGCAGCCAATCGCAATTAAGTCATGCACGCAATATACGCGCGCGGACCCCAACGTCAATCCGCGCTCCTGGCGTGACGCGGCTGCTTGAACGACGCGGCGGGCCTTGCTAGACTCTGCCCGTTTGCCGGACGGTGGTGTTCCGGCTGCGTCAACGAACTATTACCCGCGTGCGCCGGGGCCGAAATTGGGCCATCGGCACTGGAGGAGAACCATGACGTTTATCGTGTGCGAACCGTGCATCAAGTGCAAATACACGGACTGCGTGAGTGTGTGCCCGGTGGCCTGCTTCAAGGAAGGCGTCAACATGCTGGTCATCAACCCGGACGAGTGCATCGACTGCGGCGTCTGCGTGGACGAATGCCCGGTGACGGCGATTTTCCCCGAGGAAGAAGTGCCGGAGAAGTGGAAGGAATACATCGAGATTAACACCCGTCTCTCGGCCGAGTGGCCCACGATCGAGACGAGCAAGGACCCGCTTCCCGAGGCCGAGGAACACAAGGCCATCGAAAGCAAGCGCACGCTGCTGGACGAGTCTCCCGCGGCGTAGCGCATGACCATTTGTATTACCGGCATTGACGCGACCGGCGGACTGGTTCCGCCGGTCGCGTGCTGTTTCGCCCGGGGGACGTTCTGCCGTCCCGGGCATTTCGAGGAACCGTCTGCATGTTGCTTCCATCCCTGATCGCCGCTGCCTCCGTATTTTCCGGCGCCGCCGTGGTAAACGAGGAGGTGCAGGTGGCCGGGGACTTCCTGCGCATCGAGGTCGACCCGAACCAAGGCGGCGCGATGACGAAGCTCGGGTTCGTCGCGAAGGAATACAACCTCGCGGGGCCCGAGGGCCTGTTGGTCGAGGGTTTCGGCGTCGGCAGTCCGTATGTGCCCAATCGGCGCCTGAACGAACGCATGGAGATCGTGGACGACCTCCCGGGCCGGCCGCAGATTCGGTTTTCGTACGATTGCGACGGGCCGAATATCACGGGCTTGCATTCCATGCGGACGGTCGAGCCGATGCTGCACGACGCCGCGATCCGGGTGACGTGGACGATCGAGAACCGCGGCACGGAAACCCAATGGGTCGCGCCCTGGGTGCGGAACACGGTCGCGCCCGGGGGGAGCGTCGACGCGCAAGATCGGCTGGATGTGCCCACGTTGCGGGGTATTCGCCGCGCGGAGCGAACGGCCATCGAACCGGCGTCGCGCAACTGGATCGCCGCGACGGATCCGCTGGCGAAGGAAACCGTCTACGGGGTATTCAACGCCGACCAGCTGTACGCTTTCACGGCCATCGCCGAGCCTGGCGACGGGATGCTCGGGTTCACGGCGCATTTCATCCCGAACGCGATGGATCCCGGCGAGACGTGGACGACGACTTACCGCATCAGCGCGATTCGCGGCCTGACCCAAGTCGATTTCGCCACGGACGAATTCGCCGTGCAAATGAGCCAGGACGCCGGGATGGTCCGCGCGCTGATGAGTGCGACCTCTTCAATCGCCGAGGCGGAACTGTATGCGTCCGTCTTGGGGCCGGATGCCACGCCGCGGCCGCTGGGCGGAAAACGGTTCTCGATCGCGCCGGACCAACTCGTCCGGTGTTCGTACGAGTTCAAGTCGCCCACGCCGGGGGCCTACGATTTCCTCGCGCAACTGAAGCGCGGCGGCCAGAACGTCGACCTGGGCAACGACACGCATCCGCCTCACGGGGGAATCGACACCCAGATTCTTGTCGGCACCCCGGGCTCGCCCCACATGGAGGCGTGGACCGACGCGCCCTTTGCGCTCGATCGCGGTGCGCGCACCCTCGAGCGCACGATGGCCATCGCGGGGGACACGGCGATCTGGTTCGAGCCGTCCGTGTCGAAAGTCTTTCGCGAGGACATTCCCAAGGCCGTTGGCGCCGCCCAACCGAAGGTGCGCGTGGCGCTCGCAAAGAACGAGCGCGAGTCGTTCCAAGTCGTGATTCGTCCCCCGAAGGAGAAGAGCATCGAGGGAGCGGTCTTGAAGTTCCAGGACCTGGCCGACTCGTCGTCCGGCGCGGTCCTCAAATCATCGAGCATCGCCATCGCGAATGTCGGCTACATCCCGGTGCGCGTGCCGACGCACTTTGAAGGCCCGGCGGGCATGTATCCAGACCCGTTGCCGCCAGCAACGCCCTTTGCCGCAAAGGGAGGAGAATGCAGTCCGATCTGGGTGACGGTGCATGCGCCCAAGGACCAGCCTGCGGGCACGTATACGGGGCTGTTCGAGTTGCATTCGGCGAACGCAGACCCTGTCGAGCTGACCCTCGAGGTCACCGTCCTCGACTTTGCGCTGCCGGACACGCCCGCGATGAAGACCGATTTCGGCCTGCGGGTGCAGGACGCGGTGGACTCGTCGACGCAGCGAGGATACAAGGGCACGGAGTCCGAACTCGCGCGGGCGTACCTGGCGAATGCGCGCGATCACCGGGTCACGTTGCGTCCCTTGGGCCAGATGCCCATCGAGTCGGCGGACTACGCTGCGGCGCTGCGCGACTACGCCGCGAAGCTGCCCGAGTTGCACGCGGCCGGGGTGAGCACCGTGAATGTGCCCGTGTCGCTGCTCGATTCGCCGGAACAATTGCGACTGGCGGACGCCTTCGTGGTCGAGCATGGCCTCGATGAAATGGCCTTCACCACGATGAGCGCCGAGCCGCTGCGGCCCGCATGGCCAAGGCTGTTGGAGTCGATCGCGAAATGGCGCGAGGCCGCGCCGAACATCCCGGTGACGGTGAGCACCTCGGGGCTGGACCCGTTTCTCGCGGAGGACTGCCGGATTTGGACCATCCACAACCAGGTGCTCGACACGGCGAACGGGAAGCCCATCGTCGAGTTCATCGCGGCGGGCCGCGAGGTGTGGTGGACCGTGGGCGTCATGCCCCCGCGCCCGTACGGCAATCTGTTCGTCGACTTTGCAGCGATCGAGCACCGCATCTTGTTTTGGCAGGCCTGGGCGCTCGGCATCAAGGGGATGCAATACCGGGGCATCAACCAGCCGCGCGGGAAAGCCGACCCCTACGACGGACTGCTCGACGAAACGCCCGCGAACGGCGACGCCTTCCTCGTGTATCCCGGCGCGGCGGGCCCGGTGAATTCGATTCGCTGGGAGACGATACGCGACGGAATCGAGGACTACGACTACCTTGCGCTATTGCGCGAGCGCATCGCCGCATTGCAAGACAAGAACCCGGAGGCAGGACTCTTGGAGCGGGTGAAGGAAGTGGCGGACCTACAGGCTATTGTCCCGGACCTGGTGACCTTCAATCGCGATCCGAAGGCGATGCTGGACAAGCGCGAGGCCATCGGAAGGATGATCGTCGAGTTGAACGGGGTCTTGGGGCGGTAGCGGGAAAAACCTATCAATGCGCGTCAAGCCCATGCGATACGCATAACGCATGATCCAAGGTCCTGACGATCTCCCCCATGTATTCGTCGACCGCCTTCGGGCTGCCG
>CANKTP010000224.1 GCA_947486375.1 Candidatus Hydrogenedentota bacterium | reverse complement strand
TGGTTCACGACCTCGCGCGCGGCCAGGATTTCCTGCTTCGACACCGCCGTCCGCGTCTTCGTCTCGTGGAGAATGTCCACGCGATCCATGATCTCGCGTTCCTCGGCCCGGCTCGGGTAATTCACCCGCAGCTTGAACATGAACCGGTCCATCTGGGCTTCCGGCAACGGATAGGTCCCTTCCTGCTCGATCGGGTTCTGCGTCGCCAACACCATGAAGGGCTTGTCCAAGGTAAACGTCTGGTCGCCAATCGTCACTTGCCGTTCTTGCATCGCCTCGAGCAACGCGCTCTGCACCTTGGCCGGGGCGCGGTTGATCTCGTCCGCCAACACGATGTTCGCGAACACCGGGCCTCGGCGGATGGAATATGAGCCTTCCCTCGGATTGTATATCTGCGTCCCGATCACGTCCGCAGGAAGCAAGTCTGGCGTAAACTGAATCCTCGAGAACGAACAATCCATCGCAAGCGCCAGCGCCTTGACCGTGGTTGTTTTCGCCAACCCCGGAACGCCCTCGATCAGGACATGTCCGTTCGCCAGCATCCCGGCAATCAGCCGGTCAACCATGTACTGCTGGCCGACGACCACCCGCGCGATCTCCTGACGGAGCCGCTGGACGAACGAGGATTGCTCCTCGACGTTGCGCCGGATCGCTTCAACAGTCTGGGCCATGTAGGCGATATTCCTCCAAGGTGCGCCGGATTCAACGATACCGGCCGCACAATTTCCGATCAGGTGTTCCGCAGCTTCGACAGCACACGCTCGACATCGCGAAGCGCGCCGTCCATGTCGTCGTCCGTCGGACGCTTTCCACCGTACCCGGCCTGTTTCGCCGTTGACTCGAGACCCGCTCGCAGCTTCGCGGTCTCGTCGTTCGGGGGCATCATGGACGCCGCACGCGCCAATTCCACGAAATATTCGTAGTACTGGCCATCCAATCGGCGTTGCGTCCCATTATGCACGATAACCCGAATGTTTTCAAGATCATAAATGGGGCCAGCTAAGGCTACAGTAATGGGCTTTCGGGGCCTTCGGACGGCGTAAATCGACAGGACCGTCAACAAAAGCAATGCCCCGAGGCCGCCGGAGAACCATAGGGCGGTACGGTCGGGCCGTACCATGATGGGAAACGGGGAAGCCCTGAGCGAGGGGTAGGCGCCAGGGCCGGGAGGGTCCGTTTCTGGATTGGGAGTCTCCGTTGGGGGTGCGGCCTCGGGGTGAAAATAGGCAATATTCACACCGGGCGTCTCGAAATCGCCCGATTGTTTGGCTACGAACGATATCGAATGGGCGACGACATTCTGGCCGTCCCGCGTGGTCGCGGTCACTGGCCCAACTGTCGCCGTCCCCCAGTCGAACGATTCAATTTCAGGCGCCATGACCGCGAACTCGCCCGGGTCACCGCTCCAACGCACTTCGTAAGTTACTGCAAACGCTTCATTTGGATGGGCCGATGCCTTGGCCGGAATCGCCTCGAGCTCGGGAATATCCTGCGCCAATATGGGCATCCCCGCCAAAATCCCGGCGGCAACGGCTCGGTAGCAATTCATTCGATCTGGACCATTTCTTGTCGTATGACAGCAAAGAGCATTTCCCATGCCACGGTCCAATTAGCGCATAACTGCATGACCCATAAGGACGACCGGGCACAATGCGCCCCGAAAAGGAACTCCAATTGAGGTTCGCGGGCCCTACTTGAACCCGAATGCGGCACACATGCCTCGCCCCGCGCGGCCCACAAAGCGTGACGGCCCGAAAAGTGGAAGCGGCCTCTCGCCGCCTTGAGCACAGGCCAATACCTTGACCCGGCGGCAGCGATCGAGAATACTCTTGGGATCGGGCAGGGCTAAATCACGCCATGGCGTGACGCTTCCACGTTGCCCGCCAACCGTAGCCGTTGCCCTTTCGTCCCCATTCGTCCCATAACTCCCATAGGTCCCATACCTCCCATCATCCCGTAAACCGCCGTCTCCGATAAACCCCGACCGCCAACCCGCCCAGCGCGGCGATCAGCAACGGCCACACGATCAACGGCAACTGCGGCACATCGTTTTCGTCGTAGGGGTCGTAGCCCAAAGCCCATTCAATCTCGTCGGAAACGCCGTCGTTGTCCGAGTCGAGGTCGAGGTAGTTCGGGATATTGTCGCCGTCGGGGTCGCCTAGTCCCTCGACCTCGTCGGGGATATCGTCGCCGTCGCTGTCCGTGTCCTGAAAATTCGGGATGCTGTCGCCGTCGGGATCGCCCATGCCTTCTGTCGCGTCGGGGATGCCGTCGTTGTCTTCGTCTCCGACCACGTTCGCGGTAAGGCTGAAGAACTTGGTCTTGGTCGCGGGGGTGACCTGGCTGTCGGTGACTTGCACCTGGATTGATCCGGACGCTGCCGCCGTCGGGGTACCCTGGATCGCGCCGTTCACGAGCGACAACCCAGCGGGTAATGTCCCGCCCAGCATGCTCCAAGTATACGGCCCCTCGCCGCCCGCCGCGGACAGGGCCACGGCGTAGCCCGCGCCAACCTGGGCCGCGGGCAGCGACGGCGTGAGGATGGTCAGCGCGGCCAGCGGCGCCTCGGCCACGAGCGCAAATATGCTGAGATGGTTCGTTGTCGCGAGGATGGTATTGCTCGATCCCGTCACGGCGGAGGACAGCAGGTCCTCGAAACGCTCGGTGCCGGGGTTGTAGTACTTGAGCTTCAGGATGTCCTCGGGCAGCGTCGTGTCGTCGAGGAAGCCATCGCGGTCCTCGTCGGGATACACGACCTCGATCGTCGCGACCTCGCCATTGATCAAATCGGTCTGTCCGCTGAGCAGCGTGAGCTCGATGTAGTGGCCCGTGAAGACCTCGCGCGGGCCGAGGATCGGGTCGATGCCGAGTTTCGCCGCATCGGGGAATTGGATGCGCAGCGAAGTGTCGCCCGAGAGCGCTTGTCCCGGAATCGTTACGCGCACGCCCAGCGGGCCCTGCGAATCGTCGCTGGAAACGTCGTTGTCCGTGGACGTCAGAACCGGCGCATCCTGCGTGTGACGGCCCGCGACTATGCCCTCGGTATACGGGGCGGCGCTCGATACCGCGACGTTGGTGACGGCAGGCGCGCTGTCGATCAGGCCCGCCTTGCTCGTGGCGATGGCGCGCAGTTCGTAGGCCCCGTCCGGCATCGCGGCGGCGTTCCAGTGAGACCGCAGCGGGAGCGAACCGAGCGTTTCGAGTTCGATAAAGACGTTGCCCGTGCCGGGGCCTTTGACTTCGAAGCGTGCCGACAAGATGTCCGCGCTCCTGCCTGCGATGACCGTCGCCTCGACCGTCACCGCGTCGCCGGTGAGGGCGGTGCCCGCCGCGGGAGCGGATATCGCCAGCTTCACGCTGCTGTCGCGCAACGGGTCGTAACCTGCCGCGATCTCCGCGCCGTCGTCGAGTCCGTCGCCGTCCGTGTCCGCCACGAGCGGATCGGTGCCGTAGACATTATGTTCGCGGCCATCCGTCAGGCCGTCCGTGTCGCTGTCCGTGTTCGTCGGATCCGTGCCGAGCCTATACTCCGTGATATTCGAGAGCCGGTCGCCATCGGCGTCCGATGCGGCGTTGATCACCAACGGGTTCAGCCCATGCGCCACTTCCCAGCCGTCGGGCATCAAGTCGCGGTCCGTGTCGGTACGCAGCGGATCGGTGGTGTGCGTGTTGACCTCGGGGCCATCGTTGAGCAAGTCATTGTCCGTGTCGGCGTCGAGCGGCAGCGTGCGCGCGTTGTATTCCTGAAGGTTCGTCAGGCCGTCCGCGTCCGGATTCGCAGCAGCATCGTTGACACCAGGGTTCGTCCCGTTCGCCGTTTCCCACTCGTCGGGCATGCCGTCCGCATCGCCGTCCGTCGCCACGACCGCCGACCCAAGGAATTGCTCCACCGCCGACACCCGCACAAGAAACCCAAACTCGTCGTTGATGCCCCACACGCTGACCGTGTAGGTCTCGCCGGGACTCTGCGCCGCAGTCGTCAACAAGAAATCCGTCAGACTGAGTCGCGTAACGGACAACACCGCCAGCGGCGTCTTCTCAGCAGACTTGACCAAGGGAGCGCGGGCGTCCCCGCCCGCCGCTTTCGCCGCCGACTCGACCCTGTAGTGCTCAGGCTCGAGCGCGTCCTCGCCCGGGACCTCGCCGTT
>CANKTP010000223.1 GCA_947486375.1 Candidatus Hydrogenedentota bacterium | reverse complement strand
GCGGCGTAGGAGTGGTAGAACTCGACGTCCTCCTCCGACTCGAGTGGCAACACCGGCTCGATCTTGATCACCAGGGCCGCCACGATATAGAGCCCGACGGCGGGCCAGAACCCGGTGCTCATCGCGGCCATGATGGCCCCGAAGCGGACCCAGCCGACGGAGACTTCGTAGTAGTCGGCGATGCCCTTGCAGACCCCGAAGATGCGCCCGTCGCGCGAGCGGTATAGCGTACCCCGGTCTTCCCGGTCCCGTCGGTGGCTCATGTCCCTGTCCCTTTCGATTTGAATCTTGTATGCCCAGCCCGGTTCGCGGTCCCACCGCTCAGTCCCGGCGCAATTCCTTGTCGAAGTCCCGCTTGCGTCCCTCATTGTCGAGGAGAAGTGTTTCCAGCGATTCGACCCGCGCTTCCATCTTTTGCAACCCATGGTAAATCTCCTGGATCAACTTCGTTTCCTGGGTGTCTTGGCCGCTCGTCTTCTTCGAGCCGCCTCGCGTCGACCGGACGATCATGATGATCACGAATCCAACCGACAGGATCAGCATGATCGCCACGATCCCGGATATGAGTATGATGACTGCCGTTTCGTCCATGGTTCGAATCCAATTCGGTTAGTGGCCCCGGAAAACTTCTCTACTTGTCCCGTCGTGCTTCGTGCGATTCCGTGTTGCGGTCGAGAATCAGGGTCTCAAGCGACTCGACCCGCTGTTCCAACCGGCGGAAGCCGCGCTCCAATTCTTGGAACGACCGGGTCTCGTCCGCCTCCATCGCCTTGGAATGCTTTCCGCCGGCCCCGCCCCCGCCGCGAAACGCCTTGACCATCCCGATGAGCAAACCGCCGAGCAACGCCGTTCCCCCGAGGCAAAACGCCAGGGTGATCGCGAAGAGGGGAATCAGGACGTCCTCGCTCAGCAGTTGCATCCACGGTTCTTGTTGGTCCATTGCCCGAGTCCTTCGCTAGTCGAATTCGTTGCGCGCGCTGTGCGCCGGTTGATCCATGATCAAGGTCTCGAGGGCCTCGATGCGGCCTTCCATGCGTTGCAGGCCGCGGTGAATTTCCTGGATCATCTGCGTGTCGCCGCGGTTGTTTTCACCGTTGTCCTTGTGCCGGATCTTCCGGCAGGACACGCGCGAAATTGTCGCGCAGACCACGCAAATCGCTATCAGCATCCAGATGTTCATCGCACGTTCTCCGATATCCGTCACACATAGTCACTGACTTCGCCGTACTCAAGTCCCCCTTTGAAGGGGGATCGCCCTTTTAGTCCCCCTTGGAAGGGGGATCGAGGGGGATGTTACTGCCCGCCCTTGCTCGTCTTGAGGGCTTGCAGTTGCTTCTCGATGTCCTCGTCGCCCTTGAGGCGATTGAATTCCTCGTCGAGCGTCGGTTTGCGGCCGTAGTTCACCAGGTCCGCGTCCGCTTCCATCCGCTCGATGCGGTCCTCGAAGCTGTCGAAACGCTGCAACGCGCCCGAGGTGTCGAGCTTGCGAATGTCGCGCTCCGCGCGCATCTTGTTCTGCACGTGCGTGTGACGCTGCACGAGCATGCGCTGCTTCTCGCGGGCCGAGTTCAATTTTTCCTCGAGCTGGCGGATGTCGCTCTGGTACTGATCAACCAGCCCGTCGCACTGCGCCCGTTCCTGCTCGAGCGTGTCCGCCCGTTCCTGGTACCGGCGCCGCTCGACCAAGGCCTCGCGCGCCAGGTCCTCGCGGCCCTTGTCCACCGCGAGTTGGGCTTTGCTGCCCCAAGTCTGCGCGTTCTCGCGCGCCTTGTCCAGTTCGCGCTCGATTTTCTTCTTCGTGGCCATGGTCCCGGCGCAGGACGCCTTGATCTCGACCAGCGTGTCTTCCATCTCGCGGATCATCAGCTTGACCAATTTTTCGGGGTCTTCGGCCTTGTCCAACATCGAGTTGAGGTTGGCGCTGATAATGTCCCGCACTCGCGTAAAGATGCCCATTTGATGTTCCTCCAAGTCCGTGCCCAATGTGGCACGCTTTCAGGCTTAACGCAACCAATGTGCCAAGAGCCTAGTCTAAACGGAACACAATACATATCAATGACTTAGCGGTATTGTGCGAGTCCGGCAAAATAGAATCAACTGGTAAATCGAATCACTTCGTAGTATCATCCGCTATCTTTGGGTAAAATTCGCCATGAGTCCAGTATCTCCAAAAGACCGAAAAGGCCCGCGCGACTCCGAGCCCCAGGACATCCACGAGGCCCTCGGCCAGTCGGATTCCTTCCTCGGATTCCAAGAGCACCTGTCCAAGGTGGCGCAGGTGAACCGCCCTATCCTCCTTGTGGGCGAACGCGGCACGGGGAAGGAACTCGCCGCGACGCGGGTACACTTCCTGTCGCAGCGGTGGGCCGGACCGTTCATCGCGCTCAATTGTTCCGCACTCACGCCGACATTGATGGAGTCGGAATTGTTCGGCCACGAGGCCGGCGCCTTCACCGGCGCAGGCACGCGGCGGCAAGGGCGCTTCGAGGCGGCGAACGGGGGCACGCTCTTCCTCGACGAGATCGGAAACATCCCGATGGAGGTGCAGTCAAAGATTCTGCGCGTCGTCGAGTACGGCGGTTTCGAACGGGTGGGAAGCTCGTCGCCGATCCAGGTCGATGTCCGAATCGTCGGCGCAACGAATGCCGACTTGCAAGCCCTCGCCGATCGCGGGCGTTTCATGCGCGATCTACTCGACCGGCTTTCCTTCGACGTGTTGGTGCTGCCGCCGTTGCGCGAACGGCGGGAGGACATCGCGATCCTCGCGCGCCACTTCTCCGCGCGCATGGGATACGAACTTGGCTGGGCCGAGGTGCCCGAGATCACCGAGGAAGCCCTGGGCCTCCTGCAGAACTATCCTTGGCCCGGCAATGTCCGCGAGCTCAAAAACGTCATCGAGCGCGCCGTATACCGTTCCGGCGACAATCTCGTCACGAAGGACGAGCTGATCTTCGACCCGTTCCGAAACTACGCGCAGCGGCTGCAGGGGCCTTCCGAGGAGGCCGTCGACGCGGCCCTCCCCCGCCGCTCCTCCCCCACACTCGATCGTTCGGCCGCCGACGACGGTCCGCTGCGCCCGCTCAACGATGCGGTGGCTGAGCTCGAGCTACGCTCGCTGCGGCGTGCCCTCGCCGAGGGGAAGTTCAACCAGCGCAAGGCCGCCGATCTGTTGGGGTTGACGTATCACCAGTTTCGCGGGTTGTACCGGAAGTACCAGGCGGAACTGGACGGGTAGGGCGCGGCATTCGGGACTGTGGCCGTTGCTGCGGGCTGAAAACCTGCACCACAAGGCGGCGCAACCCGGCGCGAGGCCGCGGCGCGAAGCTGCGCGAGGAAGAGTCGACCAACCGGGATTTTCGAGACTTGGCGTGCAGGGCTATCGCATTAACACCTCCGGGCTGAGGTAGATCGCGAAGAGATGAAACGGGTGGCCGTCTTGGTGTTATGATGTATGGTAGCCGGGTAACCGGGCGCGATGGCGGCGGGATCGCGGGAAGCAAACCAAGCAACTGGAGGGGAATGCCATGAAGGCCAAAGGGATTTTTGGGCTTGGGGCGCGGTCGTGTGTACGGCCTTGGCGCAGCAAGCAAGCGCGGAGCCAGTTGTCTTCGTGGACTCAATCATCGAGGCGCGTGTCCGCTACATCATCGAAAAGCCCGTGGGCGACATCGACGACACGGAGCTGGTCGGCATCACGGAATTTGACGTGAGCGGCTTTGGGGTGTCCAACTTGGGCGGACTCGAGGCCATGGTGAATCTCGAAACCCTTGACTTGTCCGATAACTTCATCGCGGATATCGGCCCGCTCATCGACCTCGACGCCCTGAAGAGCATCGACCTGTCCAACAATCTCATCGAGGATTTAAGCCCGGCCGCCGGATCGATGCTGGGGAATGTCGAGTTTTTAAACCTGGCGGACAACCTGATCGTATCCATCGAAGCCCTCGCCGGGCTCGAGAACTTGGTCGATCTGAATTTGGCCAATAACCTGATCTCGGACCTGTTCCCGCTGATCGACAACGACGGCCTTGGCGAGGGGGATTCGCTTGACGTGCTCGGCAATCCCTTGGGCGAGTCCTCGGTATGCAATGTCATTCTCCCGTTGATAGCGCGGGGGGTGGCCGTTGCCTATGTCGGCGATTGTCCCGGGGTGATCAATGGAAAAGTGCTCGACCATTTGTCCGG
>CANKTP010000222.1 GCA_947486375.1 Candidatus Hydrogenedentota bacterium | reverse complement strand
TGTGCACTATTATATCAAGACTGTCTTGATATGTAAAGCGAAAAATTACACCGCCCCCCTAAATCCGAATCTCCAATGAAATCGCCACCAAGCAAGCCCTCATCGTCTCCGTTCACAAAAAATAACAACCTCTATCTGCGGATCGGGGATTGTCGTAACTCATTTATTTTTACTTAGATACGCCGAAATGGCGAGCGTTTCGAGACGAATCGAATCGGGACGAAATCACAGTTTTGCGGCATTCAGTCGACAATTAACCGACGCTGGCCAAGGAGATAGGACACCGGGTGCATCGATGCGGGCGCTCAACCGGCTGGCCGGTAACGGTTCAGGCCAGACCAAGCGCTCGAGGTGAGCGCGGGATCCAATTCAAGGGCCTCTTGGACGTCCCGCCGGGCGGCCTCCAATAGCCGAATGTCTTGCACCAAGTTCGCGGCCTTGAGTTCCCCGAGGCCGGATTGGCGAAACCCGTGGAGTTCCCCGGGCCCTCGCAGCCGGAGGTCATGCTCGGCGAGTTCGAATCCGTCGGTGACCCGGCAAAAGACATCGAGCCGTTCCATTCCGTCGTCGGTCTTGGGCTCGCCGAGCAGGAAGCAATGGCTCTGGTGCGGTCCCCTTCCCACGCGGCCGCGAAGTTGGTGTAACTGGGTGAGTCCGAACTGGGCGGCGTCTTCGATGATCATGACGGTGGCGTTGGGAATGTCGATCCCGACTTCGATGACGGTGGTGGAGAACAGGACGGCCACCTGTCCGGCCTTGAACCTGGCCATGGCGTCCTCGCGTTCGGCGGTGTCCATTCGGCCATGCACCAGGGCGGTGGCGACGGACAACAGCGGGCCGGCGGAAATCTCCTGGTAGTGTTTCGTGACGGCCTTGAGCGCGCGGGTGTCGGATTCCTCGATGAGCGGGCAAATGACGAAGGCTTGTTGCCCGGCCTTGGCGTTGTCGCGGAGAAAGGCGTACATGGCGTCGACCTTTGCGGGCGGGACCCTCCGGGTCTTGATGGGCAGTCTTCCCGGGGGCAGCTCATCGATGATGCAAAGGTCCATGGCGCCGTACAGGGTCATGGCGAGGGTGCGTGGAATGGGCGTCGCCGTCATGTGCAAGACGTCGGGATGGTCGCCCTTGCCGGCGAGGCGCATGCGCTGGGCAACGCCGAAGCGGTGCTGCTCGTCGACGATGACGAGGCCGAGGCGCTTGAAAGCGACGCTATCCTGGATGAGGGCATGGGTCCCGACCACAACCGCGGCCTCGCCCGAGGCCGCGCGGGCGCGAGGGGCGGCGCCGGGAGTCGCGCCGGTCAACAACAGGACGGAAATCCCGAGGGGCCCGAGTGCGTCGCGCATCGTCGCGTGGTGCTGGCGGGCGAGGATTTCGGTGGGGGCCATGACGGCGGATTGGAAATCGCCATCGGCGGCGGCGGCGATGGCATGGAGGGCGACGAGGGTTTTTCCGCTGCCGACGTCGCCCTGGAGCAACCGGCCCATGGGCCGGGGGTCTCCCATGTCGCGGAGAATCTCGCGGATGACGCGGACCTGGGCCGCGGTGGGCTCGAACGGCAGGGCGTCGCGGAGGGCGCGCACCAAGGGGCCGTTGGTGACATGACGGACCCCGCGCCCGAGGGTGCGTCTCCTTGCCCGGGACGACAATACGCGTACCTGGATCGACAGGAATTCCTCGTAGGCAAAGCGCTCGCGAGCGCGTTGCGCGTCCTCATGCGCACCGGGAAAATGGATTTCGCGAAAGGCGTCGCGTAGCGAGGGAAAGCCATGGCGCTCGAGGATGGCGCCCGGGAGCGGATCGGCCATCGTTTCGGGCAACAGGTCGAGCGCTTGCCGGACCCACGCGCGAAACTGGCGCGGCGGGATTTTTTCGCCAAGCCGATATACGGGAACGATGCGACCGGCATGGAGACGGTCGTCGTTGTCGTCTTCCAAAACCTCGTATTCCGGTCCCTTCAGTTGAAGGGGCGCGGCCGGGGCGGCCGTTCCCGAGACGATCATGCGCGTTCCCGGGGCGAGCGCCCTGGCCAGGAAACCGCGCCCAAAGAACGATAGTTTGATCTCGCCGGTATCGTCGGCGAGGATGATTTCGGCGATGGAGTTTCCGTGGCGCAGGCGGAGCGCCCGGGCGCGGACCACGGCGCCGATAAGGGTCACGGCCTCCCCGGGAGACACGTTTGCGACGGGGGTAATGACACGGCGATCCGCGTAGGCCCTTGGGGAGTGCCGGAGCAAATCCTCGATGGTATGCACGCCCATGGCACCGAGCCACGCCGTGCGCACGGGGCCCAC
Source organism: Candidatus Hydrogenedentota bacterium (assembly GCA_947486375.1). Taxonomy (GTDB): domain Bacteria; phylum Hydrogenedentota; class Hydrogenedentia; order Hydrogenedentales; genus CANKTP01. The sequence continues at coordinate 1,925 of CANKTP010000222.1, read as the reverse complement.
TCCGTGCAGGGCAGCCATCGGCGCCGACAAGGGGTCGTCGGTAAGGGTGGTGGCTCGGGCACTCGGGGACAGGTCGTCGGGCATGGGAAAACGCGACCGGGTAACGCGCGCATCCGCGGGGTGCGGGCGCGGCGAAAGGGGAACGCGAGGGCATTATGCCCGAGCCATTCGGTTGAGTCCATTTCGCAGACCTGATACCCTGAGGGGGGTGTTGGCTTTCGTTTTCCTTCGTTCGGCGATCCGAATTTTCCGCGGCTTTGGATGATTCGTCAGGAGTTTTTAACGCGCATGGCGCAAGACAACTTGGATCCGGCGGCGGGCGAAGGCATGCCCGGGAACGAGCCGCGAATCGAGGCCCGGGATCCGGTGCCGCGGCGCCGGACGATCTCGTTCGTCGTGCTCTTCGTGGTCTATGTTCTCTCGCTCCTGATCGGCTACCGCTACTCGGTCAACACCGAGACGAACATGTGGTATTTGTTCCAGGTGGCGAACCATACAAAAATGGTCCTCGACCGTGTGGGACACCACGCGGAAATCGAATCGCGCCCGCTGGATGTGACCGATTCCCTGGCGCGGAGCACGCTTGCGAAATGGCGTGGCGCCGTCGAGGCCGCGGCCGAAGGGGGGGAATCCGCCGCCCTGAGTCCCTATGAACGGTGGTTGTATCAAGCGCATCGGACGGTCAAGGCGGGCGGATCGGTCCAGGAGCGCGGGCCTTTCGTGTATTTCGTGGCGGAGGAAGGCCTGACCGCGCGGATCAACCGGGCGAACCAATACCTGGTGGATCGGCGTGCCGCGCGCGCGGATAAAGGAGAGTTGGAGAGCATTGAAGCCCATTTGAAGAATCTTCGGGCCGAGGGGGAGTCCTTGCCCCCGGGCGCTGCGCGCAACCATGCGCTTCGCGATCGCTCGTTCGGATTCGTGGTGGTGCCGGACTGCGGGGCCATTCCGTCGCTCTCGATTTTCGTGGCCGCGGTCCTCGCGTTTCCGACGGCCTGGTTCCGGCGAGCGATAGGGCTCGCGGTCGGGCTGCCGTTCCTGTATGCGGTGAATCTTGGGCGATTGTCCTCGCTGGCCTACCTGGCGGCGTACGACGTCACACCGGGCCGCAAGTGGTTCACGTTCTGTCACGAGTACGTATGGCAAGGCATCTTCATCGTGTTCGTCGTGGGGGTGTGGCTGACGTGGATCGAGTTCGTGGTGAAGCGAGGCAAGGCGTGACACGGGGAGGCCCGATACGCGGGGTATTTTTTTTCTGCGCGAAATTTCTCCTGTTTGCGTCGGTTTGCCTCCCGCTGTGGTGGGGGCCGCTCATCAGGGGCTATGTCTGGGGCCTGGGGCAAATTTGCGGGGGACTGCTTCGCGCCATCTTCGGGTTGCCCATCGAGTACATGCGGGTCGTCACGGACGCCGACGGCATCTTGAACTCGAAAACCGTCCTTGCATTCGGCGAGAATTCCGCGGAGCATATCATCCAGATTGCATTCATGGTCGACAGTCTTCCCCCCTTCGTCATCCTGACGCTCGCGACCGCCGGGCTCGGGATGTGGAGGCGGCTCAGGGTAATCTTGGTTGGGGTGGGCATCATGTTCGCCGGGCATGTCGCATTCGTCACGCTCGTATATCGATTTCGCGCCGCGATCGCCGAGTCGCCCGAGATTCCCAGCGCCCTGGGCGAGTTCTGGTTGACCGTCCCGTTCGTCCTTTGGATCGTCCTGGCCTACTGGGAAAAAGTCTCGGGGCTGTTCAGTACCGATGCGGGGAAGTTGCGAGGGTAATTCGGGGACGGGCTACGAATTACCCCGGCGGGGGCACCGTTGCCCCTCGATTGCAACACGGGTAATTCGTAGCCCGTCCCCGAATTACCTGGACTACCATGGAGATCACTAGAAATGGATAAGGCATCGTCCGAGAAATGCGAGGGC
>CANKTP010000221.1 GCA_947486375.1 Candidatus Hydrogenedentota bacterium | reverse complement strand
TTGTGGAACATGTTCCTGCCGCATTCCGAGCGCGGCGCGGGCTTGACCAACCTCGAGTATGCCCCCTTGTGCGAGATCATGGGGCGGGTCGGCTGGTCGTCTGAGGTGTTTAATTGTTCGGCCCCCGACACGGGTAACATGGAGGTGTTCGAGCGCTATGCGAACCCGGAGCTGAAGGAGCGCTGGCTGAAGCCGCTCTTGAACGGCGAGATTCGCTCCGCCTTCGCGATGACGGAGCCCGCGGTGGCCTCGTCCGACGCGACGAATATCGAGTCCCGCATCGAGCGCGACGGCAACGACTACGTGATCAACGGCCGCAAATGGTGGACCTCCGGCGCGGGCGATCCGCGTTGCAAGGTGGCCATCTTCATGGGCAAGACGACGTTCGACGGGCCGAAGCATACCCAGCAGTCGATGATCGTCGTGCCGATGGACGCTCCCGGCATCAAAATTCTCCGCATGCTTCCGGTGTTCGGGTTCGACGACGCGCCGCACGGGCACGCCGAGGTGTTATTCGAGAACGTCCGCGTGCCCGCCAGCCACATCCTGCTCGGCGAAGGCCGGGGTTTCGAGATCGCGCAGGGACGCCTGGGCCCGGGCCGCATCCATCACTGCATGCGGTCGATCGGCGCGGCGGAACGGGCGCTCGAGAAGATGAAGGACCGCGTGAAGAAGCGCGTGGCCTTCGGCCGCACCCTCGCCGAGATGGGCACGATCCGCCGGGACATCGCCGAGTCGCGCATCGAGATCGAGCAGTCCCGTCTCCTCGTGCTCAATGCGGCATACAAAATGGACACGGTCGGCAACAAGGTGGCCCGTTCCGAAATCGCGATGATCAAGGTCGCCGTGCCGAACATGGCCCTGCGGGTGATCGACCGCGCAATCCAGGCGCATGGCGGCGCGGGCGTCACGACGGACTTTGGTCTCGCCGCCGCGTATGCCGGACAGCGCACGCTGCGCCTCGCCGACGGACCGGACGAGGTGCATTTGGAGACCATCTCGAAGATCGAGTTGGGCCGCTAACACTTACTGCCGCCGCGTCCCGGCGGCGCGGAGACGAACACGGTGGGCGGATTTTCCGAATACGATAACTACGATGCGCTCGGGCTGGCGGAGTTGGTCGCGGCGGGGAAGGTATCGCCGCGCGAATTACTCGACGAGGCCATCACGCGGGTCGAACAGACCGGCGCGAAACTAAACGCGGTGAACATCCGCATGTTCGACCAGGCCCGCGCGGAAATCGACCGGGGACTGCCCGACGGCCCCTTTCGCGGCGTGCCTTGGTTGCTCAAGGACCTCGGCACGTCGTATACCGGCACGCCCACGACCTACGGCTGCGCGATGTTCCGCGACAACGTGGCCGATCACGACAGCGACTTGATCAAGCGCTACCGGCGCGCCGGCCTCGTGATGTTCGGCAAGACGACCGCCCCGGAATTCGGGCTGACCACCTCGACCGAGTCGCGCCTCTACGGCGAGACGCATAACCCGTGGAGTCTCGCGCATACGCCCGGGGGATCCTCGGGCGGCACGGGCGCGGCGATCGCCGGGGGCATCGTTCCCGCGTCCGACGGCAGCGACGGCGGCGGCTCGATCCGGATTCCCGCTTCGTGCTGCGGATTGGTCGGCCTCAAGGCCACGCGCGCGCGAATTCCCCACGGCCCCGACAAGGGCGAGGCCTGGAGCGGAATGAGCACCGGCGGCCAGTTGTCGCGAAGTGTGCGGGACTCGGCGGCGCTGCTCGATATCTCGACGGGATTGGTGGATGGAGATCCCTACACTGTCCCTGCACCGTCACGACCCTTCGCGGCGGAATGTGGGGTCGATCCGGGCGCGTTGCGAATCGCAGTCCAACGAACAACCTGGAATGGCAGCCCCGTGCATGCGGATTGCCTCGCCGCCCTGGACGACGCGGCGAAGCTGTGCGCGTCGCTCGGGCACCGCGTCGAGGAGCGGACCCTCGAATACAACCAAGAGCGTTACGCGCAGGCTGTGCGGGTGATCGTCGGCGCGCACACGCGGCGTGCCCTCGACGACCGCGCGGCGCAGCTCGGCCGCGCACTCGATCCCGCGAACGACATCGAACCCCTAACTCACGCAATCTACAAAACCGCCGCGCGCTATTCCGCGGCGGACTATGTCGAGGCGATCAATATCCTGCACGATATGAGCCGGACCACGGCGCGGTTCTTCGAAACGGCGGACATCCTGCTGACGCCCACGATGGCGGCGCCCCCAATGAAACTCGGCGGGGCCTTGCGGTTGACGCATCCCGACGGGAAAGAATTCGGCACGGCGGTCGCGGCCACGGTCGGGTTCACCCAGTTCTTCAACATGACCGGGACGCCCGCGATCTCGCTGCCCCTTTATTGGAACGCGGCGGGGTTACCCATCGGGACACAGTTCGCGGCGAGGTATTCCGGCGAGGCAATCCTATTCCGGCTGGCCGCGCAGTTGGAATCGGCGCGGCCGTGGTTCGATCGCCGCCCCTCGTTCTGAAGCAGCGTTTTAGTCCCGGGTCTCGGGCCGGCTCAAGGCATACGCGCGCATCCGTTGGTATAGCGTATTGCGCGCAACTCCCAGCCGCCGCGCCGCCTTCGCGACATTCCAGTCCGTTTGCGTCAATACCTCCGTGAGGTGATCGCGCCCCAAGGCGTCCCGGGATTCCCAATGCCGTCCTGGCATGGCGGGCGCTGTGGGCGCGAAGGACCCGGCAATGGGTCCCGAGCGGAATTCCGGGGGCAGGTGCCGCGGCAGGATAAAGGACTCGTGGCACACGATGAACGCGCGCTCGAGGCAGTTCTCTAGTTCCCGGACGTTTCCAATCCAAGGATGTTGCATCAGGATGTCCATCGTCTCGGGGGCGATGCCAATGACTTCCTTCTTGAAGACGCCGTTGAAGTGGCGGCAAAAGTGGTCGACCAAGGCCGGGATGTCCTCGCGGCGGTCGCGCAACGCGGGAAGGTCAATGCGCACGACATTCAGGCGGTAGTACAGGTCCTGGCGAAAGTGGCCTTCCTGGATCCGTTTGGTCAGGTCGCAATTGGTGGCCGCGATGACCCGCACGTCGACGCGGATGGGATGGGTGTCGCCGACCCGCTCGAACTCGCGCTCCTGGAGCACGCGCAACAGGCGCAATTGCAGGCGCGGGGAGATGTCGCCGATTTCATCCAGAAAAATGGTCCCGCCGTTGGCCGCCTCGAATCGCCCCATCCGGTCCTTGACGGCGCCGGTGAACGCGCCCCTCACATGGCCGAAGAGCTCGCTCTCGAGAATGTCCTCGTGCAGGGCCGCGCAGTTGACCTTGATGAACGGTTTGCCGGATCGTGTCCCGGCATGGTGCAGGGCGGCGGCCACCAGTTCCTTGCCCGTCCCGCTCTCGCCGAAGATGAGGACGGTCGAGTCCGTCTCGCGAAGGTCCTCGATGAGGGCGTATATCTCCCGCATCCGTTCGTTCTTCCCGATCATGTTGCGCCAGTGCGGTTCTCCCTCGGCCCGTTCCTCGAGGCGCGTCAGGCGCGTGATGTCGCGCGCCACCAGCACGGCCCCCTTCGGGTTTCCCTTGCCATTCGACACGGGACTCGTGGACACGACAACCACCCTGTCGCCGCCCCTCGGGGCCGTGAATTCCAACCGGATATCGGCGGACCCTTTCTTGCCGCGCACAGTGTCTTCGACCGCTTTCTGGACTTCCTTCAACGCGGCCGCGCCGATCTCCTCGATGTGTTTCTCGGAGAGGTCTTGCTCCCCGAGGGAAAAAATATCCCTGGCAGCCTTGTTCAGGTGACGGACGCGTAGATTGCCATCGACGGTGATGATCCCCTCGTGGACGCTATTGAAGATCGTCTCGAGTTCCTTGCGGTAGCCTTCCGACCGCTCGGCGTACAGGTCGCGCTCCTCGGCGAGCCGCTTGCGGTCAAGGGCCAGGCGCACGACCTTGGTCAACGCCGGCCCCGTCACGGGCTTCGCAAGATAGTCGAAGGCACCGAGCCGGACCGCCTCCGTGGCGGTGGCCACGCTCGGGTCGCCCGTGATCATCACCACCATGCTGGCAAGCGCATTTTCCTGGACTTGGTGCAGCAGATCGAGGCCGGTCTTGCCGCCGAGGATGATGTCCGTGACGATCACATCAGGGACGGACTCGTCGAGGGCGCGGAGGGCCTCGTCGAAGTTTGCCGCCGTGCGGACCTCGAAGCCCTCCTCGTCGAGGAAATGCTCGAAGGTCATCCGGAGCACCGCTTCGTCTTCGACTATCAGTATCTTGGCCATCGGGGGGCACCTCGGGT
>CANKTP010000220.1 GCA_947486375.1 Candidatus Hydrogenedentota bacterium | reverse complement strand
GGCGAGCATCTCTTGAACGACCTGCCTGCGTCTCGCGTCGAGTGCGTTATTCATGGCGCTTCCTTTCTTTTCTAATGTAGATTATTATCTACACAAAGCATATCCAAAAAAAGGGCCCCAAGCAAATACCATTTTCCTGACGCACACCCAAAGTCCCTGTGGCGATTGACTTATCCGCCGGAAGACCGCTATACTGGCCGCTTGCGTCCGGATCGGGGTCTTGGTTACCGGTCCGGGAAATTCCCTGCATTCAAGCCCCGGGTTTCGTGAATTTTCCAGGGCAGGTCTTACGTTGGGGCGTAGCCAAGTGGTAAGGCACCGGGTTTTGGTCCCGGCATTTCCTAGGTTCGATCCCTAGCGCCCCAGCCATTTTCCGTGACAAGCGGGCACCCTGCAGCGGGGGTGCCGTCCGTATACGCCAAACGCCAAACATCGAGGAACGAATCGTGCCGTACAGCGAAGAGATGAAAATCTTTTCCGGGAGCGCTTCCCTGGAAGTGACCCAGGGCATTTGCAACCATCTCTACGAGAAGCAAGGGAAGGCCACCGTCGGACGATTCAGCGACGGCGAGGTTGCCGTGCAGATAGGCGAGAACATCCGCGGCAAAGACGTGTTCATCGTCAATAGCACCAGCATCCCCATCAACGAGAACCTCATGGAGTTACTCATCCTGTGCGACGCCGCCAAGCGCGCCTCCGCCGCCCGGATTACCTTGGTGTTGCCGTACTTCGGCTACGCCCGGCAGGATCGCAAGGATCGCCCCCGGGTCCCCATCACCGCCAAGCTGGTCGCGAATCTGATCGTGGCTGCCGGGGCCAATCGCGTCCTCGCCCTCGATCTCCATTGCGATCAGCTCCAGGGTTTTTTCGACATCCCCGTGGATCACCTTAGCGGCGATGTCGAGTTTTGCCGCCATATCCAGCAATCGCGCGACATGGAAAACCTAATCGTCGTGTCCCCCGACACCGGTAGCGTCCGCCGTGCGCGCGAAGTGGCCAATCGTCTCGAGGTGCCCCTCGCCATCGTGGACAAACGCCGTCCCAAGGCCAACGTCGCCGAGATCATGAATATCATCGGGGACGTCAGCGGGAAACGCGCGCTCATTTTCGACGACATGATCGACACGGCGGGGACCCTCGTGAAAGCGGCGGCGGCCATCAAGGAACATGGCGCCACCGACGTGGCCGCATGCGCGACACACGCCATCTTCAGCGGCGACGCCATCAAACGGATCGACTCATCGGTGCTCGACGAGGTGATCGTCAGCGACTCGATACCGCTTTGCGCCGAGGGCCGGGCCTGCTCGAAGATAAAGGTGCTGTCTTTTTCGCCCCTTATCGGCGAGGCCATCAAGCGAATTCACGGCGAAAAATCGGTCAGTATTCTTTTTCAATAACACCTACCCGGAGATACACGCATCATGGAACTCAAGCAACTCAAGGCGGCCGCGAGAAACTCCGCGGGAAAATGCGCGGCGCGCAGGGTGCGCGTGGCGGGAAATGTCCCGGCCGTGTTGTACGGCGAGGGTCAGGAGCCCGTCTCCATTGAAATTGCGGCCCGCGCGCTGTCCGCCGCCCTCCACGGGAAACAGGGCGAACACGCCATCCTCCAGCTCGACATCGACGGTCGCCCGGAATTGAGCGGCCCCGCCATGGTGAAGGCGGTCCAGCACCATCATATCCGCGGCACGGCCATCCACGCCGATCTCATGCGAATCAACCTGAGCAAGAGGATTCACACGCTGGTGCCGATCGTGCTTGCCGGCCGTTGCGTGGGCGTGATCAACGGCGGCGTCGTCGATCATCAGCTTCGCGATCTCGAGGTCGAGTGCCTCGCGACCGAGGTCCCGGACGCGATCACGGTGGACATCACCAACCTCGATATCGGTCATTCGATACACGTGAGCGACATCGCCGTGCCCGCGAATGTCACCGTGCTCACCGGGGCCGAGCGCGCTGTCGTGGCGCTGCACGCGCCGCGCGTGTCCAAGGCTGAACTGGGCGAAGCCGTGCCGGAAGCGGCGGCGGCGGTCCCCGTGGTGGCCGCGCCAGCCAAGTCCTGATTCCGCCCCTCGGGCGAGGGGTGGCTGGATGGGCATCGCGCTGATAGCCGGGCTCGGAAATCCCGGGCCCCAATACCGCAATACGCGGCATAACGTCGGGTTTGCGCTGATCGACCGCCTGGCCGAGGCCACAGGGATCGACGTCACGCGCGAGAAGCACAAGGGCCTGTACGGCGAAGGACGCTGGCAAGGTCACAAGATTCGGCTGCTGAAACCGCAGACCTTCATGAACCGTAGCGGCGAGAGTGTCTCCCTCGCCGCCCGGAACAGTGTCGAGGACGCCGCAGGCGTCTTGGTGGTCTACGACGAGGCGGAGTTGCCCCTGGGTCGATTGCGTCTCCGGCCGGACGGGAGCGCGGGTACGCATAACGGCATGAAGTCCGTAATCGAATATCTCGGCGTCCAAGAGGTGCCGAGGTTGCGGTTGGGTGTCGGTGCCAAGGCCGAGGGTCAAGACCTCGCCGACCATGTCTTGGGCGGGTTTCGACCCGACGAGCGCCCGGTCGTCGAGGAAATGATTGCGCGTGCCGTCCAGGCGGTGCTGCGATGCGTCGAGGCTGGCGTGGACGCGGCGATGAACGAATTTAACCGGTAACCGTTACCGAGGAGCGAGTGGGAGCCCCATGATCCACACCATCAGCGTGCTGGTCGAGAACCAATTCGGCGTCTTGGCGCGCGTGTCCGGCCTGTTCAGCGCGCGCGGATACAACATCGAGAGCCTCTGCGTCGGCACCACGGACGACCCCACGGTCTCGCGCATGACCGTGGTCGTGCTTGGCGACGACCGGGTATTGGCGCAGATCGTCAACCAACTCAAGAAGCTCGTCGAGGTGATCGATGTCATCGACCTGACGAAGGAAAGCTTCGTCGAGCGCGAGCTCATCATGATCAAGCTCGAGGTCAAGGGCGCGCGCCGCACCGAGCTTCTCGAGATCGCGCAGATATTCCGGGCCAAGGTCTGCGACGTCAGCGCCAACTCGGTCACCGTCGAGGCCACGGGCTCCGAGGGAAAACTCAAGGCATTCATCGACATGGTCCGGCCGTTCGGAATCATCGAACTGGCGCGCTCGGGCAGGATCGCCGTGGCGCGGGCCACCCAATAATCCAAACTCAATTCGCGGGAAGGAACTCATTGCAATGGCCAAGATTTACTACGACAAGGATGCCGACCACTCGGCGCTATCCGGCAAGACGGTCGCCGTCATCGGTTTCGGCAGCCAGGGACATGCCCATGCCATGAACCTGCGCGACAGCGGGGTCAATGTCATCATTGGGCACAAGGGCGGCCCGGACAGCAAGACCCACCAGGCCGCGAAGGAAGCGGGCTTCGCGATCCATTCCGTGGCGGAGGCGACCAAGGCCGCCGACGTGGTGGTGGTGCTCGTTCCCGACACCATCCAGAAAAACCTGTACGAGACCGAGATTAAGCCGAACCTGAGCCCGGGCAACTCGTTGATGTTCGCCCACGGCCTGAACATCCACTTCAAATTGATCGAGCCCCGCGCCGACGTGGACGTGTGGATGATTGCCCCGAAAGGCCCCGGACACCTAGTCCGTGACGAGTATGTCGCTGGCGCCGGGGTGCCCTGTCTTGTCGCCATCTATCAGGACCCCAGCGGCGAGGCCATGAAAAAAGCGCTCGCCTATGGCTCGGCGATTGGCGGTGGCCGCGCGGGCATCCTCGAGACGACCTTCAAGGAAGAGACGGAAACGGACCTCTTTGGAGAGCAAACCGTGCTCTGCGGCGGCTCCGCCGCCCTCATCAAGGCCGGGTTCGAGGTGCTCATCGAGGCCGGATACCAGCCCGAGATCGCCTACTTCGAGGTGATGCATGAGTTGAAACTGATCGTGGATTTATATTATCGTGGCGGGCTCAAGTTCATGAACTACTCCGTGAGCGACACCGCCGAGTACGGCGGGCTCACGGTTGGCCCCCGGATAGTGACGGAAGAAACAAAAAAAGCCATGAAAACGGCCCTCGGAAGAATCCAATCGGGCGAATTCGCCCGCGAATGGATGGCTGAGTACGCCTCTGGCGGGAAGAATTTCCAGGAGCTACGAGACGCCGACGCGGCGCACCCGGTCGAGAAAGTCGGGAGCGAACTCCGCAAGATGATGAGCTGGATTAAATAATCCCCGGCCGCAACCTCCAAAAGGGGTTGCGGCCTTAACATTTGAACAGGGGCCGGGTTCGCCGCGCGGTGCGGACCGGCCCACACGGTGCCTGCGCGTT
>CANKTP010000219.1 GCA_947486375.1 Candidatus Hydrogenedentota bacterium | reverse complement strand
CACAATTGCAGGCACTGCTTGATCTGCTTGAAGAAGGCCTCGATGGCCCAGCGGTGCTTGTACAGGTCGGCGATGGTGGACGGCGCCCACTCGAGGTTGTTGGTGAGGAATTCCATCTCGACGTCTTTGCCGTCGCGCTCGACGATGGCGCGCACCCGGCGCAGGGGCTTGGGGTACCGGGCGTGTGTGGCAGGAGTGCGCAACACGACTTCGTCGTCGCGAAGCATGCGGCCCTGGGCGCGGGGGAGGCGACGCTTGACGCAGCGGGTCTTGAGGTTGTCCTTGGCGCGCGTCACCCAGAACGCGGCGCGGGCGTTTACCCGCCTCCCCCGTCGCGCAAAACCGTCCCGAGTTCCCGGCCACTTTCGCCCGCGATTCCTTCCTCCATATCTCCCCCCTTCGTTGCCTATCGCCCTACTTCGTCACGACATACCCGATCTCGCCGTCGTTCAGCTCCGTCTCCTCGCCCAGGAAAACCACGCCGCCCGAGGCACCCGCCTTTATCCGGAACCGGAACACCGCCAGCGACCCGGGGCCCCCGGCCGTCGACGTACCCGCGCCCGCGGCAATCGCCTCGCCCGGCTCGGACCCGTTGACGACAAACAATTCCCACGCGCCCGCGCTGTCGCCGGGCACGGCCTCGATGAACTCGAGCGCCGCCGCGTCGTACAGCACCGAGATCACCGCGCCCTCGACCCCCGCCGCGTCGTCAATCGTCACCGGGAACTCGACCACCTCGCCCGCCTCGCCGCCAACCACCCGCGCCACCGACAAGGTCCGGGGTCCCGCGATCAACGCCGGCTTCTCCTGGTCGTGGGACTTATGGGACGTATGGGACGTATAGGACGTATCAGCCCCATCCAATCCCTTCCCGCCCTCCGGCCCGAAATCGTAGGGCACCAAAGTATCCACCGCGAAATGCTCGATCAAGCGGATGCGCTTCTTCACGATCTCGATCGCGTCGGCCACGTTGATGGACAGGTTCCCGGTGAGCTCCGCCGCCTCGACCCCACGGGGATGGACGAACGGGTTTGCGATCTCGTTGTCGTAATACTTCACGATCGCCACCGCATCCAACATCCCCGCCACATCGTCCGCGTTCACGTCGCCCCAGCGGAAGTCGTCGGTCTCCGGTTCGAGCTCGACTAGGAAGGCGTCGTTGTCGTCGTCCACGCCGATGTCCACGGGATCGAAATTCAAGTAGCCATCGATTGGCGCCACCGTCACGGTGTAGGTCCCCACGTCGGCCACCGTGAGCACCACGTCGCCGGTCGAGTCCGTGGTTTCGCTTGCGCGCACCTCGATCCCTTGCTTTAGGGTGACCGTCGCGTCCGCGATCTTGATCGAAGTCCCGAGTTTCCGCACGTTGACCACCAAGGGGCCCGCGGCGTCCACGTTCCCCTGGTCCACCGTGAACGAGCGGTACTGGTCCGCGGGAAGAAACGCGCCGAACGCGTCGCGCGCAATCACGCGCCAGTAGTAGGTCACCGTGTCCTCGAGGCCGCCCATCGTCGTGTAGGTCGAGGGCAGGTCGTCCCGCACGATGATGTCGCCGCTGAAGGCCTCGTTCGTCGACAGCTCGACCCGGTAGACGACGGGATCGCCGTTCGGGTCGATGCTGGCGGACCACGCGAGAAAGGCGGAGACGCCCGTCACCGCGCCCTCGTCCGGATACAGCAAGTCGACGGCGGGCGGCGGCGCGTTCTCGTCGCCCGATTCGACCGCGCGATAGACGGTCGTGAGCGCGTGGCTGCTCGTCTCGCCCGAGTCCGCGTCCTTGATGAAATAGAAGACCTGATAGGTACCTGGCGCGTCGAACAGCGTGCCGAGGCCGGTCCAACTGTATTGGCCGTCGGCCGGATCGACGTTACTCGAGGGGATGCTGTCGAGATCGAGTTCGCCTTGCAATTCGTCGAGGAGCACGTCGCCGCTGGTCCCGGTCGCCGAGGGAACCGCACCCGCGAAGTCCGGCGTCTTCACGACAATCCACGCATCGTGCCGCAACGACGGCGCCTGCGTCGCCCGCGCCCAGAGCGTCCCAATCGGCGTGGTGGGGCCGAGGATCACCGTCTGCCGAGCCGTGATCCACGACACCGAGTCGCCCGCGTTCGCGCCGAAGCCCAGCGTCAGCCCGTGCGCGCTCGCGCCGTCATGGCCCACCACGGCCGAGAGGCCCGTGGCGAGCGTCCCTGCGCCGTCGCCGTTGTCGTCGAGCCGCGGTTCCTGCGGACGCACCGCAGCGGGGTCCGCCGCGTTGCTCTTGCTAATGGTGAATTCGACGATCTGGCCGGAGGCGCGCTCGAAGGATTCCTTGAGCGATTTGCCTGCGGAAAGATTGCGGAACAACTGCGACACAAAGGCCTCGCCGCCGCGGATGCCGTCCACCGGGTCGACCGGACCGCGGTGCGACACCTGATTGGCCGAGGCGCTGGTGATGATGGTCCTGTTCGAGCCGGACAACACCGGAATGAAACTGCCCGAGTAACACGCGCCCAGCACGACCACGATGTCCTCGTCCTGCGCGTCGAGATCGAGGCCCGACTGCATCGTGTTCAAGTAACCGCCCAACTCGATGGGCGTGATGGCGCGGAGGCCGTCCGACAATATCCCCGACGAATACACGAAGAACCGGCCAGGACTCCCGTGGTCGATCATCACGACATACAGCGGGCCCGCCGTCTCGTTCATGCGGTCCTTGGCCCAAACCTGAATCGCGTCGCGCACCTCATTCTTCGTCGGCGTCGTATCATCGACGACGATGTTCGGCGCCGGCACGGCGGGGCCTTCGCGAAGGTAATAGATGTCATCGGGGCCGAAGCCGCGATCGAGGAACGAGCGGTACACCAGGTCCATCGTCTTGCGGTGCTCGGCCAGGCCTTCGCCGGCCCCATCGAGCTTGCCCACGGCCAGCACGGCATAGCCCGCGCCATCGCGGATGACGAGGCGCGGCGTGTCGACCTCGTCGTAATCCGTCGACGTCGCGGCGAGGAAGTTGTCGTCGCCCGCGAACTCGGCGAGGAACTGCCACGTGCCCGCGGCACGGTCGAGCGGTCCCAAATCCTCGAACAGGATGTTGCCGTCGGCGAAGTCCTGTGGCGTAATCGTCGCCAAGCCGGTGGCGTCCGTCTGCACCTCCGCTGGACCCACGAAAGATCCGTTGGGCCGCCGCGCATGGAGCAGAATCGTGCGTCCGTCGAGCAGCCCTACGAGCGACCCGGGCAGGGAAACATCGAACACGACCGTCGCGGTCAAATCCGCAAAACCCACCGGCGCCGACGAAGCCGACAGGTCCACTAACAGGGAAGGCTGCGCCTTCAGCACGGTAAATGCCTTCGAGGTGCTCACCGCCGGCTTGTAGGTGGCATCGCCGTCCCAGCTCGCGCTGACGATCCAGTCGGGCCGACCCGCCGAGGCCTCGGTCGGGATGTAACCTTTCTGGTAAATGTTCACGCCGGGCAGATAGGTGTCGCGGCTGACGCTGGTGTTTGCGCCCCCCGGCGTCGTCAGCAGGAAGGCCACGGGCGTCGCATTCGATTGCACCGGGCTGATCTCCGCCTGGAGCGTGACCGATTGGCCCAGCGTGATCGCGTTCGAGCTGCCGAAGGTCATGAAAATGAACGAGTCTTCGGTGCCCCCAATCACAATCAGGGCGTTACCCGTGATATAGGTGGCGCTGTCGCCATCGCCGTCGGTCGCGGTGACCTCGCAACGCCAAGTCTCGCCCTGCGTGTGCAGCGACGAACTGATGGTGTCGATAAACGCGGGCGTCGAGTTATCCGGATTGCGGTCAAACGCGGTATCGACCATGGCATTGTTCTTGAACCATTCGTAATAGTATTCAATCGGGTCGCCGTCGGCGTCCACGCTCTCCTCGATGATAAGGCACTCCAGCGAGGCCAGGTTGCTCACCGCCGCAGGGATGAACGCGCCCGGTTCCGTGGGCGCCGTGTTGAGGATCGTGACGCTGTCCGTCGCGGCGGGTGAGTAGCTGAACCCGTCGTAGCCGCGCACGGACACGGTCCACGTCTGGCCCTTTTCCGTGAACGCGCCGCTGAGCGTATCGGTAGCGGCCGTCTTTGGCCCGTGGACGACCGTGTCCGTCCCATTCGACCAGCGGTACTCGTACTTTGCCGTCAGCGCCGGGTTCACCACCGTCGGCGTCGTGACAATGACCACGATGCTGTCCATCGTCAACGGATCGACCGTGACAATCTCGACGACCGGCAGGGTCGGCGGTGCCGCCTCGAACTGCCCCGCGATGAACCCGTGCGAGACCGAATAGTTCGCCGAGGTCGACAGCCCGATCGT
>CANKTP010000218.1 GCA_947486375.1 Candidatus Hydrogenedentota bacterium | reverse complement strand
GGTCCACTTGAGCGAATTGAAGAAATTGACTGCTTCGAGCCGCGCGCCCTCGTCCCCCGTGACGGCGTACTTGAAACACTGCGCAGTAAGATAGTGCGTGCTCCACCCCGCGTCGTTGTCGCTAATTTCCCGGACCCATTCCTTCTCGGTGTCGTTCCACTCCAGTTTGTGGACGAACCCAAGCCGCTTCTGGCCCCATTCCTCGAGGTGTCGCTCGTAATAGGCTGCCTTCTTCAACAAGGTGTACGGTTCGTATTTGATGATGCCGATGCCGCCATCCGTGGCGATGAACACTTCATTGCCCGACACGGCGATGTCGTTGACCCGCTCGTTCGGCAACCAGCGTTTCGCGCCGAAGACCTGGTATTCGCCATCAACCTCCCGAATCGCGCCGTGTGAAGTGCCGATCCACATGTCGTTCCCAAGACCATTCGCGAGGCACCGCAGGTCCTCGTAAGGCAGGCCGTCGGCCCCGGTCACGGAGGTAATGGCGGTCCCACGCAGGACTCCGAGGCCGCTCGAGTTCGCAACCATCATCCGGCTGCCGAGGGACAGGATATCCCGCACCGGCGCGGTGGGAAATGTGCCCCATTCGATCACGTCTTTCTCAACGTAGCCGCGTCCGTCGAACAGGAACAACGAGCCGCCGCCCACGATATACAGGGTCTCGGCATGGGCCGCCATGCGCTCGATCGGGTGCGGCGGATTCTCCGACCCGGCGATGAGTTCCAACGTATTTCCCTTCACCCGAAAGAGACGATCCGGAGCGGCGACAACGATGTCGCCGCCGAGCATGCAGACATCTAGATAGCTGCCCTGCGCGAAGAGCGTCAAAGGTGGGTTGAGGGCGGTGTATAAAGCCTTCTCGGCGAGAATCCAAGGGACGCCATCGAGGACGATGGATCGGCGAAAGGGCGAATCCAGCACGCCAAAGCTGTCGATTTCGCCCGATACCAGACCCAGGGAATGCACGCCGTCGTCCATCACGAAGAGAAGCCGTGCCGCGCGGCCCGCCGTATCTTGCCCGATGATCTCGACGCCGAGGACAGGGAGTTCCGTGGGAATCGTACGCCCCACTTCCTGCAAGTACACGTTATCCGGAACGGGGCGCCAATGCCGGGTTGCATGCCCCAGTTTCAGCGGGGACTGCGCGGCGGCGGACAGTGTCGCGAGCATGAGGCAAACGGTACGAATGAACAGGGGTCTCAACGGAGCGCTCCTTGAGTTCGTGGTGTGTTTATTCGACAGCGACACATCGACTGGGTATGATCCCCGGAGTATACAAAGTTTTCCCGGAGGGACGCGGCGGCAGGCGCGAACCCCGATCCAACGATGCAAGGAATCGAATGGCCTTCTTCCCTCGCTTTGGCGAAATTGTCCGCCAGAACAACAAAGTCCTCGGCATCTTCGGGCTACTCGTGGCGATTTGCGTGTTCACGGCGATCAAGAACCCCAACTTCCTGAACGCCTACAATGTGCAGAACACCATCCGCTGGACGGCGCTGTACGGCATCATCAGCATCGGGGTCGCCTTCGTCATTGTCACCGGGGGAATCGACCTTTCCATCGGCTCGGTCGTCGGGCTTGTCGGGTCGCTGCTCGCGTGGATGCTTTCCGTCAAGGGCTACAGCGTGCCCGTCGCCCTCGCCTTGGTCGCGCTCACGTCGCTCGCGATCGGGCTGGCCCACGGCCTGCTCATCACCAAGATGAAGCTGCAGCCCTTCGTGGTGACCCTATGCGGTCTCCTGCTCTACCGCGGACTCGCCCGCTATGTCACCGACGACATGAGCCTCGGGTTCGGGGACAATTACAACGGCCTTCGCAAACTCGCCACGGGCTCAGTCCCGATAACCGCCGACTTCTCCCTGCCCTACCCTTTCATCATCCTCATGGGCATCGCCGCCGTCTCGATTGTCCTGCTCAACTTCACCATCTTCGGACGTTACCTCTTCGCCCTCGGGCGCAACGAGGCCGCTGCCCGCTACAGCGGCATCAACACCGACCACGTCACCCTCATGGCCTACGTGATCTGTTCGCTGCTGGCCGGCTTCGGCGGCGTGATTTTCGCGCTCGACGTGAACAGCATCCAGCCCTCGGGCCTCGGCGAGTTCTATGAGCTCTACGCCATCGCCGCCGCCGTCCTTCGGGGGTGCAGCCTGCGCGGCGGCGAGGGCAGCATCGTCGGGGTCATCATCGGCGCCGCGGTGATGCGCGTGCTCTACAATGCCATCAACATCCTGCGCATCCCCACGCACCTCGAATTTGCTATCATCGGGACCGTCATCCTGGCGGGCGTGATCGTCGACGAACTGATCAAGCGCCTGGTGGCCAAACGCCGCGCGGCATTGCGCGCGTAGGAAATTAGGGACAGTCACCTATTTTTCGATCCTCAGGGTAGAACGCCGTTCTCGTGC
The DNA here is from genome assembly GCA_947486375.1 of Candidatus Hydrogenedentota bacterium. GTDB lineage: Bacteria > Hydrogenedentota > Hydrogenedentia > Hydrogenedentales > CANKTP01. Next base: position 2,010 of record CANKTP010000218.1, on the reverse strand, counting down.
AAAGACATGGGTTACCTGTGTATTATGGCTTGTCGATTGCACTCGAAAAATAGGTGACTGTCCCTAATTTCCTGGAGACCCAACCCATGCCAAACACCCCCACTCATCAGCCTTCCCGCCGCGACTTCATCCGCACGACCGGCACCGTCGCGGCCGCAGCCGCCCTCGCGAGCTACACCACCCCGGCGTTCGCGGCTTCGGATACCTTGCGCATCGGCCTCATCGGTTGTGGCGGACGCGGCAATGGCGCGGCGTTCCAAGCGCTCTCCGCCGATCCGAACACGAAGCTGGTGGCCCTAGGGGATACCTTTCCCGACATGGTCGAGGCCAGCCTCGCGTCGCTCAAGAAGTCCGGCGCGGGCGACCGAGTCAGTGTCGACGAGGAGCATAAGTTCACCGGCTTCGACTCCTACAAGGGCGTCATCGCCGCCAGCGATGTCGTCATCCTGGCGTCTCCGCCCGCCTTCCGGCCCGAACATATTCGCGCCGCGGTCGAGGCCGGTAAGCATGTGTTCTGCGAAAAGCCGATCGCGGTTGACGGCCCCGGCGTCCGTTCCGTCCTCGAGACCTGCAAGCTCGCCCGCGAGAAAAAGGTCAGCCTCGTCTCGGGCCTTTGCTACCGATACCAATTCGCCAAGCAAGACATCATCAAGCGCATCCACGACGGGGCCATCGGCGACATCATCGCGATGCAGACGACGTATAACACCGGCGGACTATGGCACAAGGGGCACGATGCCAAGTGGAGCGACATGGAATACCAAGTGCGCAACTGGCTCTACTTCGACTGGCTCTCCGGTGACCACATCAACGAGCAACACATCCACAGTCTCGACAAGATCGCGTGGGCGATGAAGGACGAATATCCCGTCAAGGCCACGGCGAGCGGCGGTCGCGTCGTCCGAACCGATTCCAAGTTCGGCAACATCTACGATCACTTCAATACCGCCTACGAGTGGGCCAACGGCCTGCGCTGTTTCAGTTCTTGCCGCCAATGGGAAAACGCCGCCTCGACCGACGTCTCCGATCACATCTTCGGCACCAAGGGCACGGCCCACATCCAGGACCACCGCATCGACTTCCGCGACGGCACGACCTGGGCCCACGAGCCCAGCGGCCCGGACGACATGTACCAGAACGAGCACAACGTCTTGTTCGCGTCGATCCGCAAGGGCGAGCCACGCAACGACGAGTACATGTGCCACAGTACCCTCATGGCCATCATGGCCCGAATGTCCGCCTACACCGGCGAGACCATCACCTGGGACCAGGCGCTCAACTCCAAAGAATCCCTCGTGCCCCAGAAACTCGCCTGGGGCACCGCCCCCGAGCGGGCCATCGCCATGCCGGGGAAGACCGCGTTCGCCTAATGTATACATTGACGCCACGTTCCTCGCTTCCCCAAGGAGACCTCAATGGATTATTCGCAAATCCTGACCATCGAACCGGGGAAACGCGGAGGTAGGCCGTGCATTCGCGGGATGAGAATCACCGCGTACGACGTGTTGGCGTATCTGGCATCTGGCATGACGCACCAGGAAATCCTCGCGGACTTCCCCTATTTGACGGAGGAGGACATCCTCGCATGCCTGGCCTACGCCGCCCAACGTGAACGGGCCACCCTGACCGTCCAGCGGTGAGATCGCTTTTGTTCGACCAGAATCTTTCGCCCCACCTTGTGGTAGTGTCCTAATTTGAGGCCGCTGCATCCGCAACCTCGATCAAGTCCTGCATGCTCCATGCCCGGTTTCCTACTCCCGCCGCCATAACCGGGGTCACCCGAAGGCTCTTGTGGATGCGGACAAAGTTGTAATGGGCGAAATGAAGCCCAACGGCGGCCCGAAGATTCTCGACCTTCTTAGCCCATCTTCCGCGGAAATTTGCCGCTGAGGTGCGTATTGTGTCCTTGGGCGGGCGTAAATGGTTGTAGGTGTTGAGCCCGGTTCCCCGGATGGCGTGTAGTCCAGACCGCCCCCTTGCCAGAGATCCGTTTTCGTGCGACGATGGTCG
>CANKTP010000217.1 GCA_947486375.1 Candidatus Hydrogenedentota bacterium | reverse complement strand
GCGGATGGACTCGATCTCGTCGCCGAAGAACTCGATGCGGTAGGGCAGTTCGCTCGAGATCGGGAACACGTCAAAGATGCCGCCGCGCACGCTGAGGCTGCCGCGCTGCTCGACCATCAACTCGCGCTGATAGCCCATCTTGACCAGCCTTGCGGTGATGTCCTCGAGATCGTACTCCGCCCCGGTCCGCAAGGTGATGGTGTCGCCCAGCAGCTTGGCCCGATGGATCACCCGCTGGAGAAACGCCCGCACGGGCATCGCCGCATAGACGGGTTCGTTGCGCTCGATGGCCGCGCCCATGCGCTTGAGCGCGTTCATGCGTTCCGCCACCACGTCGTCGGCGGGTTTCATGATGTCCGTCGGAAGGACTTCCCACGCGGGGAGCATGGTGCAGCGATCCGGCTCCCCGAAGGTGCAGAGGTCCTCGAAGGCCGCCTCGGCCTCGGTACGCCCGGCAGTCACGTAGATCAGCGACGCACCCGCGGCGGCCGCCGCTTGCAGCGCGGTCAGCGCCTTCGCGCTGCCCCAGGGACCGATGACCTCGGCGCCCCCGGCGCGCTTGGCGGCGGAGAGTTCCTTGATGAAATCGAGCCGGTTGAGAGGGTGTTCCATGTCACCACGGACCGCGTTGGGGCGATGCAACACGAACAGGCGGCCCCGCGTGCGGGGCCGCCGGAAACGAAGCTGGCGTTGGGAAAAAGAAATGGACGAACCCCGCGAAGGGCCCGTCCATTCCGTCAAACGAGAAGCATATTAGCGCGAATAGAACCCGATGACCGCCTGGGTGTCCGCCTTGAAGGGAATCGTCTCCAAGTTCGGCGTCGAGACCATCTTGCCCTCGAACGAATCCACCGGGCGCTCGAGATACTCCGGGGTCAAGTGCGGCGGGCTGGCAACGCCGTTCGCTATGGCCGGGATCGCGCGGCTCTTCTCCGCGATGCTCACCGCCATGCCGGGGGTGACCCGAAACGAGGGGCGGTCGACTTTCTTGCCGTCAATGCGGATGTGGCCGTGGACAACATACTGGCGCGCACCGGAGATCGTGTTCGCAAAACCCATCCGGTACACGACGCAATCGAGGCGCGATTCGAGCAGCGCGAGGAGGTTCGTGCCCGTGACGCCGCCCATGCGCTGCGCCTTTTCGAAGGTCTTGCGCATCTGCCGCTCGAGCAACCCATAGTGCGTGCGAATCTTCTGCTTTTCCTGGAGCTGCTGGCCGTACACGGAGAGCTTGCGCTTTCCCCCGGAGTGACCGTGTTGACCCGGCGGGAAGGGGCGCTTCACCGACGGACAACGCGAGCTGTTCCAAAGACACGCGCCCAGCCGACGGCAGAGTTTGTGCCTTGGCCCGATCTTTTTAGCCATGATTTTTCCTGTTTCCTATTGATGGGTGGGGCGCTTGGGCAAGTGGGTGTCCGCCCGACATTCCAAAAACCAATCAACACAGCCCGTGCGGAGAGACACCCGTTAAGCGATCGCGAGGGCTTGCGTAGCCCCGCATTCTACAAAACGATGGGTGTCTGAGTCAAATGGATGGCGGGGGCGGCGGAGGCTCTGAGCTGCGCCGGTCCAAGTGAATTCCGCCCTTCGCATCGCCGGTATGATTGTTGCGGATGTGCGACAGCACCTCCATCATCCCCTGCGCGGAGACCATGTCGCCATTCTCCCGCGCCGTCTCATAGAGCATAATGTCCAGCGGCATCCCGTCCTTTTCGCGCATCGAGGGATCCGGCACGGACTGTCCGAGAACGCCGTACAGGGTGCCCAAGTGGTTGATCCACGTTTCGCGGACCCGGCGGCAGTAGGTCGTCGCCTTCTCCTTGGGAATAATGCATAGAAAATGGCCCGCCCCCATGTGGCCGACGAAAAACTCGCCTTGCTTGAAATCGCGGCCGCACTGTTGCAGCGCCCGGGCCATGTGCCGCATCGCCTTTTCGCGCCCGTCGTTCCCCGCCTTGCGGATAAACGTACGGAGGTTCATCATCTCCGCGTAAACCAACCCGAAAGACTCCCCGGCGCTGATGCGCCGTTGCAACTCCCGCCGGGTTCCCTCGCCATCCGCCAGGCTCGTTATCGCGTCCACGTGCGTCGAATTCGTCTGTGCTCGGAGCAAGGCCTCGACTCGCTGGAGTAGGACCGCCATCTCGAAGGGTTTTGTGATGTAATCGTCGGCACCCTGCCCCAGCCCGTGCGCGACTTCCTCCTCCGAGTTCATGCCCGATACGATCACGATTGGGGTCATGTAAAGATTGGAATCGCGGCGGATGGAACGACACAACTCGAACCCGGACATACGAGGCAACATGACATCCAGCACCACCAGATCGGGCCGTTCGCGGCGGGCGAATTCCAGCGCGGAGTCCCCGCCTCCCTGCACGGCACAATTGTGACCGACCGAGACCAACGCCTTGGCGACGGCCTCCGCTGTCTTCACATCATCGTCGACGATTAGGATCTTGCCCAAGCGGATACTCCCCGATTGAGTATACATGAAGCGTGGCCGGGCGCGTCAATCCGTGAAGCCGTATTGGGCGCGCTCCTCCCAGAACCATCGAGGCTGGTGGGCGAGGAGGGAGTCGAACCCTCACGGCCTTGAGGGCCAACGGATTTTAAGTCCGTAGTGTCTGCCATTCCACCACTCGCCCAATGGGACAGTGCCGATCACACAGACCCCGCCAAGAAAGGGCCAGAACCCGGAAGATACGATAATGGAGGCGGCACCCGGACTTGAACCGGGAATACAAGGCTTTGCAGGCCTTTGCCTTACCATTTGGCTATGCCGCCACAGATCGGATTGTATCGATCATTCGGGATGAAGTCAATCGGGCGACGGGCAGGGATGCACATCGGGCGTGTAGGACTTTGCGAGCCGAAGCCCGGTTGCCGTGGTATGGGCGCCTCTCGCGTCCTGTCGTGTCAAGGTAAATTCTACTTTTCAGATGCACACCGCCTCCGGTCCGGATTTTTGAAATTATGGGAATCGTTTGGTAGACTTCCCGATTCTCAAGTCGATTCATGCGAGTGTCTTAGCCCGATTCGGGAACGGCCCCCGGCCTACCGCGCGACCCAAGTCCCGGTGGCGAAGTGTTTTCTCCCCGTGGGATCGATGCCCGATGGGATTGAGGGAACGTAAGGACAATCCAGCGATGCCCACCTATACCTACCAGTGCAAGAAATGCGAAGCGCGCCGCGACGTGTTCCATTCCATGAGTGTGAACCCGCGTGTGAAATGCGAGGCCTGCGGCGCGGCATGCAAGCGGTTGATGGGCACGGGGGCGGGCCTAATTTTCAAGGGGTCCGGGTTCTACGAGACCGACACGAAGACCCGGACAGGATACAAAGAGGCGGCCAGCGCGGAGTCGAGTAGCAAGGCGGAGGCCTCCGGCAAGGGCGATTCGAGCGGAAAGGCCGACACGGCAGCCAAGAGCGAGCCGTCGAGCAAGACCGACATCGCCGCGAAAACCGAGGCGAAACCGGCCCCAAGCGCCAAGACCGAGAGCAAACCCGCGAAAACGAAGGCCAAGTCCGGCAGCGACTAAGCCCGATTCCCGGCACCCCAACTGCGCATAGCGCGTCTAGGGGAATACGCGGCCGGCGAACCGGGACACAGGGAGATGGCAATGACGACACCGGAAATCCAAGCGCTTAACGACCAATGCTTGATCAATCTCTTCGGGACCCGGCGCTTGGCGCTGGATCGCGGCGAGGGCGCTCGCGTTTGGGACGTCGAGGGCCGCGAGTACCTGGATTTCTTCGCGGGGATTGCCGTGGTCAACCTGGGGCACAGCCATCCGGCGGTGTCGGAGGCCATTTGCGCCCAAAGCAAGAAGCTCCTGCACACCTCGAACCTTTACTATATTGCGCCGCAGGTGAAGCTTGCGGCCCGGTTGTGCGAGCTGTGTTTTGCCGACCGGTGGTTTTTCTGCAACAGCGGGGCGGAAGCGACCGAGACCGCCATCAAGATCACGCGGCGGTATTGGCACCAGAAGGGCACGCCAAAGCCGGCCATCGTGACGGCCAAACAATCCTTCCACGGGCGGACGCTCGCGGCGGTAACCGCCACGGGCCAGCCGAAGTATCATGAGGGGTTCGGCCCGGCGCCATCGGGTTTCAAGTACGTCGACTATGACAACGTCGCCCAACTCGAAGAAGCGATCACCCCGGACGTGGGGGCGGTATTTCTCGAGCCGATCCAAGGGGAAGGCGGCGTGCGCATTCCGTCCGAGGGATACTTCAAGGCGGTGCGCGCGTTGTGTACGCGGAAGAACGTCCTGCTCATCCTCGACGAGGTGCAGACGGGACTCGGGCGCACGGGGACGTTGTTCGCCCACCAGCAACTCGGCTTCACGCCCGACATCATGACGCTGGCCAAGGGGCTCGGCAATGGCGTGCCGATTGGGGCGATGGGTTGCACGGAGCAAGTGGCCAGCGGATTCAGCGTGG
>CANKTP010000216.1 GCA_947486375.1 Candidatus Hydrogenedentota bacterium | reverse complement strand
CGCGTCTGGTGAAGGGGAAGGCGAGGGTGAGGGTGAGGGCGAGGGCGAAGGTGAGGGCGAAGGTGAGGGAGAAGGTGAGGGAGAAGGTGAGGGAGAAGGTGAAAGCGAGGGCGAGGGCGAGGGCGAGGGCGAGGGAGTATGCGGCGCGGGCACTAACATCCCCCTTGATCCCCCTTCAAAGGGGGACTGGCGCACGGGCGACGCGCTGGCCCTCCTATTGACAGTATTGGGCTTGATCCGATATCCGCAGAAAACGTCACGGCGCCTTTTGGAGTGCGGTGGCTTGCCGCCGCGTTAATGCCCCGTCCACGCCATCCACCCCCTCTCCGTTGTCCACTGTCCATTATCCCAGCGGCCCATCGCCAATAATCTCGTCCAGCCACACGAGGATTTGCTCGACGGCGTCCGGGTGCGCCTCGATCAGGCCCGCCCCATGCGCCGTCCCGGCGTACGAACGAATCTCGCTGTACCCCGGCGCGGCCTCGTGCATTGCCGAGCAGATCGACGCCGAGTACGAATCGCCCTCCGACGCGATTAGCAGCATGGGGCGCTTGTCCGTACGAACGAGTTCCGGGCCGATGACGATGCCGCGATAGTCCCGCCCCGGCGACACGAGGACCGTCGCGCGGATGGCCGGCGCCGACGCGGCGTACACCGCCGCCACGTTCGCGCCGATGTCCGCCCCCACGATCGCGATCCGGTCCGCATCGGCCCCGAGCCGGAGGAGTTCGCGGTGCGCCGCCGCGGCGTCATCGACCAGGCGCGGCCATTCCTCCGGCGCGAAACTTCGGAATGGGCGGGCGGTCCCGTTCGCGGCCTGGCTTCCCCCGTGTCCGCGAAAGTCCACCGCCACGCAGAGGTGGCCTTCGTCTCGCGCCCTCCGCGCGAACGCCGTCCATTCCTCGCGGTCGAGGCCCAGCGAATGCAGCAACACGATCCCGGGCGGACGAGAGGCCTCGGGAACGAACGCGGTCGCCGACAGCGACACGCCACTCGTCGAGGGAATCGTCAGCGCAATCTCACGCACCACAGCCGAAGGCCGACCGCACCCGATCCCCGCCATCAACGCGAGCATCGCCCCCATGCGTGACGCAAAATGAAACACTCCCCCCCGAAAAAAAGAAAAAGGGAGGAGAACCGGCCCGGTCCTCCTCCCCCGAATCACACTTACCCCAATATACTCTGGAGTTTCATGGCAAGCGTCATGTCGCCCTGAATCTTCAGTTTTCCCGTGAGAAACGCCATCTGGCCGTTCAATTTCCCGCTCACGAGGTCCAGGTAGTTCTCGTCCGAAATCGTGATCGTGATGTTCGGGCCCTCGGCCTGGCCTGCCTGGATGTCCACGGCGCCGTCCGCCAACTTCACGAACCACTTTCCGCCGCCATCGCCGGTGATGTCCCATTGATAGGTGGCGTTCATTCCCTTGATCTTGTCCGGACTGATCCGCGTCTTCAGTTCTTCGAACGACTCCGCTACGGTAGTTGCCATGGTCTACTCGACCTCCTGCGTTGGTGCCCAAGGTTTCTCCTGCGCGATATTGTGCCACGTCTTTACCGCGAGGTTCCAACGCCGCCCCGTGGCATGGGCATCTTGCCCATGGCCCCCGCGCGATCGCCCCGCGCGTGCCATCCCCTGCAACAACTTCACGCGACACATTGCACCCCCGCGTCGTCCACCCATCGAGTGCATCTCGTCCATCAAGTCCATCCGATCCATCGACGCCAACACCGCCATCGCGCCCATCAAAAAAAATTTTCTTCGCAAAAGGTCTTGACAAAACCTCATATGTCTGTTACACGGACACTAGAAAAGTTGAATCGAGCAAGGTCAAGCGCGCGATCGAGGGCAACCATGCGCGCCATGCAGCGGCAAAAATCGGGTCCGCGCACCAATCGCATCGATGCGCACGGGCGCGGCGAGAACACGATTCATGTCCGCCAGCACTGGCGAAAACCGATCGTGTTGCGCGCGACGAAAGGAAAAAAATCCGCGCGGGAGCGCGGGCGTAACGCGGCGAAGACGATGGCGGAAGCGCGAAGGATGCTGCGAGGGCTGCGAAGAAATTCCCGAAGTCGACATCGAGTTTCACGGTGTCCCGCGCAAAATTTCCCCAAGGCCGTAAGGCGGTTCACGACCTGTCGTCGTGAGTAAAAAAACCGCCCGAGCAATAGCAAGTGAAGCAGCAACATAGGAGCAAGGCAACAATGGCCGCAACAAAGAAGAAAGCCGCACCGAAGAAGAAAGCCGCCGCCGCCAAGAAGCCGGCAGCGAAGAAGAAAGCCGCCGCCAAGAAGCCGGCAGCCAAGAAGAAAGCCGCAGCGAAAAAGAAATAAAGCACCACGAGCACCGCAGGTCTTCGTCTGGCTACGGCCGGTTCAGCCTGCGCCGATAGCGTGGAGCGCGGCTCTTAGTCCGGAAGTTGGCGGACTGGACGCCCCGGCCACCGTGAGAGGCTGAGTAGCCTCGCGGGCGTCGGGTAAATGGGCCGGTACGCCGCGAAGGCCTGCAAGCAAGGCAACGGCCCGCGAATCCAAGGGGGTTCGCGGGCCGCTTCGTGTTTTGGCGATGGGCGGGGGAGGTATGGGACTTATGGGACCAATAGGACTTATGGGACGGAAAGGACGGAAAGGACGGAAGGGGGTGTTGGCGAGTTTTGTCGATGGCGTCCTAATTCGCGATCGCCGGCCGCACTATCGCGCTATGCACGATGTGCCCGAGCGTCCGGCCAGCCTCGCCGGACCAAATCAGGTCGACATCCACCATCTCGTGCCCTTTTTTCGTCGCCGATCCGCTTACGAAGCCGCGCAGGCTCACCGCCTCCCCATCCCGCGGCAACGCCATATGCCGCACCCGGCTCGCCGTATGAATCCAGGGTCCCAGCGCCACGTTGGCCATCAACAGGGCATTCGCCCGCGCCGTGATGTACGCCGGATGACACACCGCCGCCGCGCCCCTATATATAGGTAGCGGATCGCGGACGTCGTCGGCGAAGACCGTACCGAATTCCCCGTCCGCCTTCCCCAGCCCCATGACCCAATCGAGCGATCCAAGGACCAGCCCAACCGGCAAGGCCTCCACCGACGGCTCCAACCGCGCCTCCTTCGGCGGCAACGGCGCATGCGGATGACGCCCCGGCTCAACGACGGCGACTTCCGCCGGGAGCATGGCCTCGCCCACGGCACACAAAACATCCGCCGAGTTAAATACATTCATCTCGATGGTGGGCACGCCCGCGGCGATCGCTTTTGCCGTGACCCGAACCTCCTCGCCGTGATATACCGGCTTGATGAACTTGCCCGTCATCGTCCCGCGCTCGATCCATGCCACGCCCAGGGCCTGGACCACCGGCACGGTCATGTAGGCGTAGACCCCGACCCCCGGCACCAGCCCGCCCTCGAAGCCATATTGCGCGGCGGTCTCGTCGCTGTGCATCTTGTTTTCCGACGCCTCGGCGAAGTTGTGGGCGCGGATCCGCGTCTCGGCAATGGATGAGCTCATCGTTTCGTTCCTGTCCCATGTCGTTTGGGCGCGACCGTCCTCCCGCGTCCTTGTCCGCGCGGCCCGCCGCTTGTATTATGTCGCATCGGGTAAGCGGGGAGGAACCATCGTATGCTCATCGGGGCGGTGCTCATTTTCGGCCTGTTGGCGATCACCCCGGGCGATCCGCTCAACGCTCCCTGGCCCGGCGGCGCGTTTACTCCGCGCCCCTCCCGTCTCCTCGAGGGCCGCGGTGCCGAAGGCTCGGCACGGCTCATTCCCGATTCCCTGGCCCCCGCGGTGATCGGCTCCTACACCTTCGAGTTCACCGTCGGCGCCGCTGGCATCGCGCCGGGCGGCGCGCTCATGGTCGCGTTCCCCAAGACCTGGTTCACCAATCCCGTCCCCTATCCCAAGCCGGTCCAGACGACGCACCCCGAGGCCTTTCACTACGTGGGTGCCGTTTCGAGCCGCGCCGAATCGAAGCTCGAGGTCTCGATGGACCAGATAAATTTCGATGGCAAGAGCGAACGATTCTGCCGCACCATCATCGTCACCGTGCGGGACGCGCCGTTGCTTGCCGGCGACATCGTGTCTGTTACCCTCGCCAACACCACCGCGCCCTACATCGCGGGGTGGGACGCCGTTTATTTCGCCGTCGATTCCACGGGCGACGGCGAATTCGCGATCGGGAATCGTGCGGACTACACCGTGAACCCCGGCGAGGCCGTCACCGCTATCCTCACCGCGCCAAGCGATGCGCAGGTCGGTCAGGAAATTCCGATACAACTCACTCTATTCGATCGGTTCTACAACGTCGCGAAGGGCGCCGTGGGCGAGTTCACCATCTTCGGGCTATCCGACGGACCCATGCCCTCCAGAGTCACCCCGTCGGATGACGTGGGCGTCAAGCGAGTCTACTGGACCCCCACGCGCGAGGGCTACTACTTCCCCGAGACGCGCTTCGGCGACATCGAGGTCTT
>CANKTP010000215.1 GCA_947486375.1 Candidatus Hydrogenedentota bacterium | reverse complement strand
CGACATGAACGGCGATGGAAAGGACGACGTGGTGGTGACGACGACGGCGGGAATGACCATCGCCATCGACCACGAGGGACACCAAATCTGGATGAGCGGGGTCCAGGTGCCGATCAGCATCGCACCGACCGTCGTCGATCTGATCGAGGACCCCACGCCGGAGGTGCTCGTGCTCAACCAGGCGGGCCGCTTGTATTGCCTCTCGGGCAAGACGGGCGACCCGATTTGGCAGTATGACCTCGAAGGCCGAGTCGTCTGGGGAACGACGGCCATCGCGGCGGCGGACTTGGATGGCGACGGCACGTTGGAGATCGTCGTGGGCGACGACCAGGGGCACCTCGTGTGCCTGACGAACGAGGGCGATCCACGCTGGCAGTACAGAGGGGAACACGGCTTCACGTCCTGCCCGGCGATTGGCCGGCTCGGCGGCGAGGAGTCGCCGTCGATTGTTTTCGGGGGATCGAAGACGCCGCTGGTCTGCCTCGACGCAAACGGAACGGAACGCTGGCGGTTAAAGGAGACCGGACTCGGATCGAGCCCGGTGATCGCGGACCTTGCCGGGAACGGAAAGGGGAGCATCGTCTCCGCCGTGGGCAACGACGTCGTGTTGGTCGATTCGAGCGGCGCGATTACGTGGCGGTACTCCATGCGCAACACCATCGACTCGAGCATCGCTGTGGCGGATGCGAACGAGGACGGCGTGCCGGAGATATATGCGGTCGATCTCTCGGGGACCTTCGTCTGCCTTTCGCCCGAGGGCGCGCTGATTTGGTCGGCGAATCTCCGCGAACGCGCGCGGCGTTCGCCCTCGATTGCCGACGTGGATGGAGACGGCGCGCTGGAGATCGTGGTCGCGGGATACTCCAGCGAGCTCTTCGTTTTCACGCCGCAGGGCGAGTTGAAAGAGTCGATTCCGATGCCGCGGACGAACGCGACGCCGACCATCGCCAACTTTGCGGGGGATGGCACGCCTTATCTCGTGTTTGTCGAGGCGGAGGCCAACGTGCGGGCCTATCGCTGGCCCGGCGCGAAGCCGAATGCCAAGGCCCCGTGGCCCGCGTACCGCGCGAGCGCTGGACGCACGGGCACGCCCGAGGCGGCGCAGGCCCAGTCCGGCGTGACGATCGCGGTGATCGATTTCGGCCAGTTCTATGCGGGTTCCAACACCTTCGTGGCGACCATTGCGAATCCCGCGGGCAATGGCCTGCGTGTCGAGGTCACCGTTCGCCAGGGGGAGGACGAGCCCCGCATGCGCGCGTTCGAGTCCCCGGAAAAATCCTTCGAGGTGGAGTTCGACTATTCGCTCTCGTCCGACGCGCCGCTCGATCTGGCCATCGAGTGCCGCGTGCTCGCGGGCGATTCCGTGGTGGCGCGGCGGGCGGTGGAGACCCACGTAATCCCCTTCCAGAAGGAGTTGCGCGACCTCGGTCGATTGGCCGACCGGCTCGCCGCATCGGCGCGCGCGCTCCCGGCTGCCCTCGCACTCATCGGCGAGGCGGCGTCCCTGCGCGAGCGTCTGGCCCAATACGCCGCCGACGTTCCCGCCGCAGGGACGATGGACGGCGTCGAACGGCGCGCCCTCCGCGATGCATTGCGGACGGACCTCGACCGCTTCGCGCGCTTGACCGCCTTGGCCGATGCCGCCGCGCTCGATCACGCCGCACAAAAATGGCCGCTGACCTTGAGCGCCGCCAATCCCTGGGCCCCCTTCGGCGGCATGGACGAAGTCCTCGAGGGCCGATTCAGCGGCGAAGCCATGAACGTGTCCGCATTCCCCGGCGAAACGGAAACGACCGCGCTCAACGTCGTTAACTGGAGCGGCGTGGGCAAGACGGTGCGCGTCGAGTTCGATGCCCTGGTGCGCGACGGCGGCGGTGAAGCTTCCCCGGTGAATGCAATCGACATTCACGAAGTCCTGGCCGTGCCCACGCAGTCGCAGGATTTCTCGAACGACGCGCTGCCGAGGATAAACGGCGCGCAGACGCTCACTGTCCCCGGATGGGACGCGCGTCAACTTTGGTTCAACGTGAAGACCGCCTCGCTTGCGCCCGGTGCTTGGACGACGACGGTCCACCTACGCACGCTCGAGCCGGACTCGAAGTCCTTCTCCCTGCCGTTGACGATCACAATCTGGGACACGCCGCTGGCCGACACGGACGTATTCAAAAGTTGCAACTGGGCCTATGTCCACAACTCGAGGCTGAAGGAACACGAGCCGGACGCTATCGCCGATCTCGTGGCGCACGGCACCAACGTCTTCGTCACCTCCTTCACGCCGCGCGCCACTTTCGACGAACAGGGCAAGCTCGTCGGTGCAATCGACTTTGCGGACCACGACCGCTTCGTCCAGCAATATGCCAAGCACGGCATCATCCTCTTTCAAAACCTCGGCGCGATCGGCGGGCCGGGCGGCATGGACGGCGATGCGTACAAGAAGGCGTATATCCCGTGGATGCGGGCCTGGGTCGCGCACCTGAAGGAACTCGGCATCGGCTACGACGGCTTCGCGATGTACCCCGTCGACGAACCCGGACTCAGCGCGGGACTCGTCGACCTCTACTTGAACAACGCCAAGCTCACGCGCGAGGCCGACCCGAAGGTGCGGATGTACACCGATCCCGTCGAGCGAATCCTCGCGGAAGAACTGACGGAAATGGTCCCCTACGTCGACATCTGGTGTCCAAACCGCAACGGCTTTCTGCTCAACAAGGGCGCGGACAAACTCGCGATCATGAAGAACTCCGGCGCGGAAATGTGGACCTACGAATGCGAGGGCAACGCGAAACACCAGTCGCCGCTCGGCTACTACCGCGGACTCGCGTGGCTCTCATGGCATCACGGCCTGACCGGATTCGGTTTCTGGTCCTACAGCACCTCGGTCGCCGATCCCTGGTACCGGCCCAAGGACACGCTCGACTATTTGCTCTCCTACCAAGGCGACGGCGTGGTGTCCAGCAAACGCTGGGAGGCCGTGCGCGACGGCGTCGAGGATTACGCCATGCTCCACGCCCTGCGCGAGAAACTTGCCGCGATGAAATCGAGCGGCGGCAACCTTGACGCCAACCTCGTCCGCGACATGGAGGCCGTCCTCGGCGCAAGCGCCACCGGCATCGCCCAGTTCTGCGGCCTCGACAAGGACGGCACCGTGCCCGGAAAACACGGCGACCGCGGCGAACGCAAGGTCGCCGACCGCCGTTTCGCGGCGATCCAGGAAGTGCGCGCGGAGATCGCGCGATTGTTGAGGTGAAACGAGGGACGCACTAAACGCGAGTCCCGTACGGCCCCGTCCATTTCGTCCATCATGTCCATCCCCAACCTGATTGACGCACATCCTGCGTAATCCGGGGTTTGAATTCGTCCCAAGATTCCTGTATCCTCTCTCCTGTACTCGGATTATGTGGGTCCAACCTGTCGATCTCGACATGCCCCCCAGCGGCGGTTTTCTGGACGGGGCGATTACTCCGAATGATATCGTTTCGCGCCACGGGGCCCATCGCGCGGCCAACCCCTATCTAAGGCCAAAGCCCCCACCTCATGGAAACTCAGTCCCCCCCGCTCACGTTCGACCATTTCGGCATTGATCCGCGCTGCCTGCGCGTGATTCACTCGATGAAAATTACCGAGCCCTCGCCAGTGCAAGCACAGGCAATCCCCATCGCGATCGAGGGCAAGGATGTCGTCGCCGTTGCCCAGACGGGCACGGGCAAAACCCTCGGGTTCGCCCTTCCCAGCCTGACCCGCCTCGCCCAGGGAAAGCCTGGGCGCAATGCAATGCTGGTGTTGGTGCCCACGCGCGAGTTGTGCGTCCAAGTGCAGACGGTCCTCAGGGACCTCGGCAAGGCCATGGACATACGCACCGTCGCGGTCTACGGCGGGGTCAGCCTCGAAAACCAAGCCAAGGAATTGCGCCAGGGCGTGGCAATTATCGTGGCCACGCCGGGCCGCCTGCTCGATCACATGTCCCGCGGCAATATCCGCTTCGAGCACCTGCGCATCCTCGTGCTCGACGAGGGCGACCGCATGCTCGACATGGGGTTCCTGCCCGACATCCAGATGATCCTCCGAAAGTTACCGGTCGACCGCCAGACACTTATGTTTTCCGCGACCTTTCCCCCGGAGATTGCCCGCCTGGCCGAGCGCATGATGCGCGATCCCGAGCGGATCACGGTCGGCGCGATCGCGAAGCCCGTGGACACCGTGCGCCAACGGCTCTATGCCGTCCAACCCGAGGACAAGACTGCGTTGTTGTTGAAGCTGCTCGAGGAGCAGGATGTCACCTCGGCCCTGGTTTTCCTGCGGACAAAGAGCCGCACGGATCGGCTGGGAACGGCGCTGAAGAAGCAAGGCCACAAGGCCTCGGCCATCCACGGTGACCGGTCGCAAAGCCAGCGTCAGCAGGCCCTCGACAGTTTTCGCGCGGGCAAGATCAAGATTCTCGTCGCGACCGACGTGGCCGCGCGCGGCCTCGATATCGACGGCGTCAGCCATGTGTTCAACTACGACATCCCGATGGCCGCCGACGACTACATCCATCGCATCGGCCGCACCGCCCGCGCGAAGGCCTCCGGCGATGCCGTGACTTTCGTGAGCCCGGCGGAATACAAGGCCCTCGAAAGCATCGAGAAGACCTTGGGCCATAACATCCCGCGCGAGGATTGGGACCGCGCGCCGCTCGTGTTGTCGTTGTTCCACCCGCCCTCCGAGCGCACCGGCCCGCAACGCAGCGCCGCCCGTCATCGCCGCCGCCCCCCGGCGCGCCGCAGGCGGTAATTT
>CANKTP010000214.1 GCA_947486375.1 Candidatus Hydrogenedentota bacterium | reverse complement strand
TGTTGGATGGGGAACCACGAGTAGTGCGTCTGGAGTTCGAAGAAGTACGGGGCCGGATAATTCAGCGTCACTTGGACGGTGTGGTCGTCCAGCGCCTTTCCGCCCACTTGGCCAAAGTCCGTGATTGTCCCCTCGTTGTATTCCTTCGCGTTGATCATGCAGTGCAGCATGTAGGAGTATTGGCTCCCCAGCGACGGCGTGAGGTTCCGCCGCCACGCGTAGAGGAAATCCTTCGCCGTGAGCGGGTCCCCGTTCGACCACTTCGCGTCCTTGCGCAGGTGAAAGGTGTAGACCAGCTTGTCCTCCGAGACCTCCCACGTCTCCGCCATTCCGGGTATCGGCTCGAGGGTCTTCGTGTCCGCGCGCACCAATCCCTCGAACAGGGCCAGCAGGATGTGATGCTCCGGGACCCCTGTGACGATGTGGGGATCGAGGCCCTGCGGTTCGGCGCCATTGCCCACATGGATGATCATTACCCCGGGGTCGGTCTCGCCCCCGCAACCGGGGAGTCCGGTGACGATCGAGACACACACGCACAGCGCGATTGCAAGGTGACGTATCACGAGTGTTCCTTTCGGCATGTCTTCGTCAAATCGGCGCCGGCTCATCGGGTTTCGCGTATAGCGGGGGCAAATTCGATGGGCTGGCCGGTAACGGCAGCGTACAGCACATCCGGGTCAAGATCGGCCCCGCCCGGCCAACACACGGCGCCGGTATCGGGGTTGACGGCGGCTTGGTTGAATTGCGCCGGGTCGCGTAGCGGCTCAAAGACGCCAGAGAATGTCACGGCTGCGGCCACGTCGACAATCCCCTCGACGCCGTCCTCGAACCGCACACGCATGCGATAGGGTTCGAGCGGGGTCACCGCAATCACATCTTTCAGCATGCGAGATACTCTCGTGTGGCAAGTAACCTGCGGTTCGGTCGCGGATTCCCCAAGAGGATAGCGGATTCCCGAGCCCGCCACAACGCGGCCGTCGCGCCCAATTTGCTATTTCAAGGCCAAACCGGCTAGCCTCTGTCCCCGTTGCGGGCCGCGAAACCCTTTGCCGCCCTTGCTCATTCACCTTGAAAGGAATTCCGATGAAGTACGTGTTTGCCGCGGTCGCCCTGTGCGCCGCCGCGTGGATGTCCCCGGCGCAAGGACAGGAATTGACGACCGAGAAGGACAAAGTCAGCTATGCCGTGGGCGTGCAGATGGGCAAGTTCCTGAGCGTCGGGAAGGAACTGATCGACATGGACGTGTTCATGCGCGGGTTGAACGAGTCGCTGGAGGGCAAGGATCTCGCGATGTCGGAGGAGGAATGTATGCGGGCCTCGCAGACATTCCAACAGGCGGCGCAGAAGCGGGCGATGGAAGAGATGCAATCGAAGGGGTCCGAAATGAAGGACAAGGGCGCGGCCTGGCTCGAGGAGAACAAGAAAAAGGAAGGGGTCGTGGCCCTGCCCAGCGGGCTCCAATACAAGGTGATCACGAAGGGGACCGGCGCATCCCCCACGCCGGCGGACAGCGTCAAGGCGCACTACGCCGGGACCCTGATCGACGGCACGGAATTTGACAGCTCGTATAAGCGCGGCGAACCGGCGGAGTTTCCGGTGACGCGGGTGATCAAGGGTTGGACCGAGGCGCTGCAACTGATGAAGATCGGCGACAAGTGGGAACTCTACATCCCCTACGACCTCGCCTACGGCGAACAAGGCCGGCCGCCGCAAATCCCCGGCTACGCGCCGCTGGTGTTCACCGTCGAGCTGGTCGAGATTATTCCCCCGAAGACTGCGCCAGTTGCGCCCAAGGCCCAGGACTAATAATCGAAAGTCCAAGGGGACTGCCTCCGTGCCCCGCCCGGTAGTTTGGGCGGTGCGCGGTGGCTGTACCCGGCGGTTTGCAGGACCGGGTACAGCCACCGCCCGTCGCGCAAACCACCGCGCAACGGGCGGAGGCAGTCCCCTCAGCCCGCTACTTTTTCATCGTTACGGGTGAGGCAATCGCCTCATGAATGACTGTCCCCAATTTCCGATAGACGTTATTCGTAGCCCGTCCCCAATTTCCTATAGCTTCGCCACCGCCGCGCTGGCGTTGGCCAACCCCTTGCGGATGCCCGCCATCGGGTCCTCGGGATCGAGCTCGAATTCCACCGAACACGCGCCGTCGAAATTCTGCGCCGCGAGTTCCTTGAACAGGGCGTACATGTCGAGCTTGCCGTCGCCCGCGACCACTTCCTTCTCCTCGCTGACGAAATCCTTGACGTGCAGCCCGAATACGCGGCCCTTCAGCATTTTGACCGCCGCGACCGGGTCGACGTCCGCGCGGAGAAAATGTCCCGTGTCCGCGCACAGCCCGATCAGCTTATGGTGGTCCTTCACCGCCGCGAGGATTACCTCCGGCTTGCCCCAATGGTGGTGCGGGCCGTGATTGTGGATGGCGATGGGGATCTTGTATTCCTCGACGAGCTTGTCCAGCATGTCGAAGCTGTCCTCCTTCGGGTCCGCCGAAATCGAGCGTAGCCCGAGTTCCTTGGCGAAGTCGAAGACCTTGCGGGCGGCCGCCTCGTCGGTGGCAAACCCGGTCACGCCGTAGGCGTCCGCGACGATGCCCAAGTCCGCCATTTTCTTTTTCGCGTCGGCGACATCGGTTTTGGACACCTTGTTGTGGTCGAGATGCCCCGGAAACAACTCGACGTGATGCAACCCGAGCTCGTTGATTTTCTTGAGCGCCTCGTCGAACTTGAAATTCCGCAGAGTGTAGCTTTGGAGGCCCATGCGGAGTTTGCCGTAGGGTTTGTCCGCCGCCAGGGCGAACCGGGGGGCCGCCAAGATGCCCAAGCCCGTTGCCGAAATGCAGGCCGTTGTCGTAAGAAACTCGCGCCGAGTTAGGTTCGATCGCATGGGATGTCCTTTCAGAACAATGGTTGGGTGAAGTGCGCCGCTAGAATACGCGCGTACCCGGGCGGGGTCAAGGGCGCACACGCAGGTGCGCCCCTACGATGACAAATCCCGGGGCGCACCTGCGTGTGCGCCCGCGGATTGACTGTCACCCCCGCACGCGGCATGATGGTGCCATTATGCCCGCCCCACGCATATATCGAATGGCCTCGCGCCCAATCATCGCCGCGCTACTGACGGCCGTCGCGATTATCCCGTCGTCGGCCTCCGATCCCTCGCGCACGCCGCTTCCCATTCCTGCCGATCCCGCGTTGGCGCGCGAGGTCCTCGATGAACTCAATGCCCGCGTGGCGTTTGTAAAGTCGCCCGCGCCCGCGCCCGACGACCCGGAATGGGCATTCCATCCACCTGTCCGCCCACTCGTTCCCGCCGACCCCTCCGGCTGGGCGCGATCGCCCATTGACGCCTTCATCGCCGACGCTCTTCGCGATCGCGGGTTGACGCCGTCGCCCGAGGCCGAGCGGCGCACCCTCATCCGCCGGGTCTATTTCGATGTACTTGGACTGCCGCCTGCCCCCGAGGAAATCGAGGCCTTCGTCCGCGATCCCGATCCTGCGGCCTACGACCGGCTCGTGGACTCGATCCTCGCGTCGCCGCATTATGGCGAACGCTGGGCGCGGCACTGGCTCGACATTGTCCGCTTCGCGGAGACGAACGGCTTCGAGACGAACACTCCGCGCAACAATGCGTGGCCCTACCGGGACTACGTCATCCGCGCCTTCAACGAGGACCGGCCCTACACGCAGTTCATCCGCGAGCAACTCGCGGGAGACGCCCTCGGCGAACCGGCGGCGACGGGTTTCCTCGTGGCGGGGCCGTGGGACGAAGTCAAAAGCCCGGATGTCGAGTTGACGAAGAACCAGCGGGATTCCGAGTTGCACGACATGGTGTCCGTCACCAGCGCGGCGTTCCTCGGGCTGACGGCGGGCTGCGCGAAGTGCCACGACCACAAGTTCGACCCGATCGCACAGCGCGACTACTACGCCCTGCGCGCCCTCTTCGCGGGCGTCAAGCACGGCGAACGCGACCTGCCCGTTTCCGATGAAGCGGAACGCTCGCGCAAGGCGGAGGCGGTCCGCGCGGAGCTGGACGGCGTGCGACAGAAGCTTGCGCGGTACATCGCGCTCGCCGATACTTCGATATCTCTCGACGACGCCGAATTGATGAGCGAAGGCACCCCACCTCCAACGCGCCTTCGCCCCGCCGTCTCGGCGAAGGAAAACATCGACCGCTTTCCGCCTGTCGAGGCGAAATTCGTCCGGCTCACCGTCCTGGAGACGAGCGAGTTGTCGCCCTGCATCGACGAGCTCGAGCTCTTCGGCCCGGAACCGGGCGGCGGCAATCTCGCCCTCGCCTCCACGGGGGCCGTACCGTCCGCATCCAGCGAATACCCCGGCAGCGCGATCCACAAGATCGCCCACCTCAACGACGGCCAATACGGCAACTCGCACAGCTGGATTCCCGCCGAGGGCGCGATGGGTTGGGTCGCGATCGAGCTGCCCGCCCCGGCCACCATCGAGCGCGTCGTGTGGGCGCGCGATCGCGTCGAGGGATTCGGCGACCGCATCGCGACGGTCTACCGGATCGAGGTATCGCTCGACGGCCAATCATGGCGAACGGTGGCCACGTCGTGGGACCGCGCACAGCGTGGGGGCGAGGTAAAGGGCCTGTTGTACGACGCCTCGTTGCTCGCATCGCAGGAGGGCGACGAGCTTGGCCAACTCCAAGGGCAACGCGCCGCGCTGGCGAAACAGTTCGACGAGTTGACCAAGCGTCCGCGCGTGTATGCCGGCAGCTTCGAGCAGCCGGGGCCGACGCATCTTCTGTCCCGGGGCGATCCGATGCAGGAACAGGAGA
>CANKTP010000213.1 GCA_947486375.1 Candidatus Hydrogenedentota bacterium | reverse complement strand
TGCAGGCCCGCTCGGCGGCCTCGGCCGACGGCGACGATGACGATGAAGAAGAAGACGACTTCGCCGCACGACGCGGCGGGCGCCGCCGTCCGGCGGGCGCTCGCGCGGATGACGACGATTAATCCGGAGGAGTGAACAATGTCGGATTTACGGCTCCCTGACCTTAACAAGGTCACCCTGGCGGGTCGCCTGACGCGCGATCCGGAGTTGCGCTATCTTCCCTCGGGATTGGCGCTGTGCAAGATGGGTCTCGCATCGTCGCGGTTCTTCAAGTCCAAGGATGGCGAGAAGAAAGAGGAAACCCTCTTCATCAATGTGACGGTCTGGGATAAGATGGCGGAGTTCTGTGGCCAGAATTACAAGAAAGGCCGCCCGCTCTTGATAGAAGGCCGACTCAAGAGTGACGACTGGGAGGACAAGACCACCGGCCAGAAACGTTCCCAGATCGAAATCACCGCGGTCCGGGTCCAGGCGCTGGATTGGGAAGATCGGGGCGGTGCCCCGCGCGGAAGCGCGGGCGGCGGCCAACCTGACCAGTCCGGCAAGCCCTCGCCGCGCATGATCGAGGAACCGATCCCGGAAGACGACATTCCGTTCTAAGTTGAATTGTACCCTTAACCACATGGTCCCACACAGGGAGATGGTGTCTGCATGTCACGCATGGCAAAACTAAAAAACGCAGCGAAGAAGAAGAAGAAGAAGAAGAAACTCGTACACAAGACGTGTCGTTTAACGGTAGACCGCGTAGTGTTTATCGATTACAAGGACATTTCCTTGCTGAAGCATTACGTCACGGAGCGCGGCAAAATAATCCCGCGCCGGATTACCGGCGCCTCGGCCAAGCACCAGCGTATGTTGACGCGCGCGATCAATGAAGCGCGACAGATTGCCCTGCTGCCCTACTCGGCGGATTAGGCGGCGTCCGTGGCCGAAGTTTCCGGCCGGGACATGGCCCGCTTCGGTCAGGCAATGGGCTTGGTCTTTGTCGGGTTGGCGATGTTCCCGCAAGTGGGAATCTTGGCCCCTCCGGCTGCCGTGGCGACCTATGTCGCCGGTCGCAATCCGAGGCGTGCCCTTGGAATCGTGGCCTGCGCAATCATTGCAGGCGCGGTCGGCCAGTTGGGCGGGTTCCCCGGCGCGGCGATGGCCTTGATGGTCTCCGCGGCGGGTGCCCCGATCGGGCTCGGCATGTTGCGCGGCTGGAGTTACGGCCGAACGGTGGCGGTGGCGGTGGCCCTGGCGATCTCGCTCAATGCCGGGATGATGTCCTCGCAATGGGACGAAACCCGGAAGTGGGCCGACGATCGCCGCGCGGATATCGAGGCGGCGATCAACGGCCCCGACAGGAAGACATTTGAAGAAGACGGAACGCTACCGGCGTACGAAGTGCAGGTCTGGATGTTCGACCACTTTCGCTTCGTGGCGCCGGGGTTATTGTTCGGCGGGTACTTGATGGGATTTTGTCTTGTCGTGTCCATTGCGGCAAGGGCGGTATTCGGGGCAGGTCCCCGGCCGGAGACGTTCGGCTCGTTCCGCACCATGCGTCCGCCGGACTGGCTGGCCTGGGCGGTGATCGCGGTGGCGGCGATGTGGTTTGCCGATCAGCGCTGGCCAAACGAAACGTTTCGTATGATAGGCTGGAACGGCGCAATTGCGTTGTCCTCGATATATTGGCTGAACGGGCTGGGCGTGTTGATATACGCCGCTGCAGTCCTGAAGCCGCACCCGGCGATTGTCGTCGTGGCACCGGTGTTGATGGTGATGACCAACATGATTAGCGTATTGCCGGTCGCGGGATTGTTCGACACATGGGTCGGGTTCCGCAACCGGATTGACGGCTTGGCGGCGGCGCGGGCGTCCCGCGACGCTTCGCAGGACGGACCTGAGTAGCGCCCCTGGGCCATTGGTAAAAGGAGAAGATGACATGAAAGTCATCCTTTGTGAAGACGTAGATAATTTGGGCCATATGGGCGAGACGGTAAACGTCGCGCCGGGATATGCCCGCAATTTCCTGCTGCCGCGGCGCTTCGCGGTGCACTCGGACTCGGCGAGCGCGAAGCAAATCGAGCACGAACTGCGCATCATCAAGAAGCGCGAGGAAAAACTGCGCAAGGAAATGATGCTGGTCAAGGGCCGTATCGACGGCATCAAGATCGAGTTCACCGCGCGCGCCGGCGAGGAAGGCAAGCTCTTCGGTTCGATCACCTCCCTCCACATCGCCCAAAAGCTCGAGGAATTCGGCCACGTCGTCGACCGCAGGAAGATTCAGCTCAAGGACCACATAAAGACCCTTGGAAATCACGAGGTCAAGGTGCGGATGATGAAGGACCTCGATGCGACCATCACCGTGGCCGTCTACGCCGATGCGGTCCCGGTCGTCGTCGAGGCGCCCATCCACGAATCTCATGAGGAGGCCGAATCGATGGCCGCCGCCGAGACGACTCCGGCGGATTGATTCCAATCCCTTGGTTTGCGGGCCCGGCCGGGTTGTTCCCCGGTCGGGCCGTGTTTTTTTCTTGAGGCATCGCCGTCCACGAACTATCATGGCGGATTCCAGCGCGAGGGAGGCGCAACGCCGTGGCGACACAACGACAACCCCAACCGGTATTCGATCGGGTCCCGCCTCAGAACCTTGACGCCGAGCGCTCCGTCCTCGGTGCCATGCTCCTCAACAAGGACGCCGTCGGCACCGCCGTCGAGGTGCTGCAAAACAGGGCCGAGGACGTGTTCTACGCCGAGGCCCACCAGTGCATTTACTCCGCCATCCTCGCCCTGTTCCGCGCCAGCTCGCCCGTCGACTATGTGACGCTCCTCGAACAATTGACCCGCGACGGGAACCTCGAAAAGGCGGGCGGACCCGCGTACGTGACCGACCTCTCCTCGACGCTCCCCACCTCCGCCAACATCGAGCACTACGCGCGAATTGTCCTCGACGCCTCGATCCTCCGGCGGCTAATTAGCTCCTGTACCCGCGTCGCCGGCGAGGCCTACAACTCGCCGCCCGACGTGAACAAACTCCTTGATCGGGCCGAGGCCGATATTTTCGCCATCGCCGAGCAACGACAGCTCAATCCCATCGTCAAGGTCGCGGACCTCCTCAAGGACGGCATCAATCGCATCGAGGCGATGATGAAATCGCACTCGGGGATCACGGGCATCGCCACCGGGTTCACCAAGCTCGACGAGCTGACCTCGGGGTTCCAAAAATCGGACATGATTGTCATCGCCGCGCGGCCCTCCGTCGGCAAGACCGCCTTCGCCCTCAACATCGCCGCCAACGCCGCCATCGAGTCCCAGAAAAAGGTCCTCATTTTTAGCCTCGAAATGGCCAAGGAGCAGCTCGTCCAACGCCTCCTCTGCCTCGAGGGTCACATCGACTCCAAGCGCCTCCGCACCGGGTTCCTCGCGCAGCAGGAATTCCCCAAGCTCATCAAGGCCGCCGACAAACTCTCCGTCGCGCCCCTCTACATCGACGACACCGCCAACATCAGCCTCCTCGACCTGCGCTCGAAGGCCCGCCGCCATGCCGCCCAGCACGGCCTCGACTTGTTGATCGTCGATTATCTCCAGCTCATGTCCACCGGCGGCCGCAATGAGAGCCGCCAGACCGAGATCGCCGAGATATCCCGGAACATCAAGGGACTCGCCCGCGAACTCAGCATCCCCGTCATCGCCCTCTCCCAGCTCAGCCGCGAGGCCGAAAAGGACGACACCGGCACCCCCAAGCTCGCCCACCTCCGCGAATCCGGCGCGATCGAACAAGATGCCGACGTCGTCATGATGCTCTCCCGCCCCCCCCTTCACGAACAAGAACAAAACCCCAACCTCATCAAGTTGACCCTCGCCAAGCAACGCAACGGCCCCACCGGAATGCTCGATCTCCTCTTCGACCGGAACATCCAGCGCTTCAAAAACCTGATGGACGGCGGACGCAGCGACGAACCCGCCGGCAGCTACTCGCCCCCCGCGAACATCGCCGAGACCTACGCCGAGGACGACGATGTTCCGTTCTAGTGGCGTGATTCATGCCGACGGGGTATGCGCGGTTAGGTTATGAGTCGCAATTACTTCCGTCAATCCTCGAAGGCCCGGAAAACCAGGGAAAGTGTCCCCCTTTGAAGGGGGATCAAGGGGGATGTAGCGCGAGGATATTTGTCTATATGTATAAATATTTATCTGGTTAACTATATAAGTATCTACATATCATCAACCCTCTAAATGCGGGAGCGGGTCCGTGGGGAACTTCGAGACAACACGATGGTCGGTGGTGCTCGCCGCGCGGGGAACGGACTCCGCCGCGCGCGACGCCCTCGATCACCTGTGCCAGACCTACTGGCCGCCGTTGTATGCGTTCGTCCGCCGGCAGGGCCATGGCGTCGAGCAGGCCCAGGACCTTACCCAGGAATTCTTCGCGCGATTCATCGGGGACGGTTTTCTCGATACCGTCCATCCGGATCGCGGACGTTTCCGGACCTTTCTCCTCGCCTGCGTGAAGCATTTCCTCTCCCACGAACGCGAGCGGGAACATGCCCGGAAGCGCGAGGGGAACTGGGACCGCGTGGCGTTGGACCTCGCCGGGGCGGAGGACCGCGTGGCCCCGGCCCTCGTGGGGCTGGACACGCCCGAGCGGGCCTTCGAACGCCAATGGGCGCTGGCGCTCCTCGACCAGGTCATGGCCGCGCTCGAGCGTGAGTACGGGGCCAAGGGGCGGGGCGAACTTTTCCGGGCGCTCAAGGGCGGGCTGCTCGGCGGGACGCCGCCCGAGGCCTATCGCGAGATCGCCGAGCGGCTCGATATCTCCGAGGGGGCCGTCAAGACCGCCGTCTACCGCCTCCGTAAACGCTACCGCGAGTTGCTCCACGAGGAAGTCGCCCG
>CANKTP010000212.1 GCA_947486375.1 Candidatus Hydrogenedentota bacterium | reverse complement strand
TGTGGCGTTCCTCCAAAATATAAGTATAAATACTTATATATTGACTGTCAAGAAAAAAAACTCCCCGGGGCGGGCGCCTTGAAAATGGATTTCCCCCTTATTCTCCCGGAATGGGACTAGCGCGAAGAATTTCCCATTTCACACCGCTGTCCCGCCTAAGGGTATGCGTCACGGAAGGAGGCATGTCAATTTGCTTGCGAAACTTGCGTGTGTTTTGTAGACGTGCATCTACAATTGCGTTTCCTTGGGTAATGACACGGATCGTTATCACGCGAGAAGCGTGATGCGGCCCGAAGGGTCGCGATTCCCCAGCCACTCCCCAAGCGTGGCTGGGTACGGCGGTGTAGAGACGTAATGGCGCATTGAAAGTGCGTGACAGGATCCGCCTGGGGATCCGATGAGACATTATGGACCACTGTACGTTTTGTATCGCGGCCCTTCAGGCCGCCTTTTTGCTCGCGGCCTTTTCCCAAGGCGTTGCCCTGGGCTGATGAATTGTGGCCCTTTGGGCCTGGGAACCCACGGACAGTTTCAAAAATATCGAGAATGGGCAGGAGTACAATACTGTGTTCTCTGGCTGAATCCTCGATTGCCGGAAAGAGCGAGAGGCGTGATTCTCACTTTCCTGACGCAAATCCCCCGGCCGAATTGGCGCCATTGCCAAACGCAACTAGCCTTGCGACATCGGGTATCCGGCGAGGTCGTAGGACTCCATGCTGGTGTCGATGACGCGGCGGGAAATCTTGCCGGAGTCGAAGTCTTTCGGGGTGAGGGTGGGGTAGTCGTTGTTGAAGCAGGCGAGGCAGAAACTTTCCTTGGGGAGCCCGGTCGCCTCGACGAGGCCGTCAATGGTCTGGTAGCCGAGCGAGTCCACCTCGAAGTATTTGCGCATTTCCTCGACGGTCATGCGATGGGCGATGAGTTGGTCGGGGTTGGGGGTATCGATGCCGTAGTGGCATGAGTTGATGATGGGCGGCGAGCTGACGCGGAAGTGGATTTCCTTGGCGCCGCATTTGCGGAGCATCTTGAGGATCTTTTTCGCGGTGGTTCCGCGGACAATGCTGTCGTCGACGAGGACGATTCGCTTTCCCTCGATGGCGCTGCGCGCGGGATTCAGCTTGATGCGGACGCCGAAATCGCGGATGCTCTGGTCGGGCTCGATGAAGGTCCGGCCGACGTAGTGGTTGCGGATGAAACCCATGTCGAAGGGGATGCCCGATGCGTGGGAATAGCCGAGCGCGGCGGGGTTCGAGGAGTCGGGGACGGCCATGACGATATCGGCGTCGACGGGATGGGCCCTGGCCAGTGCCGCGCCGAGGCGTTTGCGGACCTCGTCGACGCTCTTTCCGAACAGGACACTATCGGGCCGGGCGACGTAGACGAACTCGAATATGCACGATCGGGGGATGTGGCGCTTGAAGGGGAAAATGGACTCGATTCCCGAGCGCGAAATGCAGACGACCTCGCCGGGCTCGATCTCGCGGACCCAGTCGGCGTTGATGATGTCGAGGGCGCAGGTCTCGCTGGCGAGGATGTGGGCGCCGCCGAACTGGCCGAGCCACAGGGGGCGCATGCCGAGGGGGTCGCGCGCGGCCACGACCACGTCGCCGTTGGTGGCGACAATCGAGTAGGCCCCGATGACCTGGCGCAGGGAGTCGATGACGGCGTCGACGAACCGCGGGGAACGCGACCGCGCGATCAGCTGGATGACGACCTCGCTGTCGGTGGTGGACTGGAAGATTGCGCCGTCTTCCTCGAGTTCCTCGCGCAGGGTCTTGGCGTTGACGAGGTTGCCGTTGTGTCCGAGGGCCATCGAGCCGCGGGCGTAGTCGACGGGCAAGGGCTGGACGTTCTTCAGTTCGCTCGTGCCGAAGGTCGAGTAGCGGACATGGCCGATGGCGATGTCGCCGTGGAGCCGGCCGAGTTTGTGCGGCTTGAAGACATCGGAGACGAGGCCGATGCCGCGGTGTGCGTTGATCTGTCCGTCGTCGCATGCGACGATGCCGGCGCCTTCCTGGCCGCGATGTTGGAGGGCATAGAGCCCGAGATAGGTCAGCGTGGCGGCTTCCTCGTGGCCGAAGACGCCGAAGATGCCGCACTCGTCGCGCAGATGATCATCCGTCGTGTCTCGCACGACATTGGCCGGGAGCCGGGCGGGGTCTATCCGGCGTGCGATTCGTTGGAGGCGTTCGTCCGCTGGGGTCATTGTCAGAACTCCTTGCCGCCGGTCAGTTGCCGGTAGGCTTCCACATATTTCCCCCGCGTGCGCTCGACGATCTCATCGGGTAGGGGCGGCTGGGGCGAATTCTTGTCCCAACTTGTTGTCTCGAGCCAGTCGCGCACGAATTGCTTGTCGTAGCTGGGTTGGCCAGAGCCGGGCTTGTATTGATCGGCAGGCCAGAAACGTGAGGAGTCCGGCGTGAGGACTTCGTCGGTGAGGATGAGCGAGTTTCCGCGCAGGCCGAACTCGAACTTCGTGTCGCAGAGGATGATGCCTCGTGTGGCGGCGTAGTCGCGTCCGCGTTTGTAGACCTCGATTGCCGCGGATGAGGCCTCGGTGTTCCAGCGCTCGCCGATGATGTGCGCCGCTTCCGCCGGGCTGATGTTGATGTCGTGTCCGTCCGTCGCCTTCGTGGCCGGGGTATAGATGGGCTCGGGAAGGACGCTGGATTCGAGAAGCCCGTTGGGCAGCGGAATTTCGCAGACCGTCCCCTTCGCCCCATACTCTTTCCAGCCGCTCCCGGCCAGATAGCCGCGCACGACGAACTCGACGGGGAACATCTCGCACTTGCGGACGAGCATCGAGCGGCCCTCGAACTGGTCCGGATAGGAGCGGAAAGGTTCGGGGAAATCGGTGAGCTTCGCGGAGACCAGGTGGTTCTTGACGACGTCCCTCATCATGTCGAACCAGAACAAAGACATCTGCGTCAGGATTTTGCCTTTGTCGGGTATGCCGACCGGATTGACCCAATCGAAGGCGGAGATGCGATCGGTGGCGACGATGAGCAGGTTGTCGCCGAGATCGTAGATGTCGCGGACTTTGCCGCGCGCGACCGGCTTCACCTCGGTGATATTGGTTTCGCATAAAGCAACGGGGGGCATGGGTCCTGGTCGTCTCCGGTTAAACTACGGCGGCGGTTCGCCGGGCCTTTGGCAGCGCGGCGGATTTGAAGAACGTCCCTTCGAGGAAGGGCCGATTCACTTCCAACAATTCTTCGAGCAAGGGTTTCGACTGCGCGGCGCCGGGCATCAGCGGATGCTCGAGCATCGCAAGGAACGCCGTGTCCTTGTCGCCCGTGACGGCGGCTTGCACGGTCAACGATTCGTAGGCCTTGATGGACTGCATGAGCCCGCGTATGGCCGGTTCGGGGGCGCGTTGGGGGATTGCATTCGCGCCGCCGCGACCGATTAGCGCGGGGACTTCGACGGCGACATCGTCGTCGAAGGTCGGGATGGCCCCGTTGTTCCGGCAGCAGACGATTTGGGTATTGCCGAGGTCGTTCTCGATCGCGTTGATCAGGTGGAACGCCGCCGTCGAGTAATGGGCGCCGCCACGCTTCGATAGTTCCTCGGGCTTCTTGTCCAAGGTGGGCTGGCGATATTTCTCGAAGAGGGATTTCTCCAGTTCTATAACCTCCTCGCCGCGGGTTCTGTTCCCCGAACGGAGGTGCTCGAGCATGGCCTGGGTGGCATAGAAATACTGTAGGTAAGGGTTGCAATACATGCCGAGCGCGCGCATGGCGATCTGCATTTCGCGGCAGGATTCCTCGACGGTCCATTCCTCGCCGGCGATCTCGATTAGGTGGGCGAGGGTCTTCTTGGTGAGGTCTTTCCCGGCAACCCGGAATGCGCGGACCCATGCCAGATGGTTGAGGCCGACGTAATCCAGATCAATCGACTCCATCGGCGCGCCAGTAGATTTCGCGACTTCCATGATCATGCCGATGGGAATATTGCACAGGCCGACGGTGGTGACCGTGCTGTGCTTGAGCACGGCCTCGGTGACGATGCCCGCTGGGTTCGTAAAATTCAGGAGAATGCCGTCCGGGGCCAGCGACTCCATCGCATGGGCGACCTCGAGGATGCGCGGGATGGTCCGGAGCGCGCAGGCGAATCCGCCGATACCGGTGGTTTCCTGGCCGATAATGCCGTGGCGAAGGCCGAGTTTTTCGTCCGCGATGCGCGCCTGCATCCCCCCGACACGGATTTGGGTAATCACATATTTCGCGCCCTCGACGGCTTGGCGCATGTCGGGCGTGGCGTGGATGGCGAAGGGGGCCTTGTGGCGCGCGCCCATACGCCGTGCGAGGCCGGAAGTGATCTCGAGGCGCGCGGCGTTCGGATCCATCATCCAGACTTCGTTGGCCGGGATGGCGGACAAGCGGGCGTACAAGCCGTCAATCAGCTCCGGCGTGTATGAACTCGCGCCCCCGATCACGGCGATCTTCATGGGAAGGCGTCACTCCCGTGGCGGTTGGCGGTGCATGCCGCGAGGAGGCGAAAACACCTCTCCCCGCAGCTTCGCAAAAGATTTCGGGGCGCCGCATTCGACCCGAACACGATACTAACCAAGGGGCCCTCGTAAGTCAAGATTTTGGGTGCGGGGTCAGCGATTCCGCCTTTGGTTCATGGAAGGCCGATTCGGCATCAATTTTTTGTTCGCGGTGGGGATCCCCAGATTCGCTTGGCCAATCTTGGCGGGGTCTTCATCAGAATCTGTGGGTAAAAAGAGTGTTTGAATGAGAGCATCCGGCTATCCTCTGTTTGCGAAACGAAGGTCTCAGGGACCACCAGAGGACAGCCAAGATGCTTTTGAAGGCGATACTGAATCATATCGAGGATCACAAGGGTTTTGTGTTTGGCAAGGGTGTTTGGAG
>CANKTP010000211.1 GCA_947486375.1 Candidatus Hydrogenedentota bacterium | reverse complement strand
TCGCTCTATTACTTCCGGGACCAGCAAGGCCTCGAGGTCGATTTCATCGTGCCCCTGGGCGAGAAACGGCTTGCCTTGCTCGAGGCCAAGGCCACCCAGACCCTGACCCCCGGCATGGCCAAATCCGTGAAACGCCTGGCCGCGAGTATCGACACCTACACGACGGTGGCCTATGTCGTGGGGCGTCCTCGCGGCACGGCACAGCGCCTTCGGGCGCTGGCGCCGGGCGTTCAGGCCTTGTCCGTCGAGGATATCGGAGAGGTAGTCGCGGTAACGGACCCCCGGCGCACGACGAAGAGCGCGGCGGCGAGGGCGTAGAACGGGGCCTCGATGGCGAGCGCGGGCCACGTGATTCGCATGGCACTGGCGAGGCCGTCCCAAGCAGGGGCGGCCTCGTTGGTGGCGGCGAGGTTGAACGGCGAGTACATTTCGTCGCCCAGCGGCCAGAAGAGCGCGATGCCGATCCCGTTGGTCGGGTTGTCGTCGAGGACGCTGTCGGTCGCAAGGTGAAGCAGACCGCCCAGGATCGCGGCGAAGAAGACGGCTGCACGGCCGCGGCGCGCAATCGCGGCCACGGCAAGGGCCGCGGCGAAGACGAAGAAGACGTTATGCGTGACGACACGGTGAATTTCGTTGAAGAATGAAAAGGGCAGCAGTATGAAGTCGACATCGGGCGCGATGCCGCCGATAACCGCCGCGAGGGGAACACAGCGGGGGATCGCCCTGCTGGCGGCGTACGCCACCGCAGCATGGCCCAGCGGCGTCATTCGGCCGGAATCAGCTTTCCTTCCGAAAGCTTGTAGCGGCGCGTGCAGCGGGTGCATGTGGCCATTATCTTCACGTCGCGGAGCTGTTCGCCGCATTCGCAGACCCAGCCCTTCTGCCGGGCCGGCACGCCCATCATGAGGGCGTAATCGGGGACATCGGCCGCCACCACCGCGCCGGCGGCGACAAAGGCGTGGCGGCCGACGGTATGTCCGCAGACGATCGTGCAATTCGCCCCGAGGCTCGCGCCTTCCTTGATGAGGGTCTTGTGGTAATGATCGCTGCCCCGTTGGGGGTATTTGCAACGCGGATCGAGCACGTTCGTGAAGACCATGCTCGGGCCGCAGAAGACATAGTCCTCGAGCGTGACGCCCTCGTAGACCGAGACGTTGTTCTGCAGCTTGCAGTGGTTCCCGATGGTCACGTTGTTGCCCACGTTCACATTCTGCCCGATCGAGCAGCCCTTGCCGATCTTCGATCCGCCCTGGACGTGGGAGAAGTGCCATATCTTCGTGCCTTCCCCAATTTCACAACCCTCGTCGGCGTAGCTCGAGGGATGTACGAAAAACTTCGGCGCCGGTGTCGCTTGTTCCATGTCGGGCTCCTTGGCAATGAGGTCGGCGGAGGCGCGCTCGAGTATCTCCAACACCTCGAGCGCGTTCTGGCTGTCGGCTATCTCGACCGGTCTCCCGTCCGTATGATCCGCGAAATACTTCAATTCTTCCGTGAGGGGTTGCAGCGCGTCGTACGGGATCGTTTCCGTCGGGCCGTCCCGCTTGATCGGTTGGCCGTGGATCCAATCGAACCCCTTCTCGTAATACATCAGCGCCTTCTCCGCCGTCGAATCGTCGAACGACACCATTCCCTTCGACCCGATCACCACCAAGCGCTGCTCCTTGAACGGGTGCAACCAGCTCACGAAGATATGCCCCACGACGTTTCCGGGATACGAGAGCATCGTCATGGTCGAGTCGTGCAGGTGCGGCTGGAGAAATGCCCCCCCCCGCGAGGTCACCTCGTCCGGCCGCGTCCCGACCAGGTACTGGAAGATCGAAATGTCGTGCGGCGCAAAACTCCACAGGATGTTCTCCTCGGTACGCACGGTCCCAAGGTTCAGCCGATTGCTGTAGAGATACTGGAGCTTGCCCAGTTTCCCCGAGTCCACCATGTCCTTGATCTTCCGGATGGCGGGATGGAACAAGAGGACATGGCCGACCATCAGGTTGACGCCGTGCTGGTGGGCCAGCGCCTGGAGTTCCCGGGCATGTGCCGAGGTCAGCGTGATGGGCTTCTCGACCAGGACGTGTTTCTTCGCCTCGATGAGGGTCTTGGCGATCCGGTAATGTGTCTCGGCCGGTGTCGCCACGGTGAAGCCGTCGAAGGGCTGCGCGAGGGCCGCCGACACGTCGTCGAACACGGGCACGGCGGGGTATTCTGCGGCGACGCGCGCCCGCGCGGCCGAACCCGGCTCGACGATCCCCGCGAGGACGCCGAGGCCCGCAAGCGTGCGGATATGGTTCGCGCCCCAGCGCCCGGCCCCCACGACACAAATGCGCTTGGCGGACATGTAACGATTTCTCCTCGGCAGCAATGAATCGCAGTATCCTACCAAACCTCCGGACATCGCGCGAAAATCCCCCCGATGTCCGGAGGCGGCGAGCGCGCGATTTACACCGGGTTCTTTGCAACGCCCTTCCGCGCACCCTATAATCCGCACGGAAAGAGGTGGGATGTGCAGGAAACGTCTTCGGTGTTTCAGTGGCAGGGGGTAGGCGGCGCCCTAGTGGCGGCGTTTGGGGTCCTATTCTTCCTGCTCCTCTCG
This sequence comes from Candidatus Hydrogenedentota bacterium, assembly GCA_947486375.1. GTDB lineage: Bacteria > Hydrogenedentota > Hydrogenedentia > Hydrogenedentales > CANKTP01. The sequence goes on along the minus strand of CANKTP010000211.1, from coordinate 2,387 downwards.
GCGCTGGTTGTCTTCGAGGTTTACCGGCGGCGGACACGGCTGCGCGAACGGGTTGCCCACGAAGCGCGCGCGATGCTCGAGATTCTCGAGGAGCACAGCCTGTCCCCCGAGGAGATCAAGATTGTCGCGGACTTGGTCACAAAACACGCGGCAATGGATCCGTTGCGCGCGGTGACAACCCGGCAAGACTTCGACCGATGCGTCGAGGCCGAGATGAAGGACCTGGCCAGCCGCGGCGACCAACGTAGTTTCGAGCAGATGGGCCTGAAGCTGCGCGATGTCCGCGGCACGCTGGGACTCGACTATATTCCCTATGGCCAGCCGATTCACTCGACCCGGGAAATTCATCCCGGTCAGTGGATGTCCGTCGCGCGGGCCGGAGACACCGTGCCGCAATGGATGCGGATGGTGGTCGAGGAGGTCGACGAGTCCTATTTGACGCTGTCGCGGCAGCCCAAACCCGGCGAACCGAACGTTGCTGTCGCGGCTGGCGACGAGATTCGTTGCAGCATGTGGCGCGATGACGATGCGCGTTACACCTTCGGGACCACGGTCGCGTTTATCGAGGAAATTCCCAGCGTTTGGCGGCTTGCCCATACCCGCGAGTTGAACCGCCTCCAGGCCCGGGGACATTTCCGGGTGCGGCACGACCAGACGAGCATCGTCGAGTTGTTGAACGCGCCGGTGGACGGAGACCTTGCGGACGTAAAAAATCGGCGCGCCGTGGCCAAGTTGCGCAGCCGCATCACCAGCCTGAGCGCGGGCGGCTGTGCGCTGGTGGTCCAACAGCCCGTGTCGAGGCATATGTTGGTGCGGATATTCCTCGAGATCCCCCGGCAGCGCGAGCCGTTGCCCATCGAGGCGCGGATCGTCGCCGAGTCGCCGATATCGGGGGGCAGGTACCTGCTTCGCACCACCTTCGCGGGCATTGACGACGCCACGCGCGAGCAAGTGTCGCAGTATGTCCTGCAGCGCCAGCATCTCATGATCGTCTCGCCGACCAAGGCGACGGGTTAACCCCGCGATGTTGTCCCACGCGGTGCGGGCACTCCAGCGGAACGTGTCCGCATTGCTGATTTACGGCTCGCTTACGGTCGCGTTCCAAGTGCTCCGGCTGCTGTGCGAGGACTTGGTTGTCTCGCCTTCCGAGGATTCCCTCGATCCCCGTTGGGTAAGCGCCTACCGGTTTTCCGCGGATATCCTGGGCATGTTGGCGCTCGCGCTTGCGCAGACCCTCGCCTACGCCCGGATTGGCCGCGACATGGACCGGCCCTTATGGAAGATCGCGGACGATTGGGATGCCCTTCGGCGGTTTTTCCAGTTTTGGCTCGTGATCGACTTGGCCGTTCTTGCGATCATCCGGGTTCCCGAACTGTTGCCGGGAGACGAGGCGGCGATCCAGTTGTTCGTGTATTTCTACATCGCCGCGAGCGCCATGGCCGTGCCGTTCGGGGCCGCCGTGATGTTTACCGGCCGCGCCGGGGCCGCGGAAATCCGGGAGGCCGCAAACATGCTCGCGGACCGATTGCCGCAGGCGGCGGGGATTATCGCCGCCGGGTGCCTTTCCAACTTCGCGTTCTTCGTCATGTTGGTTTCGCCGGGATTTCCCCACTGGGCAACGCCGATTCTCGTGGCCGTCGACGCCTATCTTTCGTGCTTGTTCTTCGCCTGTACCTGGTTGCTCTGCATCCAGCACCGCGACGAAGACACCCATGACACCGATTTCGATTTCTAGGCGGCGGGCGTTCGCGGTCGCCGGTGTTTTTCTTCTCGCCTTCCTGGCGCTCTATGTGTACCGCACCGCCTCGATTCCCGCCGATTCGCCCATCGCGCGGATGTACCGGACAGAAGCCGACCTTGCCATGCTGGGAAACGCGCTCGATCATTATCGTTCGGAGTACGGGAGGTATCCGCAGCCCGGTGCCGAAGGACTCGCTGCGGCGACCGAGTTCCTGTCCGAGACCGGGAATTATCTTCCCGGCGGGCCGCCTTCGGACGGCTGGGGGCGGCCATACGTCTACGCGACGGCCCAGGACAGTGCCCGCGTCTATTCGCTGGGCGCCGATGGCATCAACGGGAGGGAGGGAATTCCCGGAAGCCCCGACGACATTGGGGCCGATGGCGCGTCGCGATCCTATCGAACGCATTACCGGGCGCTCCAGCGGGAGTTCATGCAGGCGGTGGGAAGCGGCAAGTGAACATAGAACTTCCCTACGGCGATGGAGTCGTTTCGGCAGCCCTCGCCGGTTGCGAACCGCCGCGCGTGCTGGATATATCGGATGCACCCGAGGTTGCCAATCTCGACTCGGCGATCCGGGAATCGCTTCGTCGCCCCATCGATCTCTCGACGCCCGTGGCGCGTGTGGTCCGGCCCGGCGAATCGGTCG
>CANKTP010000210.1 GCA_947486375.1 Candidatus Hydrogenedentota bacterium | reverse complement strand
TGCGGCGTCGTACTGTAAAAGGAAACTCAAAGTTTAAGAAAGTCGACTGGATCGAATTACGACCTATAGGTCCCATACGTCCCATAAGTCCCATCACGAAGCCAAAACGCCAAGATTATCGACTGGGTGCGGTAACCAAGAAGGAAGAACGCACGATGAAAACGCCAAGAAGTTTCCTTAAGCGCTCGATAGTGGCGCCAATAGCGGCGGCGGTGCTGGTGGTGACCGCGGTGGCCGCGGTGAATTCCAACAATCCCGAGAACATGATTGCGACCGACGGCGCCATCGAGGTGACCGACGGACGTCACATCCAGACCATTACGCGCGAGATGCCCTTCGTTTCGGGCTCGACGCTGACGCTCGACTCGGGTAACGGCATGATCGTCGTGTCCGGCTGGGACAAGGACCAGTTGTACGTCTCGGCGGAAAAGTTCATGGAACGCCGGGTCGGCGGGGTAGGCTGGGTGCTCAGCAAGCTGAACATCCCGTTCTCGTCGTCCGAATCGGTCGACACGTATTTCGACCAGTTGGACGTCGACGTCCGAAAGGCCGCGAATGGCGTCGAGATCGAGACCATTTTTCCGAAGAATACGACCAGCGTCAACGTCTCGGTTCATTACGAAATCAAGATTCCCCGCAACGCCAGCCTGGCGTTGCGCACATCGAATGGCCGCGTCGAAGTCGCCAACATCGACGGTACCGTCGTGGCCAGAAGCTCGAACGGGCGCATCGAGTACGCGGACATCACCGGGCCCGTGGAAGCGCGGACGAGCAACGGCAAGATCGTGTTGTCGAACGTGAACGGGGCCGTGACGGCTTCGTCTTCGAACGGCCCGATCGTCGTCGAGCACGCCGGTGCCCTCGAGGCCTCGCACGCGATCTCCTGCACAACCTCGAACGGCCCGATCGTGGTGAAATTGCCCGGGAATAGCCAATTCGACGTGCTTGCCTCGACCTCGAACGGGGGCGTGCGGACCGACTTCGCGGTGGATGGCGCGGATTCCCCAAAGCGCAAGCACCTAGATGGGCGCGTGGGCACCGGCGGACCGCGCATCGAGCTGAAGACCTCGAACGGTTCCATCGGCCTCGAGGCGCTCTAGGCCCCGCACGCGGATTCGACCAAGGAACAAATCGACATGAGCATGACGCACCCAACTTGGACCCGACGTGGCCTGCGCTTTTTCCTCCTTTGGCCCGTGCTGCTCGCATGGCGCATGGCATCCGTGGTCGAGCGAGGCACCGGCATCGTGTGGACGCTTATTGGCGGCTCGGCGCTGGTGATGCTCGGGCTCTTCCTGTGCTCGACCTTGCTCGGCGTAATCCTAGGATTGCCGATGGCCATCTGCGGATCCTTCCTCCTCGCGCGCGCCCTGTATTAACCGCTTTCCGGTCATGCAATGCCCCGCGTGACCTTGTGAGGGCAGGCGTTCATCTGTGCGCCTGCCCTCGTTCTATTTCGCAAACGTGTGCGGTTCGTGGCCCGCCGTATCACTCCGCCGCGACCAGCGCGTCCCGCGTCACTTCCTTGAACGACGTGTGCCCGCTCAGCGCGAGGGTCAGGTCGACATCGGCCAGGAACCGGCGAAGGTATTCCTCCACGCCCTCCTGTCCGCCGAGGGCGAGGGCCCACATATACGGACGGCCCAGCAGGACCGCGTCCGCCCCGATCGCCATCGCCTTGAACACGTCCGCGCCGCGCCGGATGCCGCTGTCGAAAAGCACCGCCATCCGGCCCTTGACCGCGTCGACGATCCCGGGCAAGGTGTCGAGCGACGCGATCGCCCCGTCGACCTGCCGCCCCCCGTGGTTCGACACGACGATCCCATCCATGCCGTGCTGCACCGCCAGCCGGGCGTCCTCGGGATGTTGGATACCCTTGAGCACGATGGGGAGCTTCGTGCATTCGCGGAGATAGGCCAGATCGGCCCACGTGTGCGCGGGTTCGGCGAACAGCGTGCCCCACTTCCGGATCGCCGGCGCCATGTCCTTCTCCGGCGGCGACTCGAGCCCCTCGCGAAACACGGGGTCGGAAATATAGTTGCCGATGCCCTCGCCCTTGAGAAACGGCAGGTACCCATACTCGAGGTCGCGCTCGCGCCAAGCGAGGATTTTCGTGTCGAGCGTGACGACGACGGCCTCGTAGCCCGCGCGCTCGGCGCGTTGCAGGAAGCTCTTCGCCAATCTTGGATCGCGGGGCCAATACAGTTGATACCACTTCGGCGTGTCGCCGAGGATGAACGCGATCTCCTCGATGTTACTCGTGCTCGCCGTCGATAAACACATCGGCATCCCCAGCGCCCGCGCCGCCCGCGCCACGGCCTTCTCCCCCTCCGGGTGAACAATGGACTGGACCCCGATCGGGGCCAACATCACAGGCCAAGGCATCTCCGTGTTGAGCACGCGGCAGCGCAAATCCCGCTTCGACACATCCCGCAACACCCGCGGCACGATACGCCATTTCTCGAAGGCCTCGAGGTTCGCCAGCACTGTGCTCTCCGACCCCGCCCCGCCCGCCACATAGCCGTAGGCCTCGGGCGAGATCGCCTCCATCGCCGCGTGCTCCAAGTCCTCGACGGCGAGTGGCAACGTCGGTAACCGCCCCTCCCTGCCTTCGCGGTAGATAAGGTTCTGGTGCGCGGCAAGAGGCTGGCTATCGCTCATGGGGGGGACTCCGTCCAGGGTTAAGGTAGCAGCGGCGAATCATATCCCTCCGCCGCTGAAAGTCACAAGCCACAAAACGTGGCATGGGCGTCCCGCCCATGAGCACTGCCCGGCCCCGACGAGATCAGCCCGCCGTCCCAACGCACACCACGTCCACACCGATCCCGTCGACCAAGTCCAAGGGGTGGCACCGATACCATCTACCCCAATACCCGTCCCAGAAACCTGGCCTGAAGCCAACACCAACTAGCATCCGTCTTGATCGATCAAGACGGCCCCGGCAGTACTCATGATCAGAAGATAAGAACCACGAATGTACACCAATGGACACGAATACAGACCCGCTCCCGGACACTTTGCCGACGCTTCATATTCATGTCCATTCGTGTTCATTAGTGGTTTCATTTTTACCATGGGTAGAGTCAAGACTGCGTGCAACAAGGGGAACCTAGGGACTCCGATTTTGAATCTGGATTTGCTCATCCCGCGTCCCGTGGTGTCCCGGAGCCAACTCCGATACACTAGCCTCCCAACACCACCCACGAGGAAATTCCATTGCTCACCGCCCTTGCCATTGCCGCCGCTTCTCTTTTCTCCGCCGCATCCATCGACGGCATCGACGCGCTCCCCGTCCTCCCAAACGAAGCTCTGCGTTCCGCCCAAACCGACTGGTTACTCGATCAATCCCCCCGCCCCGCGGCCGTGTATCGGAGCGACGACTCGCGCGACCTCTTCCTTACGAACGGCCTCGTGACCCGCCGATTCCGGATTACTCCGAATGTCGCCACGGTCGCCTTTGACGACCTCCGCACGGGACAGTCCGTGTTGCGCGCCACGAGCCCCGAGGCGCGGATCGGGATTGACGGCACGACTATCGAAATTGGCGGCCTCGCTGGCCAGCCCAACGCCGCCTACCTGCGCGATGACTGGATCGATGCGCTGCGTCCCATCCCAGATGCAATGCAGTGCGTGGCGGTTGCGACGGGGCCTGTCGAGGAACGCATGGCATGGGCTCAGGTGCGCCACCATGCGCCCGGAGCGGCGTGGCCGCCGAAGGGCGTCCAGCTCCGCTTCGATTACGCGATGCCGGAAAGCGTCGTCGCGACGAAGGCCAAAGATATCCGCGTCTCTATCCACTACGAGCTGTACGACGGCCTGCCCGTAATCTGCAAGTGGCTGACGGTACGGAATGGGGGAGAGGCCGCCCTTACCTTGGATACCTTCACCAGCGAGATCCTCGCCGCCGTCGAATACGGCTCCGTCGTGGACGCGCGCGAGACGCCGCTGCCCAATCCGAACATCCATGTCGAGACCGACTTCACCTACGGCGGTATGAGCGCGCTCGACACGGCGCGGCATTCCGTGTTTTGGTTGCCCGACCCCAACTACCTCACGCAAGTAAACTACGAGCGCACGACACCGTGCCTGCTCGAAGTGCGGCCCGAACTGGGACCTGCGCAGGAATTGAAACCCGGCGAGACGTTCACGTCGTTCCGCGCGTGGGTGATGCCGCTCGACAGTTACGACCGCGAGCGCAACGGACTCGCGCAGCGCCGGATGTACCGCGCGCTATCGCCCTGGGTCACGGAGAACCCGCTGATGATGCATGTGCGGCGTTCCGACCGCGAGTCCGTGTTTCTCGCGCTCGATCAATGCGCCGCCGTGGGTTTCGAGATGGCGATCCTCACCTTCGGGAGCGGCTTCAACATCGAGGACGAGAGCGCGGACAACCTCAAGGGCATGGCCGAATACGCGGCCTACGCGAAGGAAAAGGGAATCGAGTTCGGCGGCTACTCGCTGCTCGCCTCGCGCCACATCGACGCCGAGAACGACGTCGTCATGCCCGAGGGGAAGAAACCGACCTTCGGCGCATCGCCCTGTTTGCAGAGCGCGTGGGGCGCGGACTACTTCCGGAAACTGTATGCGTTCCACGAACAGACCGGGTTCATGCTGCTCGAACACGACGGCTCGTATCCCGGCGATACCTGCCTATCCACCACGCATCCGGGCCACGCGGGCCACGCCGATTCCCTATGGAAGCAATGGGCCAAGATTACCGATTTCTATCAATGGTGCCGCGAAAAGGGCGTCTACCTGAATGTGCCCGACTACTACTTCGCGTCGGGCACGAACAAGACGGGCATGGGTTACCGCGAGACGAATTGGTCGTTGCCCCGCGCCCAACAGGTCATCCATACGCGCCAGAACATCTACGACGGGACCTGGGACAAGACGCCGTCAATGGGCTGGATGTTCGTCCCGCTGACCGAGTACCAGGGAGGCGGCGCGGAGGCCACCATCGAACCGCTCGACGCCCACCTC
>CANKTP010000209.1 GCA_947486375.1 Candidatus Hydrogenedentota bacterium | reverse complement strand
CCTTCGAGGCCCTGGGCTGACTTGGTTTGCCCCGTCGGGGCGCTCGCAATCCGCGGCGAAAGTCGGCGACGTCCGCTTCTGTCCCTTTTGTCGTTTCCGTCCTTTTGCCAATAACTTGCCTTTTCGGCGGAAAAGCCTCGCGCGAGGAAGCCGAAAACAACCCGGCACAGACTTGTGCCGGTGGCGTCTACTTTGGGGGATTCTCTGGTATAATTCGACGGTGGGCGGGATTGACCGTTGGGAGCGGTACCGCCGGTTGGGGGTTGACGGAAAATTTGGATTGGGTGTAGGCTTAGAGTGCGGACTGGCACGGGCCTTGCGCCATGAAACATCGTGACAATCGCCGTGGCGATTGAACCAAGTCAGGGAGGTATTTGCCGATGGGCGATGAACCTATGCAGGACGGTCCGTTTCGGTGGCCGAGTATTCCGGAACGCGCGGGCACCGCCCCGATGTCGCGGCCCGATGCCGGGCTGACCCTGATGGAAATCATGATCACGACGGGCATCATGGTCATTGGCCTGGTGTTGCTGATGTCCACGATGGTGAGCCTGGCCAACCAGAGCAAGGTGGTGGACGCCGCCACCGCGGGGTCGCTCTTCAGCTCGAGCGTCTTCGACGCGATGAACGGGAAAACCTTCGACGCATTGATGCAATTCAATTCCACCGGGGACGTCTTCGCGGCGAACCTGGGAATCGTCAATCTCGACGGGGTGGGCCAAATGGAAGTGACGATCCAGGCGGTCATTCCCGGCGAAAACGAGGACGATACGCCGACCTTGATCGAGCTCCCCTTGACCCAGGAAAAGATTGACGAACTTGGGAAGCTTCCCAACCCCATCGAGATCGAGGTCGAGATGACGGTCATCAAGGGGACCAGCGACGCGGGCAACAAGGGATACCATTTCTCGGCCTCGAGAATGGTATACTATAACTAATATGACAGCCCACACAGTTGCCGCCCGGCGCGGCTACACCTTGCTTGAGGTCATGATCTCCATGGCCATGCTGACGGTGGTCTCGCTCATCCTCTACGAGGTGAATAACACCATGGTGCGCACGGCCCTGCACCAAGAGTCCATGACCACCCTGCGCGACGAGGCGCGCAACTCGCTCATGCAGATGTCCCGGTTCCTGCGCATGGCCGAGACCACCACCATCGTCACCACTGCCGGTGCCGCCGTCGGGACCACCCCGGTCGACAATATCCAGTTCCAAGCCGTACACGACACCGATGGGAACGGGAACGCCATCAATGCGGACTTCTCCCTGGGGTTGGCGCCGGCCGTCCGATTTCGCGTGGACACGACCGATGCGAACGGGGACGGGAAGACCACGACCCAGTTGGTGCAGACCAACACTGCCGGCACGGTCGTCCGCATCTTGACAAATCATTTGAACCCCAATGGCGGGGTGCAATTTTCGCGCACGAATTCGGGCATCCAAATCAGCCTGGTTTTGCTCTATCCGAGCGGGGCGCTCCGCCCCCCGGCCTATGTGCGCATGGATCAATCCGTGGCTGTGAGGAACTAACCTATGGACACATCATTTACTTCCAAGCGTGGCGAAGAAGGCATGGCGCTGGTATTGGCGCTCATCGTATTGGTCAGCATGGCGCTGACCCTCGGGTTCCTCGCGGACCGCACCCGGACCCAGATGGCGCAGACCGAGTCCTACATCGAATTCCAGGACGCCCTCCTCGGCGCGGAGGCCGGCTACGCCACGGCGCTCGCCGAGCTCAACGGCGCGTCGGGCGACGAAGACCTGGACAAGGACGGCCTAGTGGGGCTCGACCCGGATTACGATCTGAGCGGCGACAAGCCGACCTTCGAGACCGACGGAGTGAAGCCTTGGACCATGGCGAGCATGCCGGGCATCGATTACTTCGCGTTCTCGTACGATTGGAGCGTCGATGGCCTGGACAATAACGGGGACGGCACCAAGGACGAGGTGGCCGAGGAAGATTACTACACGATTTACGCCTATGCGCGGGGCGGCAACTCGATCCGCCGCATCGAGGCGATTGTCGAGGGCGGCAACGTCAACGTTTGGAACAACGCCGTGTTCGCCGGGTCGGGCCAGGCGGGCGCGCTGATCAACGGGAACGTGAGCATCCACGGCTCCGTGCATTTGCTCGGCGACAACTTGGGGAACGGCGACCTTGCGGTGGCGGCCATCGACCTGACCGGCACCAGCATGATCCACAACAATTACGTCGGCTTGGCGGCTGGGTTGGCGGGCATGGTGCCCGCGTTGAAGACGGTGACCCACGCGGGCGAAAGTGTGCAGTCGCTCGATGCGAAGCTCCGCGTAAAGAACGGCCTCGTGGGCTTGTCCGGCAACAGCGAGGTGGGCGAGGCGAACGTGACCGGCAATGCCGTGAAGGAGACGATGGACGGCGTGTACGTGAGCGACGGATACACGGGCAATGCGCTCAACGCGGACGGCACGCCCAAGCAAATGTACAGCGACAATGGCGTGTTGAACGGCTATGACTTGGGCGATGCGGTGCCGTTCCCGACCTTCGCGAACGACGTCGGGGGCGACCATCTGGGCAACTACCTGACAAACGACGCGGCGAACGTGGGCCTTCATTTCGTGAAGACCGGCAACGTTGCGATTACCCTAAACCAGAACTATTATTGGAATGCGACGACGGGAACCGAGTCTGTGAACCAATCACTGGGCGCGGGCACCATGCCCACGTCGGCGTCGCTCAATGCGAACCACTATTACATCTGGTTCGACGCCGCGACGAACCGCCTGCGCGTTAACGGACGTGTCCCCATCGACGGAAACCTCACCATCAACCCGGGGACCGGGGCCGACAAAACGCTGAACTACACGGGTAAGGCGACCATCCTCGCCTACGACGCCGACAGCTCGGGAAACGGCGGTGACGTGACGGTCGAGGCGAGCATGCTCACGATGAACGCCAATGGGACCACGACGAACAGTTTTCCGCAGAACAACCTTCTTGGCCTCATGGCGCAGGACGACATGATGCTGGGGATTAGCTCGCAATTGAACATCATGGGCGGGTTCTACTCGCAGGACCAGATTTCCCTCAACAAGCAATCCACCATCATGGGTACCATCGTCGGGAACATCTTCAACATGGGCGGGCAGGTGCCCGACATCTACCAAGTGCCGGCGCTCCAGGATGCGTGGACCACGAACATGAAGATGATCGGCGCAACTCCCGTTGAATTTCTCTCGCCGTTGTCTTGGCGCGAACTCGGGGTCGTCTAGGATGGCCTTGCCCGAGTTTGTCCGCAGGGACTGGTATCTCTATGTCGCATTCGTCGTCGCCTTGGGCGCCGGCGCGGTGGCCTATCTGTTCGCGGGAAAGGACGGCGCGGCGTCGACGGACCTGGCCGGGCAGGAAATGAGGGATTTGGCCGAGCGGACAAAGGTCTCGGACAATCCGGGGCCGTTTACGGCGCTGACGACGGTCGAGCAAGAGGCGAAGGCAGACATCGCCGGGTATCAAGAAAAATTCGACGCCGCCCCGAACAGCGAGGAGGCGGCGCTGATGCTCGAGCGCATGGGCCAACTGCATTACGCCAAGCTGATGGACCCGAAAGGCGCCATCACGAATTGGGAACTCCTCATCCAGCGCTTCCCGGACTACGAGGGGATCAAGAAAATATATCCCATGCTGGCGGCGTGTTACGAGCAACTCAAGGACGACACCTCCGCGCGCGCCGTCTACCAGCGCATGCTCAACTACTATCCCGAGGACAGCCAGGAGCACCTCCTCGCGAAGCAGAAACTCGAGTGACCTGCGTGGCATTGGGCATGGTGCCCATGCGCTTCGCGCGGTGGCCCGGTTTCGGCTGATAAGGCGGGTTGCGTCATCGGATCGAGCACATGGGCAAGATGCCCATGCCACCCGGCGCTTTTCCCAACCGATTGACACCCCTTCCGGGCGTTTGTCATAATCGCTTCTTTATCGGGGGCCTGTGTCCTGATCGGGGAGGCGGCGGCCCGCCGTTGGCTGCGTCCGGGGAATAGGGCCGGATGCATACGCTTCGGAGTCGCCATGTATAGAGATCGCACGGTCGCGGTGGTCGTCCCCTGCCACAACGAACAATTGCTCATTCGCCGGGTCATCGAGACGATGCCGGCCTACGTCGACAAGATTGTCATCGTCAACGACAAAAGCACGGACAACACGGCGGTCGTCGTGCGCGAGTACGTCGAGAAGGAACCCGACCGCGTCGTCCTGATCGATCTCGAGGTCAACCAGGGCGTCGGCGGGGCCATTGCCCAAGGGTACATTTGGTGCCGCGACAACAAAATCCAGTGTACCGCCGTGATGGCAGGCGATGCGCAGATGGACCCGAACGATCTGTCCATGTTACTCGACCCGATTGTCGAGGACCGCGCGGACTACTCGAAGGGCAACCGGTTTTTCTACGACGACGCCTTCAGGTTGATCCCGAAGGTCCGGTTCTTCGGCAATGCCGGCCTGTCGTTGTTGACCAAGATCGCGTCGGGTTACTGGCATGTGGCGGACTCGCAGACGGGCTACACGGTGGCGAACCTGCGCGTGCTCGAGACAATCCACCTCGAGGGCATTTACAAGCGCTACGGGATGCCGAATGACGTGCTCGTGAAGTTGAACGTGTACAACTTTCGTGTCAAGGACGTGCCCATCAAGCCGGTCTACGGCGTCGGCGAAAAGTCCGGCATCAAGGTCCGCAAGGTGCTGTTCACGATCCCGATGCTGTTGACGCGATTGTTTTTTTACCGGCTGACGCGCAAATACATTATTCATGACACGCATCCGTTGGTGTTGTTCTATTTTCTTGGGTTCTTCCTCCTCGCGATCGATGTCCCCCTGATCATCCGGGCGATCTGGCGTTTTTTGCAGTCACATTCTGGCGCGGCCGTGTCGAATGTGAACCTGCTCGCGATCTTGTTTTGCACGTTTATTGGGTTCCAATCGCTTTTCTTCGCCATGCTCTTCGACATGGAGGCGAACCGCGACCTCAAGGGCGACTAAGGCGTGCGGGGTGTGGCGCGGTATTTGCCGGAGATAACATCCCCCTTGATCCCCCTTCAAAGGGGGACTTTTGTG
>CANKTP010000208.1 GCA_947486375.1 Candidatus Hydrogenedentota bacterium | reverse complement strand
TTCCGTCGACGCCCAGGGCGAAGTCTTCGAGGGCACGATGGACGAGGATTCCGCCGCGCGCGTCGCGGCGATCCTCCAGGAACGTGGCCTGCAAGTCAGCGAGGTCGCGCCCCTCGCGCTGCACAAGGGCCTGCCCTTTCTGCGTACGCCGCTCACGTGGGAGGACATCCACCTCCTGAACCAGCAGCTCCTTGTCATCGTGAAGTCCGACCTGCCCTTCGTGCCCGCCCTCGCTGCGATGGCCACCGACATCAATAACCCAAGGCTCAAGCCCGTGCTCGACGGGCTCAAGCGCGACCTCGAATTGGGGACCTCGATCGAACAGGCCCTCCAGAAATACCCGGACAGTTTTCCGCCGGCCTATATCAGCATGGTCCGCGCGGGCGAACGTTCGGGAAACCTCGCCGGGGTCCTCGCGCTCATGGAGAACCAGTCCGCGCGCGTGCTCGATGCGCGGCACACGCTCCGCACGGCCCTGGCCTACCCGGCCATGGTGCTGGTCAGCGCGATCGGGGTCATGTGGTTCCTCTGCGTCGAGGTCATCCCGAAGTTCGAGGAAATTTTCGCCGGCTTCGGATCGGGCCTTCCCGCCGCCACCCAGTTTTGGGTCTGGGTGAGCCACATCGTCTCCGGGTATGGCGAGTGGGTTTTTGCCGCCCTTGTCGCGTGCGTGGCGCTCCTTGTCGTTGGCCTGCGCGTCTCGCGGCAAACCGGCGTGGGCCGCGAGTGGGTCGACCTCATTATCGAGCGCATCCCCCTCATCGGGCGCGGTATTTTCCTGACGGCGCTGGCCCGGTTCAGCCGCGCCTTGGCGCTCTTGTTGTCGAGCAATGTGCCCGTGCTCGAAAGCCTCGATCTTGCGGGCGCGGCATCCGGTAGCGCCCTGCTGCGCCGGCACGCGCGCCGCGTCGCGCGCGACGTCGCGATGGGGGAATCGATATCGGATTCCTTCGCCGCGACGGGTTACTTCCCCCAGTTGTTTTGTTGGCTGTTCGCCACCGGCGAGGCGCGGGGGCACGTCGAGGACACGTTGTTCGACCTGAGCCGGTCCTACGAACAACAGGCGGCCTTCCACGATCGCGCGCTCGGCCAGTTTCTTTCCCCGCTGCTCGTCGTGTCCGTCGCGCTGCTCGTCGGTTGGATTACAATCGCGCTCTACCTGCCCATATTCTCCCTGGGCGATGCGATCTCGGGGTAGGCGCCGTGTCGATTTGGTCGAATATTCGGCGGGCGTTGAACTACGAAATCACGCCCGGACGTCCCCGCGCCGAGCGGGTCCGGGTGCCCCCCCGGCGCCGCCCCTTCTCGGGAGTCCTCGACGCCCCAATTTTCCTCAAGCGGGCGCGCCTGCGCAGCCAGTGGATACTCTTCAATCAACTCCATGTAATCTTGAAGGCCAACGCGCCCCTCGTTCCCGGAATCGGCGCGGCCATCCACGATGCGCCCACCGCGAGGCTCGCATGGATATTGCAGCGCCTAAAAGACCGGATCGATTCCGGCGACCGGTTGTCCACCGCAATGGAGTCCCGGCCCGATTTCTTTCCCGCGCGCGTTCGCGAGCTGGTGAACGCGGGCGAGATCGCCGGACAACCTGCCAAGGCCTTCCAGTCGCTGATCGAGGAATGGGAGTCGCGCATCAGCCGTCGCTCGGAAATGGGACTGATCCTGTCGTATGCGGCAACCTTGATCTTCGTGCAGTTCGGAATCGTTTCGTTTCTATTGCTACGGGTCGCCCCTGTGTTCGCCGAGATTCTCGCCGACTTTGGCGCGGAGCCGCTGGGCATGGTCGCCCATGCCGGGAACACACGGAATTTCCTGGCGGCACATCCCTACGAGGCAGCGTTGGCCGTTGTACTCCCGGCGGTCATGGCATTGGTCCTTGGCTGGACGTACCGAAGGATGCCGCCCCTGCAACGGATTTTTACCCTGGCCACCCGGCGCGTACCCATATTCGGGCGATACTTCGCGCTGCACAACCTCTCGCATGCCGCCCTGGTCATGCAGCGATTGATGGACGGCGGCGTGCCCTTGCCCGAAGTCCTGCGCCGTATCGGCGCCTCGCGCATGAACGCCGGATATGCGGGCGTGTTCGCGCGGCTGGCGGCGCGTGTCGAGCACGGCGCTTCGCTCCACGACGCCCTCGAAACCGAGCGATACTATCTTCCCGCATCCTTCCGCGCCTTGGTGTCGCTGGGAGAAAACGCGGGCATCGTCCCCGAGGCCTGCGGCAACATTGGACGCCTCTACGCCGCCGAGCTCGAACGCACCGCGCGCGTGATGACGAGCGCCTTGGTTCCGGCGGTCGCCGCGTCTGCGGGGGCCGTCACGCTTCTCGCCTGCCTCGGCGTTTACGGCACGGGGATACGCGTGGCGGACGCGATCATGGGGCAACTCTGATGCCGCCGCGCACCAACGCCGAAGGCTATTCGCTCCTCGAACTGACCACGGCGATCGCGCTCATGGTCACGGTGTTTTTCGGCGCGATACAGGTGTTTCATTCCGGTGTCGATACCGTGAAGGCCGTCCACGAGCGCGAAATCGCCCTCCGCGCCGCCCGAAACGAAATCGAGACCCGCCGCGCCCAACCCCAATCTGAAGGCGTGGCCTTGTCCTTCCTCAGCGTCACGCCGGAACTTGCCCGGCTCGCGCGCGCCGAGGCCGTTGTCGACGTGGGGCCCTCCCCCGTCGCCAGTTTGAAGACCATCGCCGCGCGCATCGAGTGGCGCACGCAGAACGGGCGCAAGGCCCACGTCGAGTTGACGGCGGTCGTCCCCGGCGGGGGGCGGTAGGATGGGAGGGATGGGACGTATAGGACCAATGAGACCCATAAGTCTTATACGTCCCATGAGTCCCATAGGTAACCAGGGACGAAAGGAAGCGCACTGGATACTTGCCAGGACCTCCCTCAAAAGCCAACAGCCACAGCCCTCCCTTGAAGAGCGACCAAGGGGGATGTTACCCAACAACCACGGCTACACCCTCCTCGAACTCCTCGCCTACGTAGCCATCCTCGCCGTGTTCCTGAACATCACCGCGGGGTTGTACCTAAGCACGAACCGGCTCATGGCCCGAAGCGATCTCGCCATCGACCGCGCGAGCGGCATCGCCGAGATCGAGACGGCATTCCGCGAAGCCGTCGCCTCCGCGAACGCGGTCGCCGATGCCGCCGGTCCGTTGCGCCCCGGCGAATCGCTGCTGGTCCTGCGCCGCGCGTCGGCTGCGGAGGAATGGATCGCCCTCGGGGCGGTGACCTCGCCGGAGCGGTTCAGCGTCGCCACCTATGCGGTCGTAAATGGCACCCCCGAAATGATTTCGTTGAAGACCTTTTCGCAGCCCGTGCTCCGCTCGCAATTCACCGTCGATGCGTCATCGCCGTTGGTGCGCCTCAGCGTCGGAATCGAATCCAAGGGCACCACGAATACCGTCTCCCCCGAGAACACCTTCGTGGCGGCGCTTCGCCCATGACGGCCGCGCCGCGTAGCCGCAAACACAACGAGGGCGTCGCCCTGTTCTTCGTGCTGATGGCCATCGCGGTCTTGGCTACCGTCACGAGCGCGTTTACTGCGGGCGTTCACCGGCATCTCAAGATGCAGAACCTCCGCGAAAATGAGGCAATCGCGAAATATCTGGCCGAGACCGGCCTCGATATCGCGGCGGCGAAGTTGAGCGAGGGGTATCCTGATTATCGCGGGGAAACGAACACGCCCTTGGGGTCAGGCCAGTTCTCCATCGAGATAACGGCTACAAACGAAGGCACGGCAATCGTCCGCTCGACCGGGGTCTACCTATCGGACACCCATTCGATTGCGAGAGTGACTCTCGATGCGGTGCTTCGCCGCGACGGCACCCGGTGGATATCGACTGATAGGCATTACGCCAGCGGACGACGGGGGTTTATCCAGCATGAATAGGCGAGCCGGATTCACGCTGACCGAACTCCTCACGGTCATCGCCATCATCGGCATCCTGGCGGCGATACTTCTCCCGGGGTTGGCCCGCGCACGCGAAGCCGCGCGCCGGGCATCCTGCATGGCCAACCTCTCGCAAATCGGAATGTCCCTGCACATGTATGCCGACGAAAACCAGGGTCAGCTCCCGTGGTCCGGCGGCAAGGGCAACGCCGAATGCCTTGTCCCCTTCGCGCGGCGCTATGACTCGGCGTTGTATTCGTTCGTATGCCCGTCCGACTCAGGCAACAGCACTGAGAACATCGACCCCTTGGAATGGGCTCGCATCAAGACCGAGAGTCCTGAAGAATACGAACCGCTCAATGCGCGCCTCGACGGGAAATGGACCCTTCGCGGCAGCTACGACTACTTCGGTGCCTACACACGCCAACCCATCGCGCTTCCGCCCGCGACCGAGCCAGGTGTGCCCAAGGTGCCCATCATGTGGGACCTGGCCATTACCGTATCCGAAGGCGAACACGCATTTGCCGACCTGAACCACTACTCCAAAACGGTAAACGTCCTCTGGCTCGATGGCAGTGTCACGCGCGAATTGGTGCCGCGATTTCCCGCCGTCAACCTCCCCTTCCGCCCCGCCGGCATCGAGTACGACGACCCGGTCAACTTCATCCCCGATTACGATGAAGAAATGAATCGATAGGCAAAAGACCTGCGACAACGATCCATGCGGACCGCGACTGGACCCCGTCACCCCTCCGGGCATCAACGGACGTCGGAATTATTTCGAGCGTGACTTCCATTGCCTCCGGACCTTTACGCGCTTGACCCACGTCGAAGGCGATGCCTTGCCGTCTTCAAACTGCGAGTTCATTTTCCAACGGCCCCGCATCCCGAACCAGCGCGATAACATCTCGTGGACATGCTCCGGCATCCTCCTCGTAGGTTTTATGCAACTGTCGCGGTATTCCAGCACGTCCACGCTTTTCACATGGGAAGATCGCATAAGCCGGAAGAGCCTTTATCCTAAAAACGGCAGTTGCCAGGGACTGACTCCGCCTTTTGCCCGGTGGTTTGGGCAAAACGCGGTGTCTGTCCCTAACCCTCCTAGTGTAGTGATTCACGCTGTTGCCATCTTATCCTCGTCATTCCGGCGAAAGCCGGAATCCAGATAACGCCAACGATTGCGAAGAAAGCACTGGATTCCGGCTTTCGGGGCCTTCCAAAAAGGTCGAGCGAAACAGTTTGGAAAACTTTTCGCGAAAAACGACCTCCCAGAATGCCCCTGGAGACACGATCTCAC
>CANKTP010000207.1 GCA_947486375.1 Candidatus Hydrogenedentota bacterium | reverse complement strand
GATTCCGTGCATGAGGTGGAGGTCGGCGTCGATGACCTCCCTCATCCCGGGACGCTGGACCTTCACGGCGACCGTTTCCCCGGTCGACAATCGGGCACGGTAAACTTGGCTCAGGGAGGCTGCGGCGATCGGCTCGGGGTCAAACTCCGAGAACACCTCGTCGATTGGCGCTCCCAGCGACGATTCGATGAACGGGCGTATCTCGCCGAAGGGGACCGCGGGCACCTTGTCCTGCAAATCCGCGAGACCCCGGCTCAATTCTACGCCGGCCAAGTCCGGGCGTGTACTCAGGAGCTGCCCTGCCTTGACGAAGGTCGGCCCGAGTTCCGTCAATGCTGCGCGAAGCTGGTCGGCTTGGGTGCGGGGAAAGACGTCCGAGGGCTTGATAATGTGCAACGACTGGAGAAGCTTTGCGCTCGCTCCCTCGAATACCCCCATGCCGCGCAGCATGTCGGCGAAACCGTGCTTGACGAGAATCTGCACGACTTCGGCGAGCCGAACGGCATTGCTCACGTACATCGAAAGCGGATTGAATGCCAAGAGATTCGGTTCCCGATGAAGTGTGATGGAGCGTTCGGTGAGTATAGCAAACACAACGGGCCGCGAGTTCCGGCGGACTTTCGTTCGCGCTTTACTTTTCCCGGTGGGGGACGACATACTGGCGGTCTTTGTCCGGAAACGAGGGTCTATCGTGAGCGTCAAGAGTATCGCCAATCGCCGCATCGCCATCGTCGGCACGGGTTTCTCGGGGCTGTGTCTCGGGATACAGTTGAAGAAAATCGGCCACGATTCCTTCGTCATCTTCGAGCGCGGGGCGGGCATCGGCGGAACGTGGCGCGAGAACACGTATCCGGGGGCGGAGTGCGACATTCCCTCGGCCTTGTATTCGTTCTCGTTCGAGCGCAACCCTCGTTGGTCGCACAAGTGGTCCGAGCAGCCCGAGATCCTCGTTTACCTCGAACACTGCGCGAAGAAGTACGGCCTGTATCCGCACATCCGCTTCAACGAGGAAGTATTGGACGCCCGTTTCGAGGAGGAGACCGGGAAGTGGCGCATCGAGACCTCCGCGGGAACGGTCGAGCATTTCGACGCCTTCGTCAGCGCCGTGGGCCAGTTGCATCGTCCCGACCTGAGGTCATTCGAGGGTTCGGAATCCTTCAGCGGACCAAGCTTTCACTCCGCGCAATGGGACCACTCGGTCTCGCTCGAGGGCAAGAAGGTCGCCTGCATCGGGAACGGGGCGAGCGCGGTGCAGTTCATCCCGCAGATCGCCCCGAAGGTCGAGCGGCTGGCGGTTTTCCAACGCAGCGCGAACTGGATCGTCCCGAAGAACGACCGCGAGTATTGGGAGATTGAGAAAAAACTTGGGGCCATCTTTCCACTCCTGACCAGACTCCGCCGCTTCCAGATTTGGTTCCGGGGCGACGTGTTGCTGTACCCCTTGATGAACACGGCACTTTCGCCGAAGATGCGCAAGAAGTCCGAGCAGATGACCTTGGACTACATCAACGAGAAAATCCGGGACCCGGAACTCCGGAAAATCCTCGTGCCGGACTATCCGATCGGGGCCAAGCGCATCCTGTTCTCGGACGACATCTACGACGCCTATGACCGCGACAATGTCCATGTTGTCACGATACCTATTCGCAGGATCGTTGCGAAGGGGGTCGAGACGGCGGACGGGACCGTCCACGAGGCCGATGCCCTGATTTACGCGACGGGATTCAAGACAACAAGTTTCCTGACGCCGATGCGGGTCGCGGGTCGCGGCGGAGGTGTGCTGAACGATGTCTGGGACAAAACAGGGGCGGAGGCCTACCTCGGCATCACCCACACGGGTTTCCCGAATTTTTTCATGATGTATGGCCCGAACACGAACCTCGGGCACAACTCGATCGTGATCATGATCGAGTGCCAGGCGCGCTACATCCTTTCCTGTCTCGATGCCCTCGAGGCCCGCAAGGCACAGTGGCTCGACGTTAAGGGCGAAATCCAAGCCCGCCACAACGCTTGGCTCCAAGATCGCATGAAGGCGAAGATTTGGACCGAGGTGGCGAACAGTTGGTACCGGACGAAGGACAAGGTCACGAATAACTGGGTGGGCAGGACAACCGAGTATCGCCGCATGACGCGCACGGTCAATCCCGAGGACTACGAATTTTTGTAGTCAGTGTGCGGGAGGGGCCTCGACCGCCGGGGCCTCGATGACGATAGGTCCCACCGGCACCGCATCGGGCGCGGGCTCGACCTCGCGAAGGGCGGCGTCGACGGTCGCGTCTGCCGGGGGTGCCCCGCTTTCCGTGATGACAAATTCGACCCGGCGGTTCTTTGCCCGGTTTTCCGGCGTGTCGTTGGCGGCGATTGGGTGGTGCTCAGCGTATCCGCTTGCGGACAGGATGGCGGGCGGAATTCCCAAATTGTCCACCAAGTACTTGATCACGGAGGTGCTCCGCGCCGTAGACAACTCCCAATTGGAGCTGAACTCGTCGTTGCTTATCGGGATGCTATCGGTGTGGCCGGAAATGTTGACCGGGGCCCCGAGACTCGTGAGGATGCCCGCGATTCTCCCAATCAAGTCGAGGGACTCCGCGGTCAATTCCGCCCGCCCTGCCTGAAAGAGCAGCGAATCGGCCAAGCGAACGGTCAATTCGGTCCCAGCGGCGTTGCCCTGAATCGTGATGAGCTTGTCCAAGTCCTTGTTGGCCTTCACCATCTCCTTGAGTTTTTCCTCGACTTCCTGAATCCGGGTCTTGCGCCGCTTATTGTCCTGCGCGGCCTTGTCTTTGGCCTTGTCTGCGGATTCCTGGGCCTTCTTGCGCGCGCGCTCCCCGATATTTTGAAACCGGATTGGAGACGTCTTGGGATTCCCGAAGGCGGTACGGAGGCTCTCGCTGACTTGTTCGAACTTGGCCGCGTCAGCCCGGGACAGCGAATACATGACGACAAAAAAAACCATCAACAGCGTGATGAAATCGGCGTAGCTGACGAGCCAGCGCTCATCATTCTCGTGCTCTTCTTCTTTGTGCCGTTTTTCCATGCCGTGGGCCGGACTTTCTCTTCGCGTACGGTTGAATGCCGCGATTTACGGGGTTAGCCGCAGCACCCGGAAGCCATCCGGTTAAACTCAGCGGGAGCGCCGCAGCGCGGTATCGATGCGTATGGGTTAGGCCTCGGCCGGCTTCCCCGCGCCTGCCTTTTCCCGTGTGAGTTCGTGGCGCTTTTCCATCTCGATGAAGGAGATCAGCTTTTCCTGCACAAGGCGCGGATTGTCGCCGGACTGGATCGAAATAAGGCCCTCGACAATCATCAAGTCCAACTGCGTGCCCTGTTTCGCGACAAAGACCATTTTCTTCCCCAGCGGAAGAAATATGCAGTTCGCAAACGCAATACCATACAACGTGGCAAGGAACGCAACCGCGATCGCCGGACCCAGCGCGTCAGGATTGGACAAATTACCCAGCACATGGATGAGCCCCATGACGGTCCCGATGATGCCCATGCACGGGGCGAACCCGCCTGCAACCGCAAAGATGGACGCCTGAGTCTTCATTTTCTCCTCGGTCATCGCAATCTCAGTGATAAGTAGATCCTTGAGCAGGCCCGGATCCGTGCCGTCCACCATGAGGCGAAGACCCCGCTTCAGCAGCGGATATTCGATGCCCGCCACCCTGCTCTCGAGCGCCAGCAATCCTTCCCGGCGGGCCACGGTGGCGAAGTCGCCCATGAGGACATATAATTCTTCGGCCGTTTGGGCGGGCTTGGCGAATGCCACCTTGATGCCGGTGCGCAACGAGAGAAGTTCCTCGAGGCTGAAACAGGTTATCGTGGCCCCAAACGTACCCCCGCCGATGATTAGGAGGGCCGTTGGGGCGAACAACGAACTCAGATGGGTGCCCTCGAGGATGGCGGCGAGGAGCATCAAGCCAATTCCCCCGACGATTCCGATAAGCGATATGGGATCCACGATGACCTCTCTGTTGTGGCGCAAATTGCCGCGGCGAACCGGGACACGAAGACTAAACCGTGCTAACCGTACCGATTATTGCCCGGCGGGTCAATATTCGCTCGTGGCTCGCCCGGCGACCGCACCCATCGGGACGAATCTTGTCCGGGCCGGAACGCACCCTGCCCAAGTCTCTTTACGGCACGGACAAGCCCGAACTTGAGCGGGCGCCGTGAATTTGCTAGGATGCGTGCTTGTCCTGAACTCGCGTTGGGGGCGGTGCGTCCGTCCCGCGCGGCAAAACCCCTCTCGAAAGGAGGTGACACCCTGTGAGAACTTACGAAGCGCTCTATGTCATTCGTCCCGATAAGACCGATGACGAAGCCCAAACGATAGCCAAGGGAGTGGAAACGCTCATCACCGATAACGGTGGTGCTATTGTGCGCTCGGAGATCTGGGGCAAGCGCAGGCTTGCTTATGTGGTGAACAAGTTCAACGACGGCAATTATGTGCTCGTCCGGTTTCAACTCAGCGCCGCGAATATCGAGAAGCTCGGTACCCTGTTCCGATTGTCCGAAGACATCATCCGCTCGCTCATCAAATTGTTCGACGCGAAAACGCTCCGTCTCGAGGTCGAGCAGCAGCGGCGTAACGAAGCCGCGTTGCAGGCCCGCTCGGCGGCCTCGGCCGACGGCGACGATGACGATGAAGAAGAAGACGACTTCGCCGCACGACGCGGCGGGCGCCGCCGTCCGGCGGGCGCTCGCGCGGATGACGACGATTAATCCGGAGGACGTCGAATAATGTCGGATTTACGGGTTCCCGACCTTAATAAGGTCATCTTGGCGGGTCGCCTCACGCGCGACCCGGAGTTACGGTATCTGCCCTCGGGCATGGCGTTGTGCAAATTGGGCCTCGCCTCTTCGCGATTCTTCAAGACCAAGGATGGCGAAAAGAAAGAAGAGACCCTGTTCATCAACGTGACCATCTGGGGAAAGTTCGCGGAGTACTGCGGCGAGAATTACAAGAAGGGCCGCCCGGTGGTGATCGAGGGGCGTCTTCAAGGCAACGAGTGGGAAGACAAAACCACCGGCCAGAAGCGCTCGGTGATCGATATCGTCGCGGACCGGATCCAGGCGCTCGATTGGGAAGACCGGGGCGGTGCCCCGCGCGGAAGCGCGGGAAGTGCTCCGTCTGGCCAGTCCGGCAAGCCCTCGCCGCGCATGATAGAGGAACCGATCCCGGAAGACGACATCCCGTTCTAAGTTGAATTGTACCCTTAACCACATGGTCCCACACAGGGAGATGGTGTCTG
>CANKTP010000206.1 GCA_947486375.1 Candidatus Hydrogenedentota bacterium | reverse complement strand
GGCGAGGGCGAGGGCGAGGGCGAGGGCGAGGGCGAGGGCGAGGGCGAAGGCGAGGGTGAAGGCGAAGGCGAAGGCGAGGGCGAGGGCGAGGGGGTCTGCGGCGTGGCTGCGGGCGCATTGCCAAGAACGTCACCGTTCCGGGGCGATGCGACCCTGCTCATAGGCGTAGGCCTGACATTGGCGGCGTCACGGCGCTTGTATCGATTCCCGGATGGCGAGTAATCCCTGAAAAGTTTCGCTCCCTGGGAATTCTCGATGAATCGCCCTTATTCCCGCGGCCTTGGCGCTTCGCATGCACAAAGCGGCCGCAGGGTACCGGTATTCGCCCGATTTTCGCGATAGGCTAGGTCTATATTTAACTACCATGACTCAAAAAATTATTTGTTTAGTACCTTCCGGACGCGCGGCGCGGAAAGCCGGGCCACGGTGGGCATGGCGCCGATCAACGGACGGGCATAGCGGATGAAGGCGTCCGTGACGTTGTTGCCCTTTTTGTTGATGAACTTCGCGGGCATCTCGGAGGTCTTTTGGGCTACCGTGTGGAGCGGGGTCAGGAAGTACTTCACGGCGTAGTCGCCGACGCGATGGATGGCCACGGAACCGTCGAGGTTGTGCCAGATGGCGTATTGCGCAGCCTTTTCGCCGACCTCGCGCGCCTCGGCCGCGTCGACTTCGCTCACGCACCCGAGGAAGCTCCGCTGGAGGTATCCGAGCGTATCGGCGCGCACGCGGGTGATCTTGGTGTCGGCCTTGATCCACGAGCTCAACAAATCGCCGAGCGCGCCCGTTCCCGATAATTGAACGTTTCCGTGCGAATCACGTTCTCCGCCGCTGAACTGCTCGGCGATGGGTTTCCCCTTGGCATCGACGATGCCCTCGGACACGGCGATGACGCAGCGTTTGTGCTTTAGGAAGACTGCCTGCACGTCCTGGGTGAATTGTTTCCGGGTGAACGCGCGTTCGGGAACGTAGACGAGATGCGGGCCGTCGTCGTCGAAGGTCCGCGCCAGGGCCGAGGCCGCCGTCAGGAAGCCCGCGTGGCGGCCCATGACGACCCCGATGTAGACCCCCGGCAACGCCCGGTTGTCAAGGTTCGCGCCCGAGAATGCCTGCGCGACGAATTTCGCCGCGGAGCCGTATCCGGGACAGTGGTCAGTCACCTTGAGGTCGTTGTCAATGGTCTTCGGGATATGGATCACGCGGAGTTCGTAGCGGTCGCTCCGGGCCTGTTCGTTGACGATCCGGCAGGCGTCCGCGCTGTCATTGCCGCCGATGTAGAAGAAGTAGCGCACGTCGTGCGCCCGGCAGACCTCGAAGATCTTTCGGCAGTAGTCGACGGTGGGTTTGTCCCGCGTCGAGAAAAGGCCCGACGACGGCGTGCGCGCGACGGCCTCGAGGTTGTGCGTGGTGGCCTCGGTGAGGTCGCACAACTCCTCATTGACGATGCCCTTGATGCCGTGCATGGCGCCATACACGCGCGTTACTTGCGGGAATTTTCTCGCCTCGAGCGCGGCCCCCACGAAGCTTTGGTTGATGACGGCCGTCGGGCCGCCGCCTTGGGCGATTAGTACTTTCCCCTTGATGAGTGACATGGTGTTTCCCCGGTGATCGATGCTTGGCCCCAGAGGGGCGAATGGTTACTTTAGTTCCGCGTGGTATTCCTGCAAGGTGCGCACGTCGAACGCGCGTCCGCGCATGGCCTCTATCGCCATGACGGCCGCCTTTGCCGCGGCAAGCGTCGTCATCGTCGGAAGTCCCCGCTCGAGGGCCGTCCGGCGGATGGCGCGTTCGTCGAATTTCGACTCGGCCCCAAGGGGCGTATTGATGATCCAGTGGACGTCGCCATTGATCATCCGGTCGACGATGTTGGGCCGGCTCTCGCCGACCTTGAAGACTTCCTCGGCGTCGATGCCCTGTTCGCGCAGGAAGGCCGTCGTCCCGTGCGTCGCCAGGATTTTGAACCCGAGCCGGACGAGATCGTGCGCGAGGGTGCCCATGTGCGGCCGGTCGTCGCGGTTCAGGCTCATAAACACCGTGCCTTCCATCGGAACGCTATTCCCCGCGGCGACCTGGCTCTTGGCAAAGGCCATGCCCATGTCGCGGTCGATTCCCATCACCTCGCCGGTGCTGCGCATTTCCGGGCCGAGGAGCGTGTCCACGCCGGGAAACTTGATGAAGGGCAGCACGACTTCCTTGGCAGACACGAACTTCGGGACCGGGTCCTCGGTGATGCCGAGTTGCTGGAGCGTCTTCCCACACATCACCCGCGCGGCAACTTTTGCCAGCGGGATGCCGGTCGCCTTGCTCACGAAGGGGACGGTCCGCGAGGCCCGCGGGTTGACCTCGATGATGAAAATATCGGTCCCGCGCACGGCGAACTGCACGTTCATCAAGCCGATGACCTTGAGCTCGCGCGCCAATGCGCGTGTCTGTTCCTTCATGCGTATCAGCACCTCCGGGTCCATGTCGTGGGGCGGCAGGATGCACGCGCTGTCGCCGGAATGGATACCCGCTTCCTCGATGTGTTGCATCACCCCCGCGACGATCACGTCGGTGCCATCGGCTAGGGCGTCCACGTCGAACTCGGTCGCGCCCTCGAGAAACTTGTCGACGAGGATGGGGTGCTCGGGGGAGGCCTCGACGGCGTAGGTCATGTAGCGGACGAGGGCGTCCTTGTCGTAGACGATCTCCATGGCGCGTCCGCCAAGCACGAAGGAGGGCCGCACGACAACGGGATAACCGATGCGCGTCGCGATATCGACGGCTTCGCCGACCGACGTGGCCGTCTCGTTCGGCGGCTGGAGCAGGCCGAGTTTCTCGACGACATCGCGGAAAAGTTTGCGGTCCTCGGCGCGCGCGATGCTCTCGGGCGAGGTGCCGATGATGGGGACGCCGGCCTTCCACAGGTCCTCGGCGAGATTGAGCGGCGTCTGGCCGCCGAATTGGACGATGACGCCCTTGGGCATTTCCCGCTCGACGATGTTGAGCACATCCTCGTAGGTCACCGGCTCGAAGTAGAGACGATCCGAGGTGTCGTAATCGGTCGAGACGGTCTCGGGATTGCTATTGACCATGATGGTCTCGAAACCGTCTTCCTTCAGGGCGAAGGCGGCATGCACGCAGCAATAGTCGAACTCGATCCCTTGGCCAATACGGTTCGGGCCGCCGCCGAGGATCATGATTTTTTCGCGCGTCGACGGGCGAACTTCGTCCTCGTCGCCGTAGGTGGAATAGTAGTAGGGGGTGTAGGCCTCGAACTCCGCCGCGCACGTGTCCACGAGCTTGTAGTTTGGAATGACGCC
This sequence comes from Candidatus Hydrogenedentota bacterium, assembly GCA_947486375.1. GTDB lineage: Bacteria > Hydrogenedentota > Hydrogenedentia > Hydrogenedentales > CANKTP01. The sequence continues at coordinate 1,985 of CANKTP010000206.1, read as the reverse complement.
CATCGCGATGCGTTTCTTCCGGACCTCGAGCGGGTCCATGCCCCAGAGGAAGCCGAGTTGAATGTCGGAGAACCCGAATTCCTTGGCGCCCCGCATGACGGCGGCATCGTCCGGGTCGGCATTTCGTATGACCGTTTCCTCGAGGACAATGTCGCGCATGTTCCGCAAGAACCAGGGGTCGATGAAGGTCGCCTCGTGGAGTTCCTCGACGGTCGCCCCGGCGCGCAACGCCCTCGCAAGGTCGATCAGGCGATTCGGCGTGGGTTTCCGCACCGAGCGAATCAGCGCTTCCTTGTGGCGCTCGATGTCGCCGTCCGCGGGCGGGACGTCCTTGCCGTCGGCGCCGAGCCCGGCGCGCCCGATCTCGAGCCCGCGGATGCCTTTCTGGAGCGACTCCTTGAATGTCCTCCCGATGCTCATCGTCTCGCCGACGCTTTTCATTTGGACGGTCAGGAGGTCGTCGGAGCCGGGAAATTTCTCGAAGGCCCAACGCGGAATCTTGGTGACGACGTAGTCAATCGAGGGCTCGAACGACGCGGGTGTTTTCCTCGTGATGTCGTTGGGGATTTCGTTGAGGCTGTAGCCGACGGCGAGCTTGGCCGCGATCTTCGCGATCGGGAAGCCGGTGGCCTTCGAGGCCAGTGCCGAGCTGCGCGACACACGCGGGTTCATCTCGATCACGATCATCCGGCCGTCGGCCGGGTTCACGGCAAACTGGATGTTCGAGCCGCCGGTGTCGACGCCGATCTCGCGGATGATCTGGATCGCGGCGTCGCGCATGGTTTGGTATTCGCGGTCGGACAGGGTCTGCGCGGGGGCGACGGTGATGCTGTCGCCGGTATGGATGCCCATCGGGTCGAAATTCTCGATCGAGCATACGATAACCACGTTGTCGTGGCAGTCCCGCATCACCTCGAGCTCATATTCTTTCCAGCCGAGGGCGCATTCCTCGATGAGGACCTCGGTCACCGGACTGGCGTCGAGACCCCATTGCACGACTTGGTTGAATTCGTCCTTGTTGAAGGCGAGGCCCGCGCCCGATCCCCCGAGGGTGAAGGCGGGCCGCACCACGCACCGATAGCCGAGTTTTTCGCCGATTTCCTGCGCCTCCTCGAGCGAATGGACGACCTTGCTCTCGGGCATGTCGAGGCCGATGCGGAGCATGGCGTCGCGAAATTGCCCGCGGTCCTCGGCTTTCTTGATGGCCGCGAGGTTCGCCCCGATGAGTTGGCACTTGTATTTTTCGAGCACTCCGGACTCGGCAAGCGACACGGCGAGGTTGAGGGCGGTCTGGCCCCCGACGGTCGGCAACAAGGCATCGGGCCGCTCGCGGGCGATGATGGTCTCCAAGACTGCGACGGTCAATGGCTCGATGTAGGTCCGGTCGGCGGTCTCGGGGTCGGTCATGATGGTGGCCGGATTGCTGTTGACCAATACGACCTCATAGCCCTCCTCACGGAGGGCCTTGCAGGCCTGCGTGCCGGAGTAATCGAATTCGCATGCCTGGCCGATGACGATCGGTCCCGACCCAATCAGCATGATTTTCTTTATGTCTGTTCGCTTCGGCATGGTTCCCCAGATGCGCTCAGTGGTTTTGTCCGCGGCCGCGCCCACCTCTGCAGCCCGGCATTTATCGCGAGATTTCGAGAATCTTGAGTGTAAGGTCGCCGGCCGGGATCTTCGCCACGGCGACATCGCCGGTGCTTTTCCCGAGCAGGGCCTGTCCCACGGGCGACTGGGTCGATATTTTACCCGACGCCATGTCGGCCTCGACCGGGCTCACCAGCACGTAGGTCGATTCCTTTTTCGTCTTCTGGTTCCGCACGCGGACGGTCGCCCCAACATACGCCTTGGTCAGGTCGATCTCTTGATCCTCGAGGATGACCGACCGGGCGATCTTGTCCTCGAGGTCCCGGATGCGGGCATGCAGCATCGCCTGGGCTTCCTTGGCGGCGTGGTACTCCGCGTTTTCCTTCAGGTCGCCG
>CANKTP010000205.1 GCA_947486375.1 Candidatus Hydrogenedentota bacterium | reverse complement strand
CAAACAATCCGGAATGAAATGGACCGTTCGCGGGGCCAACAGTATCATCGCCCTACGGTGCGCCACCCTCTCGCAAACCCGGTTCACCGACTACTGGGACCAGCGCGCCGCGTGATTCCTACTTTTCTGACGCACACCCATCACCAGCCATCGGGGTCTATCTGGCGGCAGTCTTTCAGGGCATCGGCGATTTGCTGTAAATCTTCCTTCGGGAAGAGGCCAATCAGATTACGCATGCCTTTGCCGCTGAAATCGGGCGGGGGCGACGCGGGTTCGACCACGACCGCCATGCCTTCGGGCAGGGTGCCCGGTTCATCCAGCACGACGACGCCATTTTCTATGTGACCGCGGTATACCATGGGGCCAAGCCTTTCCGAATCGAGCGAACAAGCAATCGTCTTCCCTGCCAAGGGTATGCGACAGTATCCCAAAGATCAACCTTGCGTGTCCCAGCGCAATTCCCCGCGAGTTCCCTCACAAGGCCGCCAGCAGGCCGCGGAGTTCCTCCTCGATGTCCTGGCCGTCGTCGATGGTTTGGGCGATGACCTGGCGGAGGGTCTTGGCGAAGCGTTTCTTGAGCCGGTGCGCGGCGACGCGGACGGCGCCTTCGTCCATCCCGAGGCGTTGGGCGATCTCCGCGTAGGGGGCGGCGCTTTCCCCGGTTAGGTTCCCGTGGAGCTGGTCGAAAAGGGGTGCGTTCCCCTCGGCGACCATGGCCTCGCCGACGAGCGCCCAGCCGTGCTCGATGACGGAAAGGGCCCATTGCCGCTCGAAGGCGGCGTCCGGGGACATGCCGGGCGCGGGGAGATTGGCGCCGGCGGTGTCGAACTGGATGTGGGTGGCGTCTCCGCCGCGTTTGCGGGCGCGGTCCTTGTCCCATTGGTCGGCCATGAAATTCCGCAGCGAGGCGAGGAGAAACGAGCGGAACTTTCCGCGGGCCGGGTCGGCATGGTCGAGCACCTCCTGTTCGAGGACATGTTCGAAGAAGGACTGGACGATGTCCTGGGCATGCTCGGGGGGCCCGCCCCGGGCGCGGACGTATATGTAGAGGGGCTTCCAGTACAGGCGGCAGAGGACCTCGAGGGCTGCGCGGGAACTTTGGGTATGTCCGTGGCGCGCGGCCAGCACGACGCTCCAGCGGGTAGTCTCGAATGCGCTCAATGCCGCTTCCCCCGATGATCCACTGGCGGGGGATTCTATGCGCGCTCGAGTCGCGAGTCAATCGTTCCGGCGGGCCTTTTTTTTTGATTGGCCCTTCCGGGCCGTGCCATACTTTTGCCGGGTATGATCGATTTGCCGGGTAGAACGGCGGCCGGGGGGGCCACCGTGGGTTTGGGCGACGCGACGCAGGGTAGGGAGGAAGCCGCCGATGGCTAGTTTCCGTCCGATGCGGCGGGAGTCGCCGTATTATCTCGTGCCCATCGCCTTGGGCATGGCCGGGGTGTTTTTTTCGAGCCAGCTGGTCGAGGACCCCAAGCTTCAGGGCACGATGGTGCTCTTGTGCGTCATCATCCCGCTCCTGGCCGGCGGCAACATCCTCGCCCGCATCCGGAGCGACGGGCTCCAGCGGTTCCTCTTGTTGTCGGGCATGGGAGGCCTCACGCTGGGCGCGGTCGTGGTCGTCTCGGGGTATTCCGAGCACCTCGTGGAGCTCGACTACGTGTCGTCGGCCGTCGGAGACTGGTCCCGGCGGCTGGGCATGGGGAGTCTCCTGCTCGGATTGCTCGTGGTCCTCTATACGCTTATCCGGTCGGAGGCCTTGATAGACGAGTTCAGCGAACGCTTCCGCCACGTCGCCGACCACATGAGCGAGGGTTTCGTCCTCACGGGGACCGACGGGAGCATCGTGCTCGTGAACCGCGCCCTGGTGGAACTGACCGGAATCCCGCGCGAGGAGCTGATCGGGAGCAATGCGCTGGATATCGCCGCGAGGCTCGGCGCGGACACGATGGTGCGGCACACGGAGTCGCGGGCGCTTGGCGTCGCGTCGGAATACCAGGTGGCGTGGCATCGGGACGGCGAGGAGCGGCAGTTTTGGGTCAGCGGCAGCCCGATCTACGACCGGCGCGGGCAGGCGGCGGGTATTCTCGCGACGATCCGCGACATCACCGACCTGCACCGGATGTCGCAGCGGCTCGGGAATTACGCCGAGGGCCTGAAGAAACTGGTGGAGGAACAGACCGGGCGGCTGCGCGATTCGGAGGAACGGCTGCGCGACCTGCTGTTGAACATGAACGAGGGGTTTGTCACGGTCGATTCCGGCGGGCGTATCCGCTTCGCGAACGAGCGGTTTCACGAGGTGCTCGGCCTTGGGGAGGAAGTTGTGTCGGGGCGATTGGTGTACGACTTCGTCGCGATCGAGGACCGCCCGCGGATGAAGGAAGCCTTCGGCGCCGGCAGGCCGCTGGCGCACGAGTTCCAGTTTGTGAGCGGGAAGGGGGCCTACATGCCGGCGAAGGTATCGATCGCGCCGATCGAGGATTTCGCGGAGGACGAGCCGGCGTTTTCGCTGGTGGTGACGGACGTGCGCAAATTGAAGGAACAGCAACACGAACTGGAAATCCGCGCGCGCGAGCTCGAGGGGGCCAACGAGCAATTGCGCGAGATCGATCACGCGAAGGACGTGTTTCTATCGAACGTCAGCCACGAATTGCGGACCCCGCTCAGCACGCTCCAGGGATACATCGAGATGTTGAACCTGGGCAGCCTTGGCGAACTCAACGCGTCGCAGGCGGGGGCGATCGGCGTCATGGCGCGGAACGGCGAGCGGCTCTCGAAATTGATCAACGAGATGCTCGAGTTTAGCCGCATGGAGATTCGCGGGGTGAAGCTGCACAAGACGCTATGGAAGCCGGCCCGCTTCGTCGAGGAGGCGGTGGCCTCGGCGTTGCCGCACGCCCTGACGAAGAACATCAGCATCACCTACACTGCGCCGGAAGAGGTGCCCTATATGTGGGGCGACCGGGAGAAACTCCTGCAAGTGCTCGGCATCTTGTTGTCGAACTCGGTGAAATTCAGCCACGAGAAGGGCTTGATCCATGTGAATCTGCACGTCGAGGAGGACGAGGAGATTGTATTCTCGGTGACGGACAACGGGATCGGGATCGAGAAGGCGCAACAATCCCGCGTATTCGCGAAGTTTTACCAGGTCGACAGTTCCATGACGCGGCACTACCAGGGGACGGGCATCGGGCTGTCGATCGCGAAGAGCATTGTCGAGGCCCACGGCGGCCGCATCGACCTCAAGAGCGAGGCCCGCCGTGGCAGCGCCTTCACGATACACCTGCCGAACGTATTGTTCCAGTATCCGCCCACGATGCCCGAGTGCCCGGAACTTGCCGGTCTCCGGGTGCATCTCGCCAACGCCCACACGGAGCAACGCGACGCGATCGCCGAGATTCTGGAACGCCTGGGCGTCTCGGTCGAGGAGTTTCGCAACGGCCACGAATGTGCGCGCGATGCGCATGCGGCGCAGCCCGACGCGATAATCGTCGGCGAGGTCCTTCCGGACATCACCGGCGCCGATCTCGTGACCGAGCTGAAGCAGGACCTTGGAACCAGCGACATACCCGTCATATTGTTCCGTAGCGATGGGGCGACCGAAATCCTGGGGGACGGCGCCGAGCACGAGGGCGTGACGCTTTTGTCGAAACCGTTTACCTGCGCCGCCTTGATCGATGCGTTGCGCCGGACCACGGAACACGAGGGCGCCGGCCGGCCCGCAATCGAGACCCACGAACCGGCGTGACACGCGCCGCGTAGACGCCAGGGAAAACCACCGAACATGAGAAAGGGAACGCCGGCCGCATGAGGAACCAACGTTATTGGCCACGCATCGAATCGAAACGATGCATCGACGGTCGCCGCCTGGTGGCCGCCGCGCTGGCGGCCTGCCTAATCGCGGGCAATGCGGGGGCGGTCGAACCGGGCGAGGAGGCGCTTAGCTCGATCTGTGTCGACGCGGCCACGGGTGCCGTGGTGTCCGAACACAACGCGGACCAGGCCCGGCCGCCCGCAAGCATGATAAAGCTGGTCATGATGCTCCTGGTCGCCGAGGGCGTGGACCGCGGCGCCTGGGCGCTCGAGCGGCCCATCACGGCCACGGCCCATGCGCAACAGATGGGGGGCACGCAGGTGTATGTCGAGGCGGGGGACGTGTTCGAGTTGGGCCACCTGATGAAGGCGGTCGCGGTGGCCTCGGCGAATGACGCGGCGATGGCCGTGGCGGAGGGACTCTGGGGGAGCGAGGCAACATATCTCGAGACGGCCAATGCCCGGGCCATGTCGCTTGGGATGAAGAACTCCGACTTTCACAGCGTCCATGGCCTGCCGCCGAGCAAGGGGGAGCTTCCCGACAAGACGACGGCGCGGGAGATGGCGATCCTCGCGCGGGCCTGTTTGACGCACGCGCAAATCCGCGAGTGGGTGTCGATGAAGGAGTTCCAGTTCCGGCCGGAGGACACGATTCATTACAATACGAACAAGCTGCTGTGGCGGATGGAGAATTGCGACGGCTTGAAGACCGGTTACATCCGCGCCGCGGGCTATTGCGTGACCGCCACGGCCGAGCGCGGCGGACGCCGCATGATCGCCGTTGTCATGGGACATCCCAACGGCAATCGCCGGTTCAAGTTGGCGGAGGAACTGATCGACGCGGGATTCGGGCCGGCCCAGGGCGCGGTGGCCGCCGCAGGCGAGGCGGAACCCGGGGGGACGGCGGAGACGCCCGAGATCGAGGCGCTGGACAAATAGGCCGCGACCGGGGAAAGGACGCGGGACGGGTTGCGCGGGGCTTCCATGCGGGCACCCGATTTGCAAAAGAGGCTGCAAATTTGTGGATGGGACCTATGGGACGCAGCGCGGCATTATCGACTTTTGTCGGTGGCGTCTTGGAAGGGGGATCGCGTTCCAGTCCCCCTTGAAAGGGGGATCAAGGGGGATGTTAGCGCCAACCCCAATCCCGTCGCCGCACCGTCAACAATAGTCCCGCGCACGCAATAACTGCGGCATCGCCCCACGGCAAGTCCGCCCTGCAAGTCCCGCCATCGGCGGGATTGGAAGGGTCGTCATTCCCCCGAAAACGAGAATCAAGGGGGACATTAACGCCCGCCCCGCATCCGCCGCCCTCGCCCTCACCCTCGCCCTCACCCTCGCCCTCACCCTCACCCTCACCCTCACCCTCACCCTCACCCTCACCTTCACCCTCGCCGTCGCCACCGATCGGATGCATTGCGAAGTCCATTTCATTCGCGCCGTTATCGAGCTGCAATCTCCTCTCAATCGCAACGTACCCT
>CANKTP010000204.1 GCA_947486375.1 Candidatus Hydrogenedentota bacterium | reverse complement strand
TCCGGATGCAGCGGCGTCAGGTTGTCGAAGAGGATGCGTTCGCGGGCGACCTGGGGGCTGTCGGCGTTGACGGAGTCGACCTTGAGGAGGGCGAAGTAACGCTCGCCTTCCTTCGGCGGGCGAACATGGCCGGTGATGGTGTCGCCCGTGCGCAACGCGAACTTGCGGATTTGCGACGGCGACACGTAAATGTCGTCCGGGCCGGGCATATAGGAGTAGTCGCCGGACCGTAGGAACCCGAAGCCGTCCGGGAGTATTTCGAGGGTCCCGTCGCCGATGATGGCGCCGGCCTTCTCGATGCTGGCCTGGAGAATCCAGAAGATGAGGTCTTGTTTCTTGAGGCCGGGATTCTCATTGCCTAGCTCGACGGACATTTCCTGGAGCTCGGCGACCGACATATGCTTCAAGGTCGAGATGGACATGATTGGCCCATCGATGACATCGGGGATTTCCTCATCGGCCACATCGAGCACGGCACCCGAGGACTTCTGGTTTTGGTAATACTGTCCCGGACGGCGGTCGCCCTGCATTGGGCGGCGTTGTTGCTGCTGTGGCGGGCGGCCCTTCATGTTGTTGTTCCGGTTCTTGTTCGCGTTTGCGGCGGGACTGTTGTTCGGGCGTTTAGCGCCCCCTCCCGCGCGATTGTTCCGCGGTCGATTCATTTTGTCCGCGCCCATGTTTTCAGGCATGCAATTTCCTCTCGTGGTTCTTCAGGTAGTGTGAAAATATTTTTTTGGGGGGAACGACCGGGATTCCCCGTGGTCATTTCCAAGCCGGGATAGTCTTGATGGTCTTTGTCAGTGAATTTCCGCCCAATTCCGGCCGATTCCCACGTCGACCTTCAGGGGCACATCCAAATGCATCGCGTCTTCCATGATTCGTTTCGTCGTTGCCGCCACCTCCGCGGACTCGTCCGCCGGACCCTCGACCACGAGTTCGTCGTGGACTTGGAGTATCAGGCGCGACCGCGTTTCCCGAAGCGCGGCGTCGAGCCGTATCATGGCGATCTTGATGATGTCCGCCGCCGTGCCTTGCACGGGCGTATTGACCGCGACGCGCTCGGCGGCGCGTTGCGCCATCTTGTCCGACCCGTTTAGTTCCGGCACGTACCGCCGCCGGTTCAACAGGGTCTTCACGTATCCCACCCGGCGGGCCTCGTCCTTGACCGCGTCAAGCCACCGCTTGACGCCCGGGTATTGTTCAAAATACTGATCGATGAACTCCGCCGCCGCCGCGTTTGACACGCCCATGTTGCGGGCCAAACCGAAGGGGCTTATTCCGTACACGACGCCAAAATTAACCGCCTTCGCGCTGCGCCGCATGTCCGGTGTTACCGCGTCTCGGGGAACGCCGAACACCCGCGCCGCCGTGTCGCTGTGAATGTCCATGTCCTGGCGAAATGCCTCGCGCAAGGCCGCGTCGCCCGAAAGGTGCGCCAGCACACGCAATTCAATTTGCGAGTAGTCCGCTGAAATCAAACGGTGTTCCGGGTCCCCCGGCACGAACCCTTGCCGAATTCGCTTGCCGAGGTCGGTCCGCACCGGGATATTCTGGAGGTTCGGGTCGCTGCTCGACAGGCGTCCTGTCGCGGCGACCGTCTGGTTAAACGATGAATGAATGCGGCCCGTGACCGGGTTTATCAACTTGGGCAGGGCGTCCACGTAGGTGCCCCGAAGCTTTTCCAAGGTCCGGTATTCGAGGACCTTCGCGGGAAGCGGGTGAACGTGCGCCAACTCCTCCAACACATCCACATCCGTCGAGTACCCCGTCTTGGTTTTCTTGGTCGGGGTCAGCTTCAGGTCCTCGAACAGGACCTTCTGAAGCTGCTTGGGGGAATTGATGGAGAATTGACCACCGGCTAATTCAACTATTTCGGCCTCGATGATTTCAAGCCGCGCCGCGATGTCAACGCGAAGGCTGTCGAACACGGGACGGTCGATGGCCACTCCGGCCATTTCCATGCGTGCCAAGACATGCAACAGGGGAAGCTCCACGTCAACGTGGAGCGCGTCCAATTCGCGTTCCTTCAGCGCGTCTTGGAAAACCCCGTGAAGCCGCCACGCCACATCGGCATCCTCGGCGGCATATTCGCATGCGCGTTGGATGGGGGCGAAGTCGAACGTGGAGGCTTTCGATCCCGTGCCGATCAAATCGGATATGGGGATCATCTTGCGCTTAAGGTGCTGGAGGCTTACTTCAGCTAGATTGTGCCTCATACGGGAGGGTTCTGTCAAGTACGATGCCAGCATGGTGTCCATGACCACTCCGGCGACCGGCGACCCCGCGCGCTCCAGGACGATTAAATCGTACTTGATGTTGTGGCCGATCTTGCCGATGTTGGGGTCCGCGAACAGGGGCCTCAATAGCGCAAGGGCATCCTCGCATTCGAGCGTCTCGACCGGCACTCCGTCAATGACGTTGGCCTCGGGCTGGTGACTGACGGGGACATAGTAGCCAGTGCGTTCCTTGCAGCTCATCGATATGCCCACGAGCCGCGCAAGCATGGGTTGTGTCGACGTTGTCTCCGTGTCGAGCGAGAATTCTCCCGCGGCCCGCATTTCGGCGATGACCTTGACGAGCGTATCGCGGTCAAGAACAAGCCGGTAGTCCGTCTTTTCCTCTGCGGCGGGACTCGGCGCGAACTCCTCGAACAGCGACTGGAACTGAAGCTCGGCGAACATCGCGGACAAGCGCCCATGATCGAGTGGTCCCACGCGGAATTTCTCGAAGTCCGATTCGACCTCGACATCCGTCTTGATGGTCACCAGCAGGCGGCTGAGGTATGCCTGGTCGCGATCGGCGACGAGACGCTCTTTCTGTTTGCCCTTGAGTTCGTCGATGTGGGCGTACAGCCCGTCCATCGTTTCGTATTGTTGGAGAAGTTTTATCGCCGTCTTCTCGCCGATGCCCTTTACGCCGGGCACATTGTCGGCGGTATCGCCCATCAATCCCAACACCTCGATGACGTGTTCCGGCCCGACGCCGAAGCGTTGCTTCACGCCCTCGCGGTCGTACCAGAGTCCCGCGTCGCCCTTGTTCGGATCGTAAACCAGCGTGCGGTCGGTCACGAGCTGGAGCAAATCCTTGTCGGCGGTGACGAGCACCGTGTCGAGCCCCTTGGCCTCGGCGCGCCGCGCCAGCGTGCCCATGACGTCATCGGCCTCGACGCCGGGTATGCGGAGCACCGGGAACCCAAAGGCCTCGACGAGACGGTCGATCACCGGGAACTGCGCGATGAGGTCCTTGGGGGTCTCGTCCCGTTGGGCCTTGTACGCGGGATACAAGTCGTCGCGGAAGGTCTTGCCCGGCGCATCGAACACGAGCACCAAATGCGAGGGTTTCTCCTCGCGCAGCAGCTTTAACAAAACACGGGCGAACCCGAACACGGCGTTCGTAGGGCGGCCCTTCGAGTCGCGCAGGTTCCGAATCGCGAAGTACGAACGGAAGGCGAAAGCCATCCCATCGACCACGTAGAGCCGATCAGCCATTGGCCACCTTGAGTACTTCACGTGCGGCGGCCTCGGACGCGCCACCGGATCCAAGCAGGCTTCGTATGCGGGAAAGTTCGGAAATCATGTCCTTGCGAGCGGGGGAATCTTCGATGAGTTCGATCGCCACGGGGGCGATCAGGTTGGGGTTGGCCCGGCCCTGGATGAACTCGGGCACGATGCGTTTTCCGGCGAGAATATTGACCAGCGCGATCGCGTCGATCCGGACAAACGCGCGGGCGAGCCAATAGGTAATCGGGGTGACCCGGTACAACACGACCATCGGGACCTCAAACAACGCGGTCTCCAAGGTCGCCGTACCGGAGGCCACCATACAGAACCGGGCGGCGCTTAGCAATTCGTAGGTCCCGCCGGCGCGGGTCTCGACGGGGAAATCCCCGGCCGCAGCCTTGATCTGCGCCTCGCGCGCCGCGTCGACGCAGGGGGCCACGAACCGCGCCTCGGGAAACCGATCCCGGATGCGCCGCGCCGTCTCGACCATCGCCGGCATGATGCGCAGAATTTCCTGTTCGCGGCTACCCGGCAGGACCCCGATGATGAGGCCCTCGCCAAACACACCCCCGACGGGCGCCGAGTCGATGTGATCCAGGAGCGGATGGCCGACGTAAACACAATCGAGCCCCACGGCGTCGTAGAGCGGCTTTTCGAACGGCAGGATAACAAGCATTTTGTTGACCAAGGCCCGCAGGGTGTGAATCCGGCCCTTCTTCCACGCCCATATCTGCGGGCTGATGTAGTAGACGACCGGGATTCCCAATTTGCGCGCTTCTTTCGCCAGTCGCAGATTAAAACCCGGATAGTCAATCAGCACCACGCAGTCGGGACGATGCTTGCGCAGATGGTTCACCGTCCGCCGAAACAGATCGCGAAGAAACCCGAACGAGCGGACCACTTCCGTGAAGCCCATGATGGCGCGTTCCGCCAGGTCGCAATGAAGCTGCATGCCCGCCGCTTCCATCCGGGGTCCTCCGATACCCTCGCACACGACGCCCGGTTTTTGCCGAATCAATGCGCGAACCAGCGCGGCACCGTGAAGGTCGCCGCTGGATTCGCCCGCGCACAGGAAGATTCGCGTCACACGCCGCTCCGGATAAACGTGGTGATCTGGTCCGCAAGCCGCAACGCCGCGAGGCCGTCCTCGCCGGAGACCTCCGGGTGGCCGCGCCGCCGCACGCACTCGAGAAACGACTCGATCTCGCGCTTGAGCGGTTCGTCCTTGTTCACCTCGAGCGCGTCGATGGAAAGGGCCTCAAGATATGACCCGCCCGGGCGTATCGCGCCGTTCTTGCGATACACCATCACCTGTTGCTCCGAGTAGTCGGTCGAGACGTAGGCGTCCTCCGAGAACACCCTTATCTTGCGCAGGCGCTCGACGCTGATGCGGCTGGCCGTCACGTTCGCCACGCACCCCGACGCGAAGCGGATGCGCGCGTTCGCGATGTCTTCCGTTTCCGAGAACACCGAGACGCCGACGGCGTCGACGGACACCACGCCGGAATGCTCGATCGAAAGCAGAATGTCGAGATCGTGGATCATCAGGTCATGCACCACGCTCACGTCGTGTCCGCGGTTCGGATAGGTGCTCAGCCGGTGGCACTCGATGAAGCGGGGGCGAATGAGCGAACTCCGCAACGCGACGACCGCGCCGTTGAAGCGCTCGATATGCCCAACCTGGAGGATGCGCCCGGCGGCTCGCGCGGCGGAGACCATCGCCTCGCCGTCCTCGACCGTCGCGGCAATGGGCTTCTCGACCAACACGTCCGCCCCTGCCTCGAGGGCCGCCAGCGTACACACCCGATGAAACGT
>CANKTP010000203.1 GCA_947486375.1 Candidatus Hydrogenedentota bacterium | reverse complement strand
TTTCATCCAGATTTTGCTTCGAACGGGTTTGCATACGTCACCTACACGGCCCCGGGAAACGTCCTGCCTTTTGCGTTGATTGTCGAGCGTTACGCCATTTCTGGGGCCGACCCAGACCTGCTCGACCCCGATTCGGGCACGATCATTCTCGATATCGAAAAATCGCAGCCGACGCACCAAGCAGGCACCCTCGCATTCGGCCCAAACGACGGTTACCTGTACGTCTCGGTGGGCGATGACGGCACCGGATCGGCGCTGTCGGAGAATGCCCAGGACACGGCGACCAAATTGGGAAAGTTATTGCGAATCGACGTCGACTCGGGAGAGCCATTTGCGATTCCCCCGGACAATCCCTTTGCCGGCACGGAGGATTCGGACGAAACCATTTGGGCATACGGCCTGCGCAACCCGTGGCGCTTTTCCTTTGACCGCGCCAATGGGGATATTTACATCGGCGATGTGGGTCACAATTCAAAGGAGGAAATCGACTTCCAACCCGCGGACAGTCCGGGCGGCGAGAACTACGGGTGGAACATCGCCGAGGGGTTCGCATGCGTGGGGGGATCCGGGACCTGCGGCACGAATGCCGGGTTCACCCCACCGATTTACGATTATGCCCATACAACCGGGCCGGTCGCCGTTACCGGCGGCCATGTCTACCGCGGCGCCGCCCTGCCCCAACGCTTTCAGGGCGCCTACTTTTTCTCCGACTACCGCAACGGGAAAAGTTGGTACCTGAGGCACGACGGAACCATCGCAACCGAGATCGTCGAGGTTACGGATGAACTGCGTCCAGACTCTACTCCCAGCGGCAGGATTTCCTCGTGGGGCCAGGATGCGAATGGCGAATTGTATCTTTGCGATATCACGAATGGGCGCATCCTCAAGCTGGTCGAGCGAGACTGACTACCGCTTGTTGGCGTCACGCCGGAACGTAGTGAAGTGATCCCCCCCCCAAAAAAACGCCGACGCTTGACTTGCCGCGTACAAGGCCAGCATCGTGCAACAGGCGATGACCTGACGCAGTCACGGGGAGATAGTCCCCTGTTTCTCCGTGAGGGCCTGTATTCGTCGCAACTTCCGGCATCGCGCATGCGGGCAATTCTCGCGAAACGGTCTACGGCTGTTCCTCGCCACCGGCTTCGAGGTACTGAATCAGCTGGACCAAGTCGCCCTGGCTCATGGTGTTGAGCAACCCCTCGGGCATGATGGACTGGGCCGAGTCCTTCTTGCCCTCGATATCGATCTTTGCAAGGTCCACTTTCTCGCCGAGCGCCGTGATGAGCGTCAGCGTGGTGTCGTTCTCGGAGACCATCATCCCGGTGACCGTCGACAGGTCCTTCAATTCGACCTCGACCGCCTTGTATTGATCCGACACCACCTTGCTCGGGAACATGATCGACTCGAGGATGTCGCCGCGCCGAAACCGGCTGGTGACGGTCGAGAGGTCCGGGCCGCCCCCTTTGCCGACCGTCCCGAAGACATGGCACTGGGCGCATTTCGACTTGATGAAGACCGATTCGCCGTGCTTGAGGCTCGGTTTCCGGTATGCCATCGGGTCGTATTCGAGATACTCCTTCAACTCGGTGTAGCTCATCTGGGCCAGTTCGCCGCTGACCTTCTTCTCTTGGCCCTCGACCTCGGCGAGCAGGGCAAGCGCCTTGGCCTGCCGTTCGTCCAGGGCCTTTTGTTTCCGTGCAAGGGCCAGTTCCCGCTCGTCATCGGGAAGAATCTTGAGCGCGTCCTGCCACATGTTTTCGATGTAGCCTTCCATGCTCGCCGCGCCGCCCATCTCGCGGCCCCGGTCGAACCACGCCACGAGTTGGTCGCGCTGGTCCTTGGTCCAGCCCCCGTCGATGGTGCGAAGGGCGTACACGGTGTGAATCTGTTCCTCCTGCGGCTTGTCGGGCGTCAGCCATGCGAGGAGTTTCTCGATGGTCCCGGGAGTTTCCGTGTAGGCCAGCACGATCTGAAGCTCGCGGCTGATACGCCAATCGGCATGGGGGAACTTGGGCAGGAGACGCCCGCCCACGGCCGCCATGAAATCCGTGCGCGAACTTCCCTGCCATACTTCGAGGTGAGCCTGGCCGGCCTTGGGCTCGCGCAACAGCGCGAGGGAGACGAGCCGCAAGTAGTCCAGCAGCTGTTGGTCGCTCATTTCCGCCTGGCCATATTCGTCCAACTTCGCGAAAATGGCGTCCCAGTCCTCGACGGTCTTGGCGACGTTGATGAGCGCAAGCATCCCCTCGAAGGCCCCGTACGGGCGCGTGTCCAGGTTATCGGCCAATACGCCGCGGCTCCAATGGTACGGGTCGATCCGGACCAGGGCCATGCGCGCCGAATACCGAACAAAGCGGTCGTCGTGATTGAGCAGCAGCAGGAGGTTTTGTCTAAGTTCCTTCGAGGGAGGAATGATAGACGTGGGTTCGAGACCGGCCCGGACAACCGCCTCGCAGGCGCGCCGGGCGGTCACCGGATCCGAATCGGCCAGGGCATGCGTCAGGATTCCCTCGACCTGATCAAGCCGGAAGGTGCCCAGCAAGAACACGGCGGCAGCGCGCACATTCGGGTCCTTGTCCCGCGCAAGCTTGATCAAGGCCTCGCGATCCGGTTGCGGGCCGAAAATCTGGAGGGCCTCGAGAATCCGGGCCCGCTCGTCTCCCGGGCGTTTCGTGTCCTCAAGCGCGGCTTTCATGTCCGCGGTCCACGCCGCGCCCATCTCCGTTTTCTCCGTATAAATGGCCTCCTTGCCCCAGGCCGAACGCGGCATCGGCTGCCGTGCGACGAGGTCGACACCCTTGAGGGGTACCTTCGCGGCCACGGGGCCGTCATAGCGCACCCGATACATGCCGCCCGTGGTTCCGCGTCCGCCAACGGTGTAATAGAGGAGACCATCAGGGCCAACGTCCATGTCGGTCACGTTGAGCGGTTCGCCCAGGACGAAATCCTGGGTCTTGCCCGTGAAGGTCGCGCCGTCGGCCTTCGGGAAAATCACCCGGATGCGGCCGCGTGACCAATCGCCCAGGAAGAGCGCGCCTTGGAACTGACTCGGATAAACGTCATGATCGTAAAAGCAAATGCCCACGGGCGACCCGCGCCCAATGTTGTCCACGCTGGGCAGGTAGTCGATGTAATAAAAAGGCATATTGTAGGAGCCGGTTCGCCATCCATAGTCGCCGCCGGGGACGATGTGCGCCACGCGAATCGGGCGGTACCACGGCAGGCCCACGTCCCACTCCATGTCCGAGTCGAAGAGAAATATTTCGCCCGAGGGACTCAAGGCCATGTCGTACGAATTTCGGTAGCCGCCTGAAATCTGGCTCCATTCGCCCGTGACGGGATTGATCCGCTGGATGCTCCCGCCGGGCACGCGAATGTTCGCGGCGTGCCCCCTGGGGTCCGTATAGCGGGGCAATAGATTGTCCTCGTGAAGGTTCCTCGATGGGGACATGGGGTCCTTGGCGAAGGCCGGGTGGGCATGATTTCCGTAGAGGACATAGAGGTGTCCGTCCATGCCCGTCAAAATCGTGTGCGGGCCATGTTCCCCCATCCCGCCGTTCGAGAGGCCCAGGAGCGTGACGGTGTCCGCAACGTCGTCGGCGTCTTGGTCGACCAGCCGGTACAGGCCCGGCCCCTGCGGGCCTTCGGCCTGCACAAGCAAGTCGCCGGGGGCCAACCAATGGACCCCCATGACGGTCTCGACGGCCTCGGTGAAAATCTTCTTGCCTTCGTACTGGCCGTCCTTGTCCTCATCGAGCAGGATATAGACGCCCTTCTTCTCCGCGCCGAGGGTCGGTCGGCCGAGCGAATCGAAGGTCATATTGATGGTGGAACCAATCAAGTCCGCCGAGGCGACCTGCTCGACGGCAAAGCCCTCCGGGGTCCGGTACCGGGGGCCGGTCACCTCGAAGCGCTCGCGGCGGAACGCATCGTAGTCGGGCATAAGCAACTCCGCCCGGGCCGAGAGGTCCTTGATCTCGATGTCTTTGAACGAGACCCGCATCGGCGGACCGGCGTGCAGCTGGAGCGCGATAATGCCGCTCTTCGCGCCCTCGGGATCGTCGAAGTCGCAGGTGAGCGTTCCATTCACGGAAATCTTGACGCGGTTTCCCTGCGCCGTGATCTCGAACTGGTTGAACTCGCCCTTCTTGTCGAGGCCGTTAATCGCGTCGCGCTCCCCTTGCGACAAGGCGTTCCAATACGGCAGGATACCGCGCTTACGCTCCTCGTAGAGCATGCCGAAATAAACCTTCTCGGCAACGTCCGCCTGGTATCCGGCGACCGCGAACTCGGGGAGTTGCTCGCTGCGGAACTGAATGCCGCTATTGTGATTCTCCAGCTTGACCTTCACCCGCAGCACGAAATCGGTGTAGGACTTCTCGGTGGAAAGAAATGAGTTGGCCGTCAGCGTCTTTTCATGGGTCGACCCGACGATGACGCCATCGGCGATTTTCCAGAGTTCCTTGTCACCCTGCCATCCTTCCAGGTCCTTCCCATTGAACAACGGCACGAAGCCCTCGCTCGATTGCGCGGCAGCGCCAATCGCCGTCAAAAGGGCGATTGCGCCGCATCGGAACCACACTGCGCCATGCAATTTTCTCGTCATGCGATTTCTCCGTCCTATTGGGAATGAATGGGCGCGCTACCCGCAACCGGGCATCCGTCCGCCGATTGTAGGAAATAGACGCGACTGAGACAAGTTTGGATCCAGAACCTCGATAGGGCTAGGTCATATGCATGAATTGTCCGGGAAGGCTGGCCAGGCACGCGCATCAACCGGGAGAGCGATCGGGGACTATCCCGATTCGGCGATTCAGTTCCGGCGTACGCCGCAGGATAGTGTTGATGGCTTCGTCGATATCGAGCATTGCCGTGTTTAGGGTCCGCCGGGCGAGCGCATTGTCGAGCGACACGTCCAAGGGCCGCTCCGCACGCCCGGGGATCGTCGCGGGATTGGTCGCCTCGACCAACGCATCCGGGTAGCCCAACCGCCGCGCGATTCGCTTCACCAAATCGAGCCGATCCAGCACCTCGTTCCCCGACAGGTGAATTGTCCCCGCGAACGCTCCGCCGGCCAACTCGATGAGCGCCGCGCCCACGGTCAGCACGTCGATGGGCGTGCGAATTTCGTTGTTCGGGACACCGACAACGCGCCCGGCGGCCAACTCGGGGATCATGCGCGGCAAGAATGAATTCCCCTGGCCCAATACCGGCAGGCCCATCACGATGGCGATCCGCGCGATGACGAAATTCCTCGATGCCTCCGCCACGATCCGTTCCGCCTCGACCTTCGTCTCGCCGTAGTAATTCACGGGGTTCGTGGCGTCGGCTTCCGTGTACATGCCACGCGCGCCGTCGAATACGTTGTCCGTGGAAACGTGGACGAGACGGACGCCCTCGCTGGCGCA
>CANKTP010000202.1 GCA_947486375.1 Candidatus Hydrogenedentota bacterium | reverse complement strand
GTTTGGTATTGCGACAATTCCTTCGTGCAAGGCCAGTTCAGCGACCCCTGCGGGGCCCAGCGCCTGCCCAACGGCAACACCGTCATCGGCGCGTACGGCCAGAAAGACCCCGCCAAGCCCAAGATGTTCGAGCTGACCCGCGACAAGAAGGTTGTTTGGGAGTTCTACCACCCGGAAATCCACGCCCACGAACTCCACATCCTCACGACCAACGGCAAGAAGGTGACCCCGGTCCTGCGATAAAAGCGGGGTGCCCGGGCGAATTGGCGGGGCTTTCCGGGAACTTCGTCCCTGCCGGTTGCGGGATGCCGCCGGCATCGTTAAGATAGGCCGCGTTCGAGTCCGGGTGTTCCCAGCATGACGTCTCGCAAGGCCATAGCCTCTGTCCGGCTTCTTCCGGACGATGTCGCCAACAAGATAGCCGCCGGCGAGGTGGTCGAACGTCCGGCCTCTGTCGTGAAGGAATTGGTCGAAAACGCGCTCGATGCCGGAGCGACCCGTATCACGGTACGGGCCGTCGGGGCCGGGCGCCGCCTGATAGAGGTCATTGACAACGGCCACGGGATGTCCGAGCAGGACGCGATGCTCTCGATCGAGCGGCATGCCACCTCGAAGATCCGCAAGGCGGAAGACCTCGACAACATCACGACCCTCGGCTTCCGGGGCGAGGCCTTGGCCAGCATCGCGGCGGTGTCGCGATTCGAAATGGTGACGCGCCGGGAGAAGGACGCATCGGCCACCCGTATCCAGGTGGACGGCGGCATCTTGCGCGAGGTTTCGCAAGCCGGGGCGGCCGTGGGCACGCGGGTCTCGGTCAACCGCCTCTACTTCAATACCCCTGTCCGGGCGAAGTTCCTCAAGGGCATCACGACCGAGTTGAGCCACTGCATCGACGTGGTCCAGCGGCATGCGCTTGCCAATGCCGGCGTGGGCTTCCAGTTCGAGCACAACGACAAGCTGCTCTTGGACATTCCCGAGCACGCCACCTTGCGCGAACGCATTGCCCTCATCTGGGGCCTTACCTTTGTCAACGACATGGTCGAGGTCGAGGGGGAAGGCGCGGGGCTGAAAATGACGGGCCTCATCGGCACCCCCGGCCTCAGCCGCTCGGGACGCTCCCACCAGTTCTTCTTTATGAATGGCCGCCCCGTGGTCAACCGCGCCCTCCAATTTGGATTCGAGGATGGTTACCACGGGTTGCTTACCATTGGGCGTCACCCCGTCGGGGTCATGATGCTGTCCTGCCATCCGCGTTTCGTGGATGTCAACATCCACCCGACAAAGCGCGAGATCCGCTTCCGGGACGAACGGGTTGTTCGCGACGCCATCCGGGACGTGGTTCGTGGCCGGATGGCCCAGCTGAGCATGCGCGAGCCCTATGCGGAACGCAGGGCCGTCGGTGAAATTCCGGGGCGCGTTTCGGGCGGCGCGGGTTCGGATCTGGCTAAATCCGAATCGGTGCCGATGGCCCTCCCAACGCATCGCCCGAGCATGGACCGGCAGGAATTCCTGCGCGTGATCGAAAGCGAGCCGGACTCCGCACGCATATCCGAACCCGAGATACAGGAACCGCTTATCGCGGAGGATCGAGGAACGCCGGATGAGCGCGTTGGATTCTCGATTGGGGGGCGCATCGGGGCCGTCGAGCCGGAGGCAGTGTATCGTTCGATCGATTCCTTCGAAGCCGACCCGATACAGGTATTCGATACCTATCTCATTGTGCCAGAAGAAGATCGGTTACTTATTATCGATCAGCACGCGCTTCATGAGCGCTTGAACTACGACCGCCTTGTCGCCGAGCTTGGCGATAACGATTATGAATCGCAACAGCTTGCCGTGCCTATTCTTATAGACGTACCCCCCGCGCAGTCGCGACTGCTCTCGTCCAACGTCGAGATGTTTTCGCGGATGGGAATCGAAATCGAACCTTTCGGGGGCGATACCTACCAAATCACCTCCATTTGTCCCCTGTATGACGAGGCCCGGGTCGCCGACGCGATCTACAAGATTCTCGACGAGCTTGGCCAGGGCAATCTCTTTGACCGGGAAGACTTTATGCCGGATTTTCTCCGCGTCGCGACCCAGGCCTGCCGGGCCTCGGTCAGGGCCGGCGACCGGCTCTCGCTCGAGGAGAAACGTCGGCTCGTCGAGGGGTTCCGCCGCCTCCGGCCGCCCTACACCTGTCCGCATGGACGTCCGATTATAACGGAACTAACCGTCACCCAGATGGAGAAAAGTTTCCGGAGACGGCAGTGAGGCAAGCCATTGCCGTAGTTGGACCTACGGGCTCTGGAAAGACGGAACTGGGAATCGCGCTGGCGCAGGCGCTGGGGTCGGAAGTCGTCTCCGCCGATTCGATGCAGTTCTATCGGGGAATGGAAATTGGGACCGGCGCGCCTTCGCGGGATGACTTGGCGAAAGTCCGGCATCATTTCATCGGATGTTTGGAGCCGAACGAAGCGATCAATGCAGGCCGGTATGGAGAGGCCGCACGCGGCATCGTTGCCGAACTCAATCGGAAAGAGAAGATAGGTGTAATTGTTGGCGGATCAGGACTTTACGTAGAGTCCCTTGTCGACGGGCTCTTCTCCGGGCCAGGCCATGAGCCAAGTGTACGTAAGCGATTGCAAGAAGAGGGGTTGAGGCATGGCGATTCCCATCTTTACGAACGCCTGCTTGCGATCGACCCGACCTATGCGAGACGTATCGGGCGCAACGACCTGCGGCGAATTGTCCGGGCCTTGGAAGTCTTTGAAATATCGGGTCGGCCAATCTCCGATTTACATTTGGAACAACAGGCCGCGTTGGAACCGCTTGATGTGGTTCAAGTTATGATTGAGTGGCCGCGCGCGGATCTGTATGGGAGGATCGACGCACGGGTCGAGGCCATGCTGGAGGCGGGCTTCCTTGCCGAAGTGGAGGCATTGATCGAGCAAGGTCATGGAAACGACATCCAACGGCTCCGCGCGGTGGGGTATCGGGAACTGAGTGCCCACCTTCGCGGCGAAAAATCACTCGACGAGGCGGTCGCGATGACGAAACAACAGACGCGCCGTTACGCAAAGCGGCAACTCACTTGGTTTCATGCAGATAAACGAATCAATCGCTTGGAACGAAACAGTTCGACTTCCGAATCGTTTCTACTGGAACAGGCATTGAACCTACTCGATTAGGCTTTAGCCGCGATTCGCGCGCCACCGCTTGCGGCGAATCAGGCCCGCCGCGGCGACGAGAGACACCCCCGTCAGAACCAAGGCGATTGGGCGCGCCGCAGGCAGCGGGATGACGTTCATTTCGACGTCGACTCGAGTGGCCGATCCGGCGCTCACTACGACGCCGGGTATGGTCTGGGTGAAATAGCCGGGTACTTCGACAACGACAGTGTATGCACCGGGCAGCAAGAGACGATAGTAGTCGCCGACATCGGGGTCGGTGAAAACGGGCTGGAGATTCCCCTGAATGGTAATTCTCGCATCAAGTGGCAGTCCGGTATCGGCATCGGTCACGATGCCGCGAATCCCGCGATGGACGGCCTCGAGGTAACTGAGCATGGATTCTTCGTTGTTCGCCCAGTAAATGGGAAGGAGGGATTGCGAGGGCTTCTTGGGAACCGCGAGCTCGATGGTGGCGTCGATGCAGCCCATGTAGCGGTAATGCCAGTCTTGCATGCCCCCGGTGATGCTATACCATTCGGAACCGTTGGATACGCCATTGGGAAACGTGAGGCTGGCGAACATGGGCGGATTATGCGTCGAGTACTCGAGGGACAGCGCGCGGATTAGGGCGTTATCGGGCGTCGGGGCGTCCACGCCGGTCGGGATGCCGGGAATATGGTCGTAAAGATAGTTGACCACCACGGCCCCGGTGTGAAAATTGGCGGAGAGGACGAAGCGGCGATCAGCCGTCCATCGAAGGATGCGGGCGACTTCGGGTTGGCGGCCGGCGTCGTCGAGCGGATCCCCGTCGTGAAAGGTGCCGACATAGTCCACGGGGAAATCCGGAAACGCGCGGTTCAGGTCGATTCCATTGGCGTTGAACCTGGATCCCGATTCCAATCCATCCGGATTCATCAGGGGAACTATCCAAATTTCCGTTTCGTTGACGAGATCGGTGACCCGCGAATCGGTGCCGTACGCAGTGAGAAGCCGGTCGATGAGGTAGTGGCACATCTCGGTGCCGACGGGTTCGTCGCCGTGCATGGTCGAGACGTACTTGAATTCGGGCTCGTCCTCCTCCTCGTCCGGATTATCGGTGATGAGCAATGCCCAAAGCTGACGGTTACTTACCGACGCGCCCAGGGTCACGAGCCGTGCAATCGCGGGATGATCGCCTGCATAGGCCAACAGCTCGTTTGTCAGGGAGGTATAGCTGTGATACACGCCAAGGCCCTTGGCCCCCTCGTCGAATTCCGGTGGAGCCGGCTGCCGGGCGACTTCTCGAACCGTGTAACCATCGGCCATCAGGCGGTCGCGTTCTTCCGGCGTGGCATAAATCGTGACGCGGGAGGGGTCGGAGAAATGCCCGATGTTATAGCCAGCCTCGCCCAGAAGCGCGAGGGCCCCGGGGCCGGGCAGATCCACGTCGAGCTCGAGGACGGTTCCCAAGCGCGGCCCGACCGGATTCCCGGGGATCTGGGCCTGCGCGGACAAACCCGCGACCGCGAGGCAAAAAACTAACACACTTCGCACCGTGCCGAACCCTCGGAAACCGCCTTCTACCTAGCACTAGTGTACCAGAAATCGACGTATTTTGCATGGGCTGCGCCCGAAAAAGACGGAGCCGCCGCAGTCCCGGAGGGGAACTGCGGCGGCGAAAAAAGTTGACGTTGGCGAAAGTGGGCGTTACTTCGCGGCGGCGAAGCGCGCGGCGACCTTGTCCCAGTTCACGACGTTCCAGAACGCCGCGATGTAGTCGGGGCGGCGGTTCTGATAATTGAGGTAGTAGGCATGCTCCCAGACATCGAGACCCAGGATCGGGCACTTATGATCCATGATCGGCGAGTCTTGGTTGGCGGTGCTGATGACGGCCACCTTGCCTCCGTCCTTCACGAGCCATGCCCAGCCGGAACCGAAGCGGGTGGTCGCGGCCTTGGCGAAGGCTTCCTTGAATCCGTCGAAGCTGCCACAGGTCGCGTCGATGGCCTTTGCGAGATCGCCCGAGGGGGCCTTCGCGCCGCCGGGGGTCAGGATGTCCCAGAACAGCGAGTGGTTCGCGTGGCCACCGCCGTTGTTGATGACGGCCTGCTTCTTGTCCGCCGGGACGACACTGAGATCGCTGAGCAAGGCCTCGATGGACTTGCCGCCGATGTCGACGCCGTCGAGCGCGGCGTTCACGTTGGTCACGTAGGCGTTATGGTGTTTGCCGTGATGGATTTCCATGGTCTTCGCGTCGATGTGCGGTTCGAGCGCGTTGTGCGGAAACGGCAACGGCGGCAGGGTGAATGCC
>CANKTP010000201.1 GCA_947486375.1 Candidatus Hydrogenedentota bacterium | reverse complement strand
GGGGCCTGTGTCAGGAAGGTCCTGCAAAAGCGTCCGGGCGAATCCGAGATTTGTAGGCGCCCGGCGTTTTGGCCGCGCAGGGTGGCGACGGCCCGCTTTTGGTGAGCGACGAAGCGAAGCGGAGTCGCGGGCGGTTGGGTGTGGCAATTCAAGGATGGGTCACAATCCTCGGCCATCGATGGATGATTGTATCGCCCCGTTGGGGCTTGTTTTGCGGCATGTTACGTCAGTCGAGTGCTTCGCGCGGGCCCTGACTACCGAAAACGGCGCCGCGAGGAGTCCCCGAAGCGCCGTGAATCGAAATGGTAGCGGTGCACGGATTCGAACCGCGGACACGTGGATTATGATTCCACTGCTCTAACCAACTGAGCTACACCGCCACGGAAAGCGGTTGGAGTCTAGCATTCGGCGAGGGGTTATTCCAATATTTTGACGTGAGCGGGTGTGCGTCGGGAGTGGGGGATTGGATCCGACGGACTTGGGAGCGGCGTCCGGTCCGAGGGCCGTGGGGCGGCGGGCTCTATTTCCTTGGCGTGGCGATCTCGAGTATGCGTTCCGTCAGCACGGCCGCGCGCGCTTGTGCGCCTTCGAGGGGAATTCCCGAGGGGAGGCCGGGGCGTTTGTGGCCGGCGTGGGAGAGCCAGGCATCGCGCAGGGTCGACATGCGTTCGTGCAACAGGGGCAGGATGCCGGCCCTTGCGCCGAGCATCGCGGCGGCGCTTGGGGCGGCCGCGGAGTCCTCGTCGCCCAAGTAACGGATTATCTGTTGCGCGATACACCAATGCCCTTCTTCGCCGGGATGAATCCCGTCGGGCGAGAACGCGAAGTCCGGTGCCGCAGCCCGGCGGCGCGCCAGTTCGACGCGCATGGCCGAATGGAGATCGATCACTTCGATTCCGGCCGCGCGGTTCGCGACCTGCCAGGCGCTGTACCGCTCCAGTACCTCCGCGTCATACCCGGGAACGGCGTGCGGCGCATGGGACGGGTCGTAGACCGGGGGGGTGAGCAGCGTGAGGCCGGCACCAGCGGCGGCGACCGATTCGCGTAGCCTCGATATTCCCTCGCGAAACGCGGTGAAACGGGTTTCGTCGAAGGGAAGGTATATCCCGCAGTTCATCCCGTAACATGCGAATACCCAGTCCGGCCTCGACTTCTCGAGGAGATTTTGGAGGCGATCTTGCAAGTTGGGACGGGGGAAGGCCCCGTTGGCGTGCCCTTCCTCGGACAAGCCCGACACGGTCTCGCTCGGCAATCCGGCGTTGATGACCTCGATATGCCGTTGCGGATACCGGAGGGCGAACCAAGCCTCCACATCGGCCACGTAGCGACCGTCCCAGGTGATGCTGTCGCCCAGGAACAAGATTCGCTTGATCTCTCCGCGGCCAATCGCCGCGTCCGGAGATTCTGCGCGCGCCGATGCCGCGACGAGACACAGGGCCGCTATCGCCATTCGGGGAATCATGGTTCGCTGGGAAAACCGAACACGGGCTTGTCCCTCCGTTCGCCCAAGACCCAGCGGTACACTTCGTATACTTGGTCCGCCTTGGCCTGCCAGGTAAAGAGGCGCCGCGCGGTCTCGATGGCCTTTTCGCGCTTCGGGATCAGATCGGCAGGGTCATCGGCAAGCCGTGCCAAGAGCGCGCGCAGATTCGTCACAATGCTATCACGCGAGCCCTTGGGTAGCTTATAACCCGTCGCATCGGTCACCAGCTCGGAGGGCCCACCGTGATCGAAGATGATCGGCACGAGCCCCAGGATCATGGCTTCGAGAACGGCCCCGCCGCCAAATTCGCGGACGCTTGGAAAGCCGAATATGTCGGACTCGATCACGCGGTCCTGTAGTTTTTCGTGCGGGATCCAACCGTCCAATTTTACGTGTCGCTCGACATTCTGCTCGCGGACCATGGTAGCCAGACGCCCCATCTCAGGGCCATCGCCGATGACGTCGATCACGGCCTTTCCGTCCTTGAGGAGGGGAACGGCGGCCTCGATGAGCATGTCCGCCCCCTTGTAGGGCACGAGGCGTCCGATGAAACAGATGCGCAACGGAGTACGGATTTGTCCCGGGCAGGTTTTCGAGAACCGTTTCAGGTCGAGTCCGTTTTCGGGAATATAGACGGACTTGGGGATATAACGTGCCCCGAGTTGTTCGCGCGTGTCGTGCGATCCGGCGATGATCGCCGATGCGGCCTCCCGAGTACTACGATATCCCGGTAATAGTTTGTATGCGCTCCTGGCGTACGACAGCCATTCGCGTTCCTTACGGCGGACATCGCCGAAGCCCTTGGGCCAGGGCGTTCCGCCATTGATGGGGCCCCAGACGAAGGGAACGCCAGCCGCCTTGCATTTCGCGGCGATCAGGCTCGGGAGTATCGGGGTGAGCGGGGTGACGCAGTGTACGATATCGAATTCGCCGGCTCGAATTCGCGAACCGAAAGCACGCCAAAGCTTGCGTTCGAAATAGTAATAGGCCAAGGCGTTTACGGCAACCACGGTGGTCCACCCCTTGTTCGCTCCACCCCTTAAGACTTGGGCAATCCGGTACAAGGGACCGGCAAGGGCTTCCGTGTCGAGGGCCGAGAATTCCTTCCCTTCGGTCCATCCATGCCGGACGATCGCATCCCGGTTTCGGAACTGGGTGACCACGTGGACATCGGCGATTTCGGCCATGGCCGCAGAGAGTGACCATCCCACCAGCGGCACGCTGGTCCATTCGGGATTGGCCGCCTCGGCGATCAACAAGACACGGAGTTTTCGGTGCGGGTTCACGTTTTTTTCCTTTTCGGGCGAGTCGCTCGAAGATTGCGGAGAAGGAACGGTGGCGGGAATATAGCAATAAGGGGAGTGGCCCCACAATGCAGGCGGAGTGGGGCGATGATCGCGCGCCATGACGGATGAGTACGGTCAATCGGCCTGTTGCCCCGCTCTCTTCCAATGCGTATGATTGGGGGCTCATCGACAGACTTTAAACCCCTATAAACCCGAAGGAGTTCGATTCATGGGAAGCGCGAAGGCCGATATATACGCAACGATTTTCGAGGACACCACGAAGGCGACCGCCAATGCCGCAGCGAAGGTTCCCGCGGAGAAGCGGTTTAAGGTGATCCAGGAGGGCAAGGCGCATCCCTTGTGGCTCGTGGGTCATCTTGCCAACACGAACAACCTGTTGATTCACATGTGGTGCTGCAACGGCGAGTCGTTGTTGCCCAAGGGGTATGGCAAGATATTCGCTCCCGACTTTGCCGGGGGTGCCCCGATTACGTCCGATGCCGCGACCTATCCGGCTTGGGACGAGTTGCTGGAGCAGTACAAGACGGTCGCGGCGAAATGCGCCGAGGCGATTCGCGGGTTGGACGACGCCTCGCTCGCTGGCGAGCTTCGCGGCGGCGCGCCCGACCAGATGAAGCAGATTTTCGGCAACACGGAGAAGACCTTGCGTGCGATCACGCTGCACGATGCCTATCACCGCGGGCAGTTCGCGTTGATCGCCGCCCTGAAATAGCCGGCACCGTACGATTCATTGCCTTGGTCCCCCGCGCCTTTGCTCGTGCGGGGGATTTTCTCTTGCCGGGTCTTCGCCGCTCGCCCGCGCGGACTGGAAGTGGGGGAGAGGCGGCACGCGGTGCGCCGGTTGGGTCAGACCGGATGAGCCCGGTCCCATTCCGCGATGGCCGCGACCATTTCCGCCGCGCGATGCACGCTGGGTTCGATGTCGACCCTCAGCCCGATTGCTCGCGCTGCCTCCGCGGCGACGGGCCCAATCGCGGCGAAATGTGCCGTCCCCTTTAGGCCTTTTAAACCGTCCGGGCCGAGCATCACCGCGAGGTTGCGCGCGGCCGCGGCGCTGGTGAACGTAACATACTGCGGCGCAAATGCCGCAAGCAATTCGACTTGGGCCGCCATGTCCTTGGGGATGCCCGTGCGATACGCATGCAATTCCGTCACATCCGCGCCGCGCCGACGCAGTTCGTCCGACAAGCCCGCGCGTGCGATATCCGCCCTTGGCAGAAGGATTCGGACTCCGGCCACCGGACCGCCGATCGATTCCAACAAATCCACGACGGACTTGGCCTCGTAGCGCTCCGGGGAAGCCTCGGCGCGGATGGAGCGGCGTTCGAGCGCCACCGCCGTCTTGACCCCCACCGTACACAGGCGAATGCCGTGCAGCGCCCGTGCGTCAAGGCCCGAGCGAGCAAGGCGTTCAAAAAGGGTCTCAACTCCGTTGACGCTCGTCAGGACGATCCAGCCGGCTCCCGCAACATCGATGGGTCCTCCGTCGGGCGCTGCCGGGGCAATTTCCACCGTGGGAAACTCGAAGACATCGGCACCCCGTTCGCGGAGGCCCGCGACGAGGTCGTCGCCGGAGGTCCGCGCGTGAGTGACCGCCACCCGGCGACCGTACAACGGACGGTTTTCGAACCAGGCAAGTTTCTCGTGCAACGCGGCCACCTCGCCGACGATCAGGAGCATCGGGGGCCGAATGTCGTTGTCGCGCGCGAGGGCCACGGCGGCGCCAAGGGTCCCGAAGTAGGAACGCTGATCGCCGAGTGTCCCCGATTCGACGAGCGCGATGGGGGTTTGCGCGGGGCGCTCGAGGCGGAGTAGTTCCCCGGCGATGAATTCGAGCGTCGCCGAGGCCATGAAAAACACCAGCGTGCCTTGGAGGTGCAGGCGGTCCAGCGCAACCGCGCCATCGTCGCAGCCCAGGTGTCCCGTGATGAACGACACGCTTCCGGAAAGCCCCCTGTGTGTCACGGGGATGCCCGCATATGCCGGAACAGCGATGCCCGCGCTCACCCCCGGGACTACCTCGAAAGGTATGCCCGCCGCCGCGAGGGCAAGGGCCTCTTCGCCGCCGCGCCCAAAGACAAAGGGATCGCCTCCCTTGAGCCGCACCACCGCGCCCGAGCGCCCGGCCTGATCGATGAGTATCCGGTTGATGTCGTCCTGCGTGAGCAGATGGCGACCGGATCGCTTGCCAACAAAAATATTCTCGGCCCGCGGGGCATGCGCCAGCAAGGCTTCGTTGGCGAGGCTGTCGTACACGACCACATCCGCGCGCTGGAGCAATTCTTTCCCGCGAACCGTTAGCAGTCCCGGGTCGCCCGGACCCGCGCCGACGAGATACACCTTGCCCGGTGCCGGGATCATCGTTGCGGGCCCATGCGTGACTCAAGCATCGTCGCCATGGGATTCGCCCCGGCGATCGATGTCGTGCTTCTTCAAGCGGTATTGCAGGGTCTTATACGTCAGCCCCAGCAGCTCCGCCGCTTCCTTGATGCTCCCCCCGGAACGTTCCAACGCCTGTCGAATCAGGTCTTGTTCCAGTTCCTCCAACACCAGCCCGCCCGGCGGCAAGGCGAACGCACCCGATTCCGCGACGGGACGTCGCAATTTCTCAGGCAACTGTTCAAGGCCGACAACGATCCCGTCGGTCAGGATAAATAATTGTTCGAGAGTATGCTCCAACTCGCGCACGTTCCCTGGCCAACGGTAACGCCGCATCGCGTCGAGCGCGTCGGCG
>CANKTP010000200.1 GCA_947486375.1 Candidatus Hydrogenedentota bacterium | reverse complement strand
GTGCAGGCGCATGAGCGTCTCGCGGCACACTTCCTGGAGGCCGATGCCCTCGACGCGCGACGGCGTGCCCGTGAAGCAACGTTCAACCAAGACGGTGCTGAGGCCGAGGGCCTCGAAAATCTGCGCGCCGCGGTAGCTGTGCTGGGTCGAGATGCCAATCTTCGACATCGTCTTGAGCAGGCCCTTGTTCAGGACCTTAATGTAATTTTTCTGCGCCGCGCCGGGCTGCTTCTCGACGATTTCCTCGCGGCGCAGCAGGTCGCCGATGGTCTCGTAGGCCAGATAGGGGCAAACTGCGCCCGCGCCGTACCCGGTCAGCAGGCACATGTGCATGACCTCGCGCGCCTCGCCAGTCTCGACGATGATGCCGCACTGGGTGCGCTTTTTCCGGCGAATCAAATGATGATGGACGGCCCCCGTGGCAAGGAGGCTCGGGATGGGCGCCTTCGTTTCGCTCACGCCGCGATCGGAGAGGATGATCAGCGTATGGCCCTTGTCGACCGCCTTCTCGGCCTCGGTGCAGACGCGGTCGAGTTCCTTATCGAGGGCGTCGACGCCCGCGCCCGCTGGGAAGAGCGTCGAGATCGTGACGCTCTTGATTCCGGGCTTGTTGATGTTGCGAATGTATTGGAGCTGTTCGTTCGTGACGATGGGCGCGTAGAGGTGCAACTGGCGCGCGTGCTCGGGCGTCTCCTCGAGCAGGTTGCGCTCCTCGCCGATCGTGGTCTCGAGCGACATGACAATGTCCTCGCGAATGGAATCGATCGGCGGGTTCGTGACCTGCGCGAACAGTTGCCGGAAGTAATTGAAAAGCAATTGAGGACGGCGGGACAGGATGGCCAATGGCGAATCGTTCCCCATCGACCCCACGGGCTCCGCGGCCAAGTCGGAAGCGGCCATCGGGCCAATCAGGATCTCGATGTCTTCCTGGGTGTAACCGAAAATCTGCTGGCGCTCGAGCAACGGCACGGTGTCGGGCGTGACCTTGATCTCGATGTCCTCGACGACCTTGGGCAGCGTGACGCGGTTGCTATTGAGCCAAAAACGGTACGGATGCCGCGTGGCCAGCTTCGACTTGATCTCGTCGTTGCTGACGATGCGTTGTTCCTCGGTGTCGATCAGGAACGTCTTGCCCGGCTCGAGCCGGCCCTTCTTGACGATCTTTTCCTGCGGGATGTCGAGCACGCCCACCTCGGACGCCAGCACGACGAAGTCGTCGTCCGTGATCCAATACCGCGACGGGCGAAGGCCGTTGCGGTCGAGCACCGCGCCCACGCGCACCCCGTCGGTAAAGGCCATGGCGGCGGGGCCGTCCCACGGCTCCATCATGCTGGCCTGGTACTCATAGAAGGCCTTGAGATCGTCGGGCATGCTCTCGTGGCCAGACCACGGCTCGGGGATCATCATGGCCATCGCGTGATCGACGGTGCGCCCGCTCATCGCGAGCAGCTCGAAGGCCTCGTCGAAGTTCGCGCTGTCGCTTGCCCCCGGCGTCAGGATCGGCCGGAGTTTCTTGATGTCCTCGCCGAAGAGGGGACTGGCCAAACGCGACTCGCGCGAGTTCATCATGTTGACGTTGCCGCGCAGCGTATTGATTTCGCCGTTGTGGCAGAGATACCGGTAGGGATGGGCCAACGGCCACGACGGCAGCGTGTTCGTGCTGTACCGCTGGTGGACCAACGCCAGCGCGGACTCGAAGCGTTCGTCGGACAAATCCGTGTAGTAGTTCTGGATTTGCTCGGCAAGCATCAAGCCCTTGTACACGACCGTGCGGGCACTCAGGCTCGGAATGTAGAACTCGTCCTTGTGGACGACCTTGGAATTCTTGACGGACTTCTCGATGACTTTGCGGATGACGTAGAGTTTGCGCTCGAAGGCGTCGGTATCGAGACCCTTGGCGCGCTTGATGAACACCTGCTCGATGACAGGCTCGCCTTCGCGGGCAAGCCAGCCGAGGGCATCCGAATTGCGGGGCACGTCGCGCCAGGCGAGCAGGAGCTGGCCCTCGTCCTCGATCGCCTTTTCGACAATCCGCCGGCAGGTCTTGCGGTCGGCATCGTCATGCGGCATGAACATCATGCCCACGCCATAGGCCCCGGGGTGCGGCAGGGTGAATTCGAGCTCCTCGGCCACCTCCACCAGGAGACCGTGGGGCAACTGCGTGAGAATTCCCGCGCCGTCGCCGGTGTCGGGGTCGCAGCCGCAGGCACCGCGGTGGACGAGGTTTTCGAGCACTTGGATGCCGCTGAGCACCAAGGCATGGCTGGTGCGGCCGTCGATATTGGCGACAAACCCGAACCCGCAGGCGTCGTGCTCGAAGCGGGGATCGTAAAGTCCGGCTGTCGATATCCGTCTCATGGGCGCATCCTGTCCTCAATACGAATTTAAAGTCGGTTGAACGGCGGGGAGACTCGGGGACTGACTCCGCCTTTTGCCCGGCAGTTTGGGCAAAACGCGGTGTCTGTCCCTCGCCCTTACACATGGCGCATGCACGCTGCTCCGGGCGGACACGCCCCCACGTCCGGAGATTGACTCGGAGAATGTCTCGCGTGCGACCGCGCCTGTATCCGGAACCCCAGTCCAAGGAAGGGTATTCCAAGACCGGCGTTCGGCAAGCTCCCCGGGCCAAACGCCGACGGAGCAAGCAGCCCAAACGCTTCCCAAGACATCGCGCTCGCCACGGCGGGACACGGCGAGCGGCGCGGCAACGCTCCGCCCCACGTCATAGCAACGCCGAAATGCTACACAACGGGGCGGGCGCGTGTCAAACTTGGGGCCAATTTCCCGGTGCCGGGGCACCCGGCCAAGCCTCGGTGTCATGGGCTGGTTCCTCCGTATCGCGTTGGGACTTCATCTCCAAAGGCCCCATGCGCATGGGGGGCCTGTAGGCCCATCGTGCCCATCATGTCCACTGTGTCCACGACGTCCACCGCGTCCCCAAGGCCGGGGCCCTGAAACCGGGATATCCCCCGCGTTCCCAAGTACAACTTGGGAACGAGGAAAACGAAGGAACGGGGGAAACGGGGCACCCGTAGGGGCAGACCTATGTGTCTGCCCTCCCACGGCCCGAAAATATCCATGCAGACGACGTTTGCCGGCCGCGCCGTTGAATGGCGATATTTACGCGAAAAATAACCCGCCACCGCCCTTGAAAAGTCCAGATGCGAAGCGTAGTATCTTGATCCACCGACAAGCGATCATTCGAGTGCGCGAGGGGCCCACGCACCCGTTTCCGCCAAAGAAACCGGCCACGCAGGGGAACTTCGAATGAAGAACGCTGTCAACATAATCCTCCTCGCCGTCACGTTATGTCTGCTCGCGTTTCCCATGACCGCGTGCCCACCGCCCGGGGGTGAAGGCGAAGGCGAAGGTGAAGGCGAGGGCGAGGGCGAAGGCGAAGGAGACCCGGACGTAACGGTCTTCACGCTCCCCGGCGACGTGGCGCTCGAAATGGTCAACCTCTCCGGAGGCACGTTCATGATGGGGTCGATCTATGGCTATCCGGCCGAAAAGCCCGTTCATCAAGTGACGTTGACCCAAGACTTCCAGATCGGCCAATTCGAGGTCACCAAGGCCCAATGGCAGGCGGTGATGGGCACGGCGCCGTGGTCAGGGCAGGACTATGTCCTCGACGATCCAAATTCGCCGGCCGTCTACATCAGTTGGATCAATGCCCAGTCGTTCATCACCGCGTTGAACAACCACACGGGAGAAACGTTCCGGTTACCGACCGAGGCGGAATGGGAATACGCCTGCCGCGCAGGGACAAGGACCGAATTTTCCTTCGGCGACGATCCAGCAAACCTCGGGGCTTATGCCTGGTATTACGATAACGCATGGGATGCGGGCCAGCAGTATGCCCACATCGTCGGGCAGAAGTTGCCCAACGCCTTTGGACTCTACGACATGCACGGCAACGTCTGGGAAAGGTGTCAGGACTGGTACGGTGATTATTCGGCGAGTCCGAGCAGCGATCCCACGGGACCAGCGAGTGGCTCGTATCGGGTTCTCCGGGGCGGCGGGTTCAACAGCAGCGACCTCGGCTGCCGCTCGGCCAGCCTCGTCGGCAACCCGGACGTCGCGGACGGCAGCTACGGATTCCGGGTGGTTCGTGTGTTGCCTGCCCGCTAGTTAATTTTCCCTTTAATTCTTTGTTCTTTTACCTTTTTGGGGTCCAGGGGCGGAGCCCCTGGGGAAATTTTGAAAAATGACCACTAAAGAGCTCGGCACGGGTGAGCCAAGGGTCGCGGTGTGCATGTTTGATCTCACGAAATGGCTCATGGAGCGCACGAACCGGTTCCCGAAGAATTACCGGGTGACCCTGGGCGATCGGATCGACCAGCAGCATCACTGACTGCTCGACCAAACGATCCTCTTCATCCGTGTGATCCGTGCTATCCGTGGTCAAAAAAAGAACCGCATTTGACCACGGATAGCGCGGATCACACGGATGGAGAGCGCGCAATCGACCGGAGGAGGCTCGATCCATGCTGCATGAAGAATTGACGGAGTCGATCATCGGCGCGGCGATGGCGGTGTTGAATGAACTGCGTCCCGGCCTTGACGAGAAGCTCTACGAGAACGCGTTGGTCATCGAACTCGGGTTGCGTGGCCATGCCTGCGAACAGCAGCGCGAGTTCCCCGTCCACTATCGCGGACACTTTATCGGCAAACTCATCCCCGATCTCATCGTGGACGGCAAGGTCATCGTCGATCCGAAGGTGGTTTCGGCCTTCACCGATTCCCATATCGCCCAGATGCTCGGATACCTCAACATAACGGGCCTCGAAGTGGCCCTGTTACTCAACTTCAAGGAACACAAACTCTCGTGGAAGAGAGTCGTGAACACGCCCACCACTGATCACCGGGCCTGATCGCTGGTCGTCTGGGCCATCCATTTTTTATCCGTGCCATCCGTGCTATCCGTGGTCAAAAAAAAGGAACCGCGATTGACCACGGATAGCACGGATAACACGGATTGAAAAGGCATGATTTCCACCCGTGAAGGGCGCCCTCAACGTGCGGGCCCGTAGACCCCTGCATCCATCGCGTCCCAAAGGCCGGGGCCCGAAACCGGGATGATCCCGTCCAATTGTCCGAGATCGTTGACAATCCCCCCTATGGGCGATACGCTTGCGCCTGAGATACTGACCGCACAGGACGCCGCATGCAACTCGAACTACTTATCCGGGACGAACAGGCCCTCAAGCGCGAAATCGAGCGCCGGTGCGGGATGCCCATCGAGGTGGTGGTGACGGACAACTCCTCGAGCCTCATGTCGTACCGTCCCGGACGCCGGGGTGCCCCCGCGAAATTGCGCATCCATCGGATGTTCCTGGGCGCGGAGCCGCCCGTCATGGACGCATTGGGCCGGTGGCTATCCGGCAAGCGGGACGGGGAGTCCCCGCGAATTATCGACGGGTTCATCGAGCGGCACCGTCACCTGATCCGGGACCGCGAGGCCCGGCCCGTGCGGGTGGAAACGCTGGGGACGTATTTCGACCTGAATGCGCTTTTCGACGAAATGAATGCAAAATGGTTCGAGGGCCGGATCGCC
>CANKTP010000199.1 GCA_947486375.1 Candidatus Hydrogenedentota bacterium | reverse complement strand
TATAGATTTATACTTTTAGTATATTTATTAAAATAGATATAGAAAATTTACTCGCCAATGGGTTGCCACTTTTGTTAAATTCGGGTTATACTGTAGCCAAGTCGCGGAGTGGCCCATGATCGGGTACGCTGCGCGGTGGCGTGCCGGAGAACGTGGAAGTGTGCATCCCGAAGGGCGGTGTATGGCGTTAATACCTCCCGGATGTCGTCGGCGTACCGAAGCCGTTCGTGAAAATCGCTGGGGATATCGCGCAAGGTACTGCGATTCTCTGACGCATTCATAGTTCATTCACCGTTGTTTGCATTCAAATTGGAGTCATCAGGGGCCACGCCATGGCGCAACCGTTTACAGACGACACGAGCGTACTTCTGCAGCAAGGGCGGATCAAGACATCTTCGCGGATCCGGAAGATGTGGTTGTCGTTTCGCGGATACAAGGTCGAGAAGCGAGTCCAGATCCCGCTGGGATACTCGTTGGGGCGCTTGACCTACCGTACCAGCTGGGTACTCCGTCCCGTCGACAAGAAGTAACCTCGGCGAATGCATCGCATGCCGTCCGGCTTTGTTGGAGGGGCGGGCGGTTATTCGTTGATGGGGCGTCCCTCGAGGATGCGTGCGAATTCGGGGGCACTACGAATGCGGTCGAAGTCGGGGTCTTTCTCGGCTTCCTCGCGGAAGGCCTCGTCGAGTGCGACGGCTTGGGCGAGCCGTTTTACGGCCTCGGCGATTCTTTCTTCGCGTGCATGGCCGCAGGCAATATTGTAGTAGGGTGCGGGCAAGGTTCGGTCGAGCCCGATCACGGTCTCGTATTCCTTGCGGGCTTCGTCGGCGCGCCCGAGGACGTCCAAGATGACCCCGTAGTTATAGTGGGCGACGGGGCTCGCCGGTTCCATTTCGAGAGCGACCAACGCCTCGCGCACGGCGTCGTCCATGCGGCCGGCACGGCGATAGAGAATTGCAAGGTCGCTGTGGGGCCGGGCCCATTGGGGGTCGATGTCCATGGCGCGTTGGAACGACTCCATTGCGGGGGCTTCGTCCCCTTGCGAAAAGAGAACGATGCCAAGCGCGTTGTGCGGCCAGCTCCATTCGGGCCGTAGCGCGATGGCCTTCCCCAGGGCAGCCTCGGCGCCGTCGGCGTCCTTGTCCCCGTAGAAGCGTCGCAGTCCGAGCGCATAGTAGGCCTCCGGCGAGGCGTCGTCGGCGTCTTGCGCAAGCAGCGCGACCCATTCGACCGCGCGCTGCGTCCGGGCGCGGCGCACGCGGGAGTCGTTTTCGAGGAGCGCAAACATCGCGGCGACCTGGGCGCGTTGCTCGAGGTGGACGACCTCATTCCGCGCGAACTCCCTCGCGGAGGTTTGGGTCCTCCGGAATTCGTAGGCCGCGAGGGCGATGAGCACCGCGGTGCCGGCGAGAATCCAGATGCGTCCATGGGATTTCATGCGAAATAGCGGTCCCACCTGTTTGAGGCCAGATGGGGGTACTGTATCACTTTTTGGGACAGTGGGCAATGGAGGGGACGCGACGAATCGCGCGAGGGAGCATTGGGATCGCGGACCGCGAGCCGGGGCTACTGCACCATGGCGAGGAGGGCATCGAGCATGCGGTCGGTGGTGGTAACGACGCGCGCGGAGGCCTCGAATGCGCGTTGGAATTGGAGCAGGTACGTGGCTTCCTCGTCCAAGGAGACGCCGGAGACTTCCTGGCGGCGGCGCTCGAAACTGTCGACGAAGGATTGTTCGACATCGAGGTTGTCGCGGTTCGCCCTCGCGCTAATCCCAATCTTGACCACGGTGGATTCATAGAAATCGTTAATGGTCGATGTACCGGCTTCGAGGACGCGCAGGTTGCGGACGTCGGCCATTTCGAGCGCGGCATCGTTATTCCCGGTGCTGAGGGGATCGAGACTATACCCTGAGGCGAGCAGGCCGGGGTCGTTCACGATGTCTTGGTTGACGCCGATGGTGCGGGCGTTCGTCCCGGTGAAGAGACCGTTGAATCCCAGCGCGGTGAAAATCCCGGTCGAGTCGTTCAGGACGGTGTAGGTGAATCCCCCCGTGGCGGTAACACTGAGACGATTATCGGCCGTGGCCGACGCCGTCACGTTGGGGTTGATCCCGTTGAGCGCGGTGACCAGGGAGGACAGGCTGTCGACCGTGGGATCGAGCGCAATGGTGGAGTTGGATATCAATACGCCCGCCGCGTCGTAGACCTGCACGTCGAAGGTCCCGGTCGTCACGCCGAACGGGAGACCGGCCGAGTTGAGGGCGGTGGCCGCGCCGGAAACGCCGTTGGATCCCGTGGCCGTCCCGCCGAAGTTTCTCAACCCGTTGGCCCGGGTGTGAATCCGGTTGATTTGTTCGATGATGGTGGTGGCGATGGTGTCGATGCGATCGTTCACGGACGCGATGTCCTGGTCACGCACCTGCAAGGCGCCGAACAATTCGCCGCCGGTGACGGCAAAATCGGATTGGTCGTCGGCGAAGCGGACGCGGACCAAATCGGGCCGTTCAGGATCGACGGTGGTATCGGGAAAGGTCTCGACTTCGCGGAAGGCATTTCCATTGACCAGTTGGGCGCCGCCGACGAGCACGTCGACCTGGCCGTCGGCGCGTTCGCGGGTAAAAATGTTCACGAGGCCGGCAAGCTGGTCGAGAATGAGATCGCGGTCGTCTCGCAGGTCGCTCGAGGTATTGCCCCCGAGTTCGCCCTGGCGAATCTGGATGTTCAAATCGGCGACTTGGGCCGAGAGGGTATTGATCTGCGGCACGAGGCTCTTGGCTTCCTCGTTCGCATTGGTCCTCAGCACATCCAGGCGTTCGGCGGTCTCGCGAAACAGGGCGACGAGCGCGTCGGCCTCGTTGAGGACGCTTTGCCGGACGGGGATTTCCTCGACATTGTTGGCGAATTCGTTGAGGCTGTCGAAGAAGCGGTTTAGGCGTCCCCCGAGACCGTTGGGGCCTGGTTCAAGGAACACGTCCTCGACCTGGTTGAAGAACTCCGCGCGAACCTGGGCCTCGTTCAGTCCGGGTACTTGCCGCCGGAACAGGTCGTCGAGGAAGGTATCGCGGAGCCGGGTGATGCGCCCGACGCGCACACCGCGGCCCAATTGGCCGAAGGCGAGGCTGGTGGGACTGTTGGTAATTAGCTCGACCCGTTGGCGCGAAAAGCCGGGTTTGTTCACGTTGGCGATGTTATGGCCGCTGACGTCCAACTGGACTTGGGCGACTTGAAGGCCGGAACGGGCGATCGAGAATGTGCTGAAAAGCGTACCCACGGTGGTCTCCTTGGGCAGATACACGGGCCCTACGGGATAGAGCAATACTTGTTCCAAGTTATCGGCAGGAATGGTGCCGGAGTGAATGGGCATGGCGCGCCGCCCTAACATCCCCCTTGATCCCCTTTCAAAGTGGCACTTTTCCGAAATATCGAGGGGGTGTGCATCGCGCAAAACGTGGCATCTTGGGGCGAAATGATGGTGAGGCGGAATTTAGGTTTCGAGAAAATGGTGGAGGATTTTGCCGGGGAGCGAGGAAGGGAAGGTCTGAAGTATGGCGTGCCGTATGGAATGACGGCGGGAAACGGAGGACGGGGTTGCGCGATTTTGTGTATGATTGATTCGCATATTAACCATTTACCCGGAAGAGAGTTGTCATGGGCAGGAAAGTCTTTGTGGTCGGCGTGGGGATGACCAAGTTCGAGAAGCCCGGCAAGCGGGATTGGGACTATCCGGACATGGCGCTCGAGGCGGGGACGAAGGCGCTGGAGGATGCGGGGATAGCGTATGACGCGATCGAGCAGGCCTTCGTCGGTTATTGTTTCGGCGATTCGACCTGCGGCCAGCGGGCGGTGTACGGGCTCGGGTTGACGGGAATCCCGATATACAACGTGAACAACAATTGCAGCACGGGATCGACGGCGTTGTTCATGGCGAAGCAGGTGATCGAGGGCGGCTTGGCCTCGTGCGTGCTGGCGATGGGTTTCGAGAAGATGGAGAAGGGGTCGCTCGGGGCGAAGTACATGGACCGGACGATTCCGTTGGACAAGCACGTGATGTCGATGATCGCGCAACGCGGCATGGACCAGGCCCCGATGGCGCCGCAAATGTTCGGCAATGCCGGGCGCGAGCACATGGAGAAATACGGTTCGAAGCCGGAGCACTTTGCGAAGATCGCGGAGAAGAACCACCGGCATTCGGTGAACAATCCGAACTCGCAATTCCGGGACGAGTATTCGCTCGAGGACATCCAAAACGCGCCGATGGTGTTTGCGCCGTTGACGAAGCTGCAATGCTGTCCCACCTCGGATGGCGCGGCGGCGGCGATCCTGTGCAACGAGGATTTCGTGCGGGTGCACGGGCTCGCGGCGCAGGCGGTGGAGATACTTGGGATGGCGATGGCGACGGATTTTGCAAGCAGCTTCGCGGAGAGCAGCATCAAGATGGTTGGGGCGGACATGTCGCGAAGCGCGGCGCAGAAAGTCTACGAGCAGTCGGGCTTCGGCCCCGGGGACTGCCAAGTCATCGAGTTGCACGATTGTTTCTCGTCAAACGAGTTGATCACCTACGAGGCGCTCGGGTTGTGCGGAGAAGGCAAGGGTGGGGAGCTGATCGATTCCGGGGCGGTGACCTACGGCGGGAAGTGGGTGGTGAACCCGAGCGGCGGACTGATCTCGAAGGGGCATCCGCTGGGCGCGACCGGGTTGGCGCAATGCGCCGAACTGAGCTGGCAATTGCGGGGAAAGGCGGACGCACGGCAGGTGGCGGGCGCGACGCGCGCGCTCCAGCATAACCTTGGACTCGGCGGCGCGGCGGTCGTGACTATGTACGGCAGACCCGGGGCTTGAGTCCCCCGATTTCGGGCGGGCGGAATCGACCTGATTAACCGATCCGATTAGTTCTCGCAAAGCTCGAAGACGCCCGCGGCGCCCATGCCGCCGCCGATGCACATGGTGACGACGCCGTACTTGACGCCGCGGCGCTTCATCTCGTTGACGATTTGGGTCGAGAGTTTTCCGCCGGTGCAGCCCATCGGGTGTCCGAGGGCGATGGCGCCGCCGTTGACGTTGACCTTTTCCCGGTCGAGGCCGAGTTCGCGGATGACGTACAACACGACCGACGCGAAGGCCTCGTTAATCTCGAACAGGCCGACGTCGGAGACCTTGATGCCGGCGAGTTCGCAGGCGCGGGGAATGGCGACAAGTTGCGCGGGGCCAAGGTACTTGGGGCTGTCGGCGGCGACGTTGTAGGAGAGGAAGCGCGCGAGGGGCTTCGCGCCGGTTTCGTCGACGGCCTTCTTGCTCATCAGGACGACCGCCGAGGCGCCGTCGCTCATCTGGCTCGAGTTGCCGGCGGTGTGGAATCCGAGCTTGGGGCTCGCGGCAAATGCGGGTGGCAACGAGGCGAGGCCCTCGATCGTCGTCTCGCGGCGGGGGCCTTCGTCCGTGTCGAACACGTTGCCGTCGGCGAGCGTCAGCGGCGTGATCTCGGAAAAGAACTTGCCCGCGTCGATCGCGGCGACCGCCTTCTGGTTGCTTCCCACGGACCATTCGTCGAGTTCGGTCCGGCCAATCTTGAAATCGCGGCAGACGTTGTCCCCGGCGTTGCCCATGCCGATGTA
>CANKTP010000198.1 GCA_947486375.1 Candidatus Hydrogenedentota bacterium | reverse complement strand
ATCGAGCAGATGGCGCCCCATCTCGCCGTCGCCATCCGGAATGCGCAATTGCTGGTGAACCTGCAACTCTCCCTCGAGGAGGTCACACGCGCCCGGGAAAAACTTCACGAGGCCAACGAGGAACTCAAGACGCTGGACGAGCTCAAGACAAACCTTTTGTCGAACGTCAGCCACGAACTGCGCACGCCCCTCGTGTCCGTGATGGGGTACAGCGACATGATCATCAACGGAAAAGCCGGGCCGATTAACAATACCCAGCGCGAATACCTCGCGATTAGCATGCGCAATATCGAGAAGCTGGTCACGTTGATCGAGAACCTGCTCGATTTCTCGCGCCTTCACCGGGGCGACGAGCGGCTCGTGTTCGACACCTTCGACCTCGTGGATTGCGCGCGCGGGAGCATCCAGATCGTGAAGCCGGTCTCGGACAGCCGGAACATCGCCATCGAGCTCGATGCCGACGAAGAGCCGATTCTCGTCGAGGGAGACAAGGGAAAACTCGGCCAGGTGTTTAACAATCTCCTGTCGAATGCCCTCAAGTTCAATGACAACGGCGGGCGCGTGGACGTCAGCCTCAAACTCGGCAGCGGTTGGGTCGATGTCTCCGTGGTCGACACCGGGATCGGGATTCCCCCCGAGGCCATCCAGAAAGTGTTTACCCGGTTTTACCAGTATGACGGCTCCTCGACGCGCAAGTACGGGGGAACGGGCATCGGGCTTTCGATCGCGCAGGACATCATGCGTCTCCACGGGAGCAGCATCGGCGTCACCAGCGAGGTCGGCAAGGGAAGCGCGTTCCGATTCCGGATGAACCTCGCCGGGGGACGACGCGTGACCGGGGAGCCGGGCGAACTGCCGCACCCGGAAGACACGCACGTCTTGATCGAGCTCGTCTCGAACGACCGTGCGCTGGGAATCCAGATTCGGTCCGTGATTACGGCCGAGGGGATGGACCTCATCCACGCATCGACCCTGGATCACGCGACCAATCTGGCCCTGAAATACAGCCCGGATTGCATCGTCGTGGACATGGACAGCGGCGAGGACGGCCGCTCGTTGATCGAGGAGGTCCTCAAGAATACCTACACGGGCAGTCTCCCCATCGTGCTGATGACCAACGATGACGCCTTGTACGAACAATACCGCCCGCTCGTGTCCGCGAGGGTGCGCCGTAGTTTCCGGAAGAGCAGCCTGCTCAGCGGCATCCAGCACGCGCTCAGCCAGCAACTAAACCTGGGGGACCCCGTCGGGGACAAAATTCTCTGCGTCGACGACGACAGCGAAATCCTCGGGTTCATGCGAAGTTGCCTCGGGGCCGAGGGGTTCGCGGTCGATACGTGCAGTTCCGGGGAGGAAGGCCTCAAGATGGCCGAGGGCCGCGAGTACGGCCTCATCCTGCTCGATATCGCCATGCCCGGAATGGACGGATGGGAAATGTGCCGGCGCATAAAGGCCGACCCCGAGCTCTCGCGGATCAAGGTCTACATGGTGACGGCGAAGCCAATCGATCAGAACAAGACGCGGCTGCAGGAATGCGGGGCGGACGGGTTCCTCCTCAAACCGTTTCGACCCGAAGACCTCGTGCAACTCGTGCAGGGCCTCGAAATCCGCACCGTCGCCCAGTAACGATGGACAAGTATCAGACCCAGCACAAGGCCGTTCCGGGCCGCCCTTTCCGGACACTGCTTCGCTACAATCTGCCTTATTGGAGGTCCTATGGCGCGGGGGCACTCCTGGCGGCGTTTTTGGCCGCGGTCGAGTTGTGTTCGCCGCTGGTCATCCGGCGCGTGGTGGACGAATTCGAGAGCGGGACAATGTCGATGCCGGCGTTGTGGGGCTCCTTTTGGTTCCTGCTTGGGATTGCGGCATGCGCCGGGGTCGCCCGGTTCTGGCAACGCTATCTGATGATCAATGCCTCGCGTCATTTCGAGTACGACCTCCGCAAGGACTTTTTCCGGCATCTGCAGGGGCTTCCACGCTCGTTTTACAATCGAACGAAGACCGGGGACATCATGGCGAAGGCGACGAACGACCTCGGCTTTGTCCGCATGTTTGCCGGCCCGGGCGTGATGGGCACGACGAACATGCTTGTGCTTCCCTATAGCGTCGTGGTGATGCTGCATCTCAGCGCGACGCTGGCGCTCTACTCGCTTCTTTTCCTTCCGCTCGCCAGCATCGCGGTTTACTTTTTCATCATGTACATACACAAGCAAACCGCACAGGTCCAGGAATGCTATTCGGACCTGTCGTCCCGGGCCCAGGAAAACCTTGCGGGCGCACGGGTGGTCAAGGCCCATGGAGCGGCGGCCCGGGAGGAGCGGGCCTTCGCGGCCGAGTCGCGGCGCTACATGGGGGAAAACATGAAGCTTGCCGTCGTCATGAACCTCATGTGGCCCGTCATCGGATTGATCCTTGGGACGACCATCCTGGCCATTGTTTGGCGGGGCGGGCTCATGATCATGCGTGCCGAGGAGACGCACCGGCTCGTCCTGGGCGCGGGTGGCCTTTCCTTCGCGGCGTCGCCGCTCACGCTGGGCGATCTGACCGCTTTCGTGGTGTGTCTCCTCATGCTGGGGTGGCCCCTTGTCGAGTTCGGATGGGTCATCACGCTGTATCAACGCGGTGCCGTGGCGATGAACCGGATATCCGAAGTCTTTGGCGAGGTCCCGTCCATTCGCCAAGCGGACAATCCCGGCGGAGCGGGCCGACGCCTCGCCGGTTCGATACGATTCGACTCCGTTTCGTTCGCCTATGGGGAGTCCCCCATCCTCGAGGACATCGATTTCGAGATAGGCCCCGGGAACACACTCGCGATTGTCGGCCCGACCGGCTCCGGAAAATCGACGCTCGTTTCCCTCATAACGCGCGAATACGAGCCGTCGGCGGGGAGGATTCTCTTCGACGGGACGGACGCGAAGGAAATCCCGATCCGGACCCTGCGGGAGTCTATCGGGTTCGTCCCGCAGGACATCTTCCTGTTTTCGGACACTATCCGCGCGAACATGACCCTGGGCCGTCCGGATGCCACCGGGAGCGAGATTGCGGAGGCCAGTGACACGGCCTTGTTTACGGAAACGGCAAGGCTCTTCGATAGAGGCTTCGAGACTCTTCTCGGGGAGCGCGGGGTGAATCTTTCCGGGGGGCAAAAGCAACGCCTCACGATCGCGCGGGCGTTGGTGAAGGACGCCCCGATCCTCATCCTGGACGACGCGTTGTCGAGCGTCGATACGCAGACGGAGGAGGCGATTCTGCAGGGCCTGCGGGCCGCCGAGCGCGGCCGGACCGTCGTGATCGTTTCGCACCGGGTATCCACGGTCCAGCATGCCGACTTGATCCTGGTCCTTGACCGGGGGCGCATCGTGCAGCGGGGCACGCACGCCGAACTGATCGAGGCGGGAGGGCCCTACGGTTCGATTCACGCACGGCAAATGCTCGAGGAGGCCCTCGAGGCGGGATGAGCGGCGACTATCATATCGACGACGAAATCCAGGACAAGCAGTACGATGCGCGGCTCATGCGCCGCCTGCTCGAGTATCTGCGCCCGTTCAAACGGCCCATGGCGCTGGCCACCTTCCTATTGCTCGCGGCCACGGCCTTGGGCACCCTGGTGCCGTATTTCAACATGATCGCCATCGATAGGTACATCCAAAACCCCGCACGCTCCGAACTCGGCAGGCGGGTTGACGCCGCCCCCGGCGCCTTCGCGTCGCAGCTCGATACGGACGCCCACCGCCTGACGGTACTGATGGGCGTCATGGCGGGCTTGATCGTCCTCGAAACCCTGATGCGCTATGCGCAGATGATGTTCGTCACCTATGTGGGCCAACGGACCATGCAGGACATGCGTCTCAAGATATTCGCGCACCT
The DNA here is from genome assembly GCA_947486375.1 of Candidatus Hydrogenedentota bacterium. Lineage (GTDB taxonomy): Bacteria > Hydrogenedentota > Hydrogenedentia > Hydrogenedentales > CANKTP01. The sequence continues at coordinate 1,781 of CANKTP010000198.1, read as the reverse complement.
TCAGGACATGTCCCTGCGGTTCCTCGACCGGAATCCCGTGGGCCGGCTACTCACCCGGGTAACGGGCGACGTCGAAAACATCCAACAGACGATCGTCGCCGGGCTTGTCCAGGCGATCGGCGAGGTGGTGAGCATTGTCTTCATCTTCGCGATGATGTTGTGGCTTAACTGGAGGTTGACGCTCGTCGCGTTAAGCGTGCTTCCCGGCATCGTGGTCGTCAGCATGGTCTTCCGGAGGTATGCCCGCGCTTCCTACCTCGAGATCCAGCGGCGCATCGCCCGCCTCAATGCCTTCACCCAGGAAAACATCAGCGGGATGCGCATCGTCCAGGCCTTTGGCCACGAAGACCGCGCCTTCGAGCGCTATGACCGCCTCAACGCCGAGCATCGCGACGAATGGGTCCGCCAAGTCGCCTACTTCTCGTATTACTTTCCTGCGGTCGATTTCCTCGGCGCGCTCTCGATCGCCCTTGTCGTCCTTTGCGGCGGGCGCCAGATCCTCGACGGCCAATTGACCGCGGCGGGACCGGCCAGCATCGGGATGCTCTACGCCTACATGCAGTGGACCGAGCGCATGTTTGCGCCGATCCGGTCCCTCGCGGACAAGTACAACCTGTTGCAGGCGGCGATGGCGTCGTCCGAGCGGATATTCAAGCTGCTCGATACCGTGCCGGATATCGTCAACGCCCCGGCACCAATCGAGTGTACGAAGCTCCGGGGGGAGGTGGAGTTGCGTGGCGTGTCGTTCGCCTATGAGGACGAACGGTGGGTCCTCAAGGACGTGAGCCTCTCCATTGCGCCGGGGGAGCGCGTCGCCGTCGTCGGTCATACCGGCGCGGGGAAAACCACCCTCGCCTCCTTGTTGAGCCGTTTCCACGATGTCCAGCGCGGGGCGGTCCTCATCGACGGAATCGACGTGCGGGAGTACGAGATGACCTCGTTGCGGACGAAGATTGGCGTTGTCTTGCAAGATGTTTACCTTTTCTCCGGCTCCGTCGAGTTCAACATCCGCATGGGCGACGAGACCATGAGCGACGAGCATGTGCGGCGTTGCGCCGAATATGTCAACGCGGCGGGGTTCATCGAGCGCCTTCCCGGAAACTATGGCTATGATGTCGGCGAACGCGGTTGCAACCTGTCTTCCGGCCAGCGCCAATTGCTCGCCTTCGCGCGGACGCTCGCGTTCGATCCGCAAATCCTCGTGCTCGACGAGGCCACCTCGAGCATCGACACCGAGACCGAGGCGCTAATCCAGGACGCGACCGCGAAGCTGATGGAGGGCCGCACCTGCATTGTGATTGCCCACCGGCTGTCGACCGTCCAACACGCGGACCGGATCGCGGTCATGCACAAGGGGGAAATCCGCGAGACCGGGACCCATCAGGAACTCTTGGCGCAACGGGGGCTGTACCACACGTTGTACGAGCTGCAGTATCGCCCGCAGTCCCCCGGCGCCGCCGCCCTGGGGTAATCGGGCGAACGCATCCATGCCGCTCCCACGGAGCTTGACTTGTTTTCGGTGGGGCGTTTCTATAAACCTAAAAACAGCAGTTCATTCACCACAGAGACACAGAGTTAGGGAGAAACAAAAAACAAATGAGTTAGAGACTTTCTCCTACCTCACCCAACGGGTTGGAGCCTGAAATTCTCCAAGCCCTTGTTCTTCCTCCGTGTTCTCTGTGCCTTGTATGTTCTTGGGGTGTGGTATGCGTAGCGAAATCGCCGTCGTCGTAGAACGTTTTCTTTTTGGTTCTTTTTCTTTTGTGGATGCCTGTGGATAT
>CANKTP010000197.1 GCA_947486375.1 Candidatus Hydrogenedentota bacterium | reverse complement strand
TTCAGCGTGGGGCCCAACGGCGAGGCCGAGTGCTACTTGAGCGTGTTGCCGGGCGGCGGCGGGGGCATCCGGGCGAACGCGGACCGGTGGCGCGGACAAATGCAACTCACGCCCTACACGGACGAGGAGTTCGCCGCGTTGACGCGCATCCCGGTCTTCGAGCAGCAGGCGCTCTACATCCAGTTCGACGGCGCGTACAAGGGCATGGGCGCAGCGGAACCGATCCCCGGTTATCGCTTGATGGGTCTTCTGTTCGAGTACGAGAGTCATGGCGTATACCTCAAGTTTGTGGGTCCGGCGGACGTGGCCACCGCGGAACAGAACCGGTTCATCCAGTTGATCGGATCGTTGCAGCCGGCGGACCACGCCGCGCACGACACGGCGGCGGTAGAGCCGACCGTGGCTCCAGCCGAGGCGTTGCCCGCGAATCATCCGCCGCTCGATACGGCGCAAGCCGCGCCCAGCGCGTCCCCTGCGGCGGGCGCCACCGAGGGCAAGGGCGGCGGCTATGCCTGGAGCATTCCCGCGGGTTGGGAAGCCACGCCGGAACGTCCCATGCGCCTGATCACCTATCGCGTGGCCGAGGGCGTCGAGTGTTACGTCACGGTGCTCGGCGGCACGGCCGGCGGCGCGGCGATGAACATCAACCGGTGGCGCGGCCAAATGGGCGCGGCGCAACTCTCCGATGCCGAGATCGCCCAGCTACCCACCATCACGGTGCTCGGCAAGCCCGCGCCGATGGTCGAGGTCTCGGGGACCTACACCGACATGCAGGGCGCGAAAACGGAAGGCCAGATGTTGTTGGGTACAGCGGCAATCTCGGAAACGGGCAGCGTGTTCATCCGGATGACCGGACCCGAAGGCGAGGTCGCGGGACTCAAGGACGCCTTCACCCAGTTCTGCGCGTCGTTCCGCGCCGAATGATGCAAAGGGCCCTTCACTGATGAAACTGCTCCAAGCGGCAATCAATCTGTTTTCGTCGTACGGCTTCGCCGCGACGATGATCCTCTTCATGCTCGCGCTGACCTTTTTCGGAACGCTCGAACAGGTCGACCACGGCCTGCTCGAAGTGCAGCGGAAATATTTCGAGTCGACCTTCCTCATCCATTGGGTCGGGCCCGTACCGGTGCCTCTGCCCGGCGGATATCTCGTCATGATCCTGCTCTCGATCAACCTCGTGATCGGCGGCCTCATCCGGCTCAAGAAAAACTGGAGACGGCCCGGCGTGTTGATCGTGCATATCGGCATGGTCGTGATGATGGTCGCGGGTTTCGTGACGTTCCAATATTCCCAACGCGGGTTCATGCGGCTCTACGAGACGCAGACCTCGGACCGCGTCCTCAGCTTCACGGACTGGGCCATCGAGATCGGCGAGCCCGGCACGGACAAGGCCAACATGATCGTCCCTCAACGCGAACTCGAGGACCTCGAGGGCGACCGCGCGCGGACGTTTTACTCAGGGTCGTTGCCCTTCGACTTGACCGTCAGCGGCTACGCCCACAACAGCTTTCCCGTCAAAGCCGGTCCCATGGTGGCCGAATCCCCGGGCGTCGTCGACGGCTATGTCCTCGAGACCCTAAAGCTCGACCCGCAGGCGGAGAACAACATCGCCGGGGCACATGCCACGATCACGGACAAGGCGACCGGCGAAAAAACCGAGGCGATCCTCTGGGGCATGGCGAACTATCCGTTGACGGTCGCGAGCGACGGCAAGACCTACACGCTCGACCTCACGAAGGAGACCATGATTATTCCCTTCGCGTTGAAGCTCGACAAGTTCACGCGGGTACTTCACCCGGGAACCGACCGGCCCGCGTCCTTCGAGAGCGAAGTGACCAAGCTCGAGGGCGAATCGAAGGAGTCGATCCTCATCTTCATGAACAACCCCTTGCGCCACGAGGGCTGGACTTTCTTCCAGCAATCCTTCGGGCCGAACGCCCCCGCGCTCACCGGCGCGCCGGGCGAGTTCTTCACCGTATTCGAGGTCGTCCGCAATCCGGCGGACCACTGGCCGTTGTATTCGTGCATCGTCATCAGCGCGGGATTGCTCATCCATTTCACGCAGAAGCTGCTCAAATACATCCAGGCGGAAAACAAGAGGCGTCCGGCATGATCACTACAAACCCCAATACTACGGGCCCCCGTAGGGGCCACGCCGCAGCGTGGTGTCTGCCCTCTTTTGCCATTGGCACCGTGATCACGCGAACGATTGCTGCATTGGTTATCGGCGCGGGTCTGCTGTGCCTTGCGGTCCCGGCTTCTGCCAAGGATGTCTATAGCGCGGGAAAATGGGACAAGGAAACGATCGATCTCTTCGCGCGGCTCCCGATCCAGGAGGGTGGGCGCGTCAAACCGCTCGACACGGTCGCCAATTTCAAGATGCTCCGCATCAACGGGATGCGCACGCTGAACCTCCACGAGAAAGGTACCTTCGAGAAGACCATCGCGCGGTTCACGCGCGCTCCGCTTCCGAAACTCTCGCCGATGGAGTGGGCGCTCGACTGCATGTTCTTCCCCGAGATTGCGAAGGACTATAAATGTTTTTGGATCGAGGACACGGAGGCGATCACGGGCATCGGCGCGCCCACGCGCGCGAAGCGATTCGGCCGGTACAGCTACAACGAGTTGCTGCCGATCCGCGCGAAGGTATTCGAGCTGGCGGGCGCGTACTCCAACATCGAGCTGAAGGACCGCTCGGCGAAGCAGTCGCAGATTTTGAACCTCGCGAACAACATCAACGAATTCGAGATGCTCGCGTATTTCCTCGAGTTCGCGCGGGCGGACCTGAGCATCGGCGACAGCGCGCTGCTTGCACGAATGTTTCCCGAGACGCCGAACCCGACCCTGGGCCAGGTCCACGCGAAGGGCGAGCAGTTGCGCACGTCGGCGCAGGCCCTGTTTGTCCTGAAAGACGAAGCGGCAAAGGCGGGCACGCCGGACAAATACAAGGCCGAGGAAGACGCGCTGCTCGGGTTCGTCGACCGCGTCGACAACGCGAATTTCTTCGCGGTGCGCTCGATGGCGATGGCGATGCTTCCGCCCGTCAAGGCCGGGGACAGCGAATGGCTCACCCCGGCGATGTTGCTCGATCCGGAACGGATGATGAGCGGCGCGGACCCGCGCCAGGCGGCGGAGTTCGAACATCTCGCGTCGCTCGAACGGTTGGCCCGGCTCGCGGACAACCCGCTCCAGTTCAAACAGGAAGCGCAGGCCTTCAGCAAGTTCGTCGTGGGTAGCGCGACCGAGCGCGGCGAATACGCGAAGGTGCCGATGGAAGTCTCGTTCTACCGGGCGAAATATTTCTTCTACGCCCAATGGTTGTTCGTGTTCAGCTTCGTGCTGATCGCGATCTCGTGGCTGCGCATGCAGAGCAAGGGACTGCGCCGGCTGACGTGGGGCGCGGTGACGATCCCCTGGGCGCTGCTCGTGACCGGGATTGTCTACCGCTGCATCATCCGGGGACGTCCGCCCGTCAGCACGCTCTACGAGACCATCCTGTTCATCACGGCGGTGCTCGTGTTCGTCGCGCTGTTCATCGAGTTCCTGAACCGCCGACGCATCGGGATTTCGGTCGCGGCGCTGCTCGGGTGGTTCGGCTTGTTCCTCGCGAACAAATACGAGATGAGCGACAAACAGGACACGATGCCGACCCTCGAGGCGGTGCTCGACACGAACTTCTGGCTGGCGACCCACGTCACGATCATCAACGTGGGCTATGCCGCGGGGATGCTGGCGGCGGCGGTCGCGCACGTGTACATCTTCGGGAAGCTTGTCGGGTTCAAGAAGGACCAGCCCGCGTATTACGCCGAGATCACGCGCATGGTCTACGGCATCATGTGTTTCGCGCTCGTGTTCTCCCTGATCGGCACGGTCCTCGGCGGCATCTGGGCCAACTACAGTTGGGGCCGCTTTTGGGGCTGGGACCCGAAGGAAAACGGCGCGCTGATGATCGTGCTGTCGTGTCTCGCGACGCTGCACGCCCGCATGGGCGGCTACGTCCGCCACCTCGGCATCAACATGTGCGCCATCGCGACCGGCTGCATCGTCGCCTTCTCCTGGTGGGGCGTGAACTTGTTGGGCGTCGGCCTGCATAGCTACGGCTTCACCAGCGGGATATGGAATTCCCTCGTCGTGTTCTGGGGAAGCCAGGCCCTGATGCTCCTCTTCGGCATCGCCATATTCCTCCGGGAACGCATGGGCAAAAAGGAGAAGCTGGTGGGGAAGGCCGTCACGAATTAGAAATGGGACTGATAGGACCAATGGGGGAGATTGGACCAGTGTCGAACATCGCCGCCATTAATGGCGCTCCCGTCGCAGATCGACCGCATGGTATAGGTCCCATAATTCCCATACCCTAGTCCCGGTCTCGTTTCCGACAAGGACCCGCCCATGCCCGCCAAACGCAGTCCAGCCAAAAAAACCGCCATCGCGCCCCCCGAAAACTTCTACGAAGCCGTCTACCGCGTCGTCCGCCTCATCCCCAAGGGCCGCGTGATGACCTACGGCCAGATCGCCACGATCCTCGGCGCCCCCCGCGCCGCGCGCGCCGTCGGCTACGCCATGCGCGCCGTGGGTCCCCGCGACGACGTGCCCTGGCAACGCGTGATCAACCACAAGGGCGGCATCAGCGCACGTAGCGAAGCGGAACGCCCGATCATCCAAGAGATGCTCCTAAAAAAAGAAGGCGTCAAGTTCGGCAAAGACGAGACCTGCGACCTGAAAAAGTATCGCTGGGAGCCGGAAGACCCAGGCCAATTCTTCTTCGCGGCGTCGAAGGATGCGCCGTTTTGAGAAGATAGGAGTTAGAAGATAGAAGACAGAAGGTAATGCATCCCTAGAACCACCCAATACCAAACCCCGGGTCTGTCGGCACGGTATTAATGCCCCGCGTATCAATATCATGCGTGTCAAGGTAGCGGGCATACAGGGCGCAACGGTCGGCGTCGATGAGGTGGTCGTTTCCCTTGTTATAGAGGATGTGGCCGAAGACGCCGACGGCGTAGGTGTGCGAGGCGTATTGTTCCTCGCGCTCGGGGAGGCGGGGGAAGACGAGGGTGCGCTCGGCCATGCGGCGTTGGAGGAGGCCGGTCATGAAGGTCTTGGCGGGGATTCGCTGGGCGTCGCCGTTGGGCAGGGGGACGAGGCGGGCGGAGGCTCCGAAGTCGATGGCCTCGATCTTGTATCCCCAATCGCCGCCGAGGGACATCAATTCGTGGGCGACGGCGCGGCCGTTGTTGCCGGCGTCGATTCCGATGCGGCGAAACGCATAGGCGGCGTCGAGTTCCTCGATGATGCGGGCCTGGCGCGCGAAGTTGACGCCTTCGAGCCGCACGCGCAATACGTTGACGAAATGCGGTTCGTCGGCGCGGAACACGACGAACTCGGAGGGGTCGCGCGCATACCCAAGATCGCAACCGAGGTAGTACGCGCCGCCGGGGACTTCGACCGGCGCCTCGAAGGGACCGCCCTCGCATACGATGAAGGACGGCGCGTCGAGCGCGGGATCGACGCAGGCGAGATAGTCGTCGAGGTTGAATACGGCGTGTTCCGGCGCGCCGTGTTGTCCGAGGACGCGATGGATGTAGCCGGGCGCGGTGCGACCGCCGTAGAGGCGCGCGAGTTCGGCGTCCTTCGCTGGCGTGTAGTCCGGGTTGAGCGTAGAGGGCCAGTTGAATTGTTCGGCGGCGGCGTCCTGGGTCATGCGGTAGAAGCCGTTGCGCATCCCGTTGGGCACGCCGTAGACC
>CANKTP010000196.1 GCA_947486375.1 Candidatus Hydrogenedentota bacterium | reverse complement strand
TTTAGGGCCGCCGCCGCTCTTACCGTGCCGATCGCCTCGAGCGTCGTGCGCGCCTTCTCGCGATAGTCAGGCTGATCGAGGTACGCCGCCACGGCGTCCACGTCCGCCCCCTCGGGCGTCACCAACGGCAACAGGCGAAACGTCCACTCGATCAGGTGCGGTGTCGGCGAACCCTCAAGGATATCCATGAAAACGCGATTCACATATTCCCGATCATCTTCGCGTCCCGGCGCGCAGGCCTCGTTCGCCACGTCCGCCAAGATGTTGAAGGCAGTTCGCCACACGGACTCTTTTTCGTGCGAGAGTAACGGCGCGACGTAATATGCCGCCTTGGCACCGTACGACGGAATCATCTGCCGCGCCGTCACCAGCGCCGCCTCGTCACCGGACTCCATCGCCTTAACCATATCCGGCACTGGGCCGGTCACCGACATCGTCTTCGTCATGGGTGCCATACCTCAAGTTCAAGGGAGGACAACAGCCTACCCTGCATGGCGGGCTTCATACAATCAGCATCGCATCGCCATAGGAATAGAACCGGAACCGTTTCTCGACCGCATACCGATATGCCGCCAGCACCTGTTCCGTCCCCGCGAAGGCGCAGACCAGTGCCAGAAGGCTCGAACGCGGCAGGTGGAAATTGGTGATCAGGGCGTCGACCCCACGAAAGACGTACGGCGGAAATATATAGTGTCCCGTTGTGCCCTCGCCCGGATGGAACTGTCCGTCGCGGTATTGCGACTCCAGCACCCGGGTCGAGGTCGTCCCCACGGCCACGATTCGCCCGCCTTCGGCGCGGGTCCGGTTGAGGACAGCGGCGGTTTCTTCCGACAGGACGAACTCCTCCGGGTCGACCCGGTGGTCCTCCAATCGTTCGGCTTGGATCGGTTTGAAGGTGCCATACCCGACGTGCAGCGTCAGGAATGCCCGGTTCACGCCCCCCGCGTCGAGGTCACGGAATACGGCATCGGTAAAGTGAAGTCCGGCGGTTGGCGCCGCGACGGCGCCCGGGGTCTGCGCAAAGATCGTTTGATATCGAACGGTGTCCCGAGCATCCGCCGAGTCGCGCGTGATGTAAGGTGGCAGCGGCACCTCGCCTTGTTGTTCCAAAATGGAAAGGACATCCGGCGAGTCGAAAGTGACCAACCGATGCCCCTCCGGCAGGACCTCCCCCACCGTCGCCCGGACGGTTTCGCCGATCCGGACGATCGATCCCGGACGAACCTTGGCCGAGGGACGAACCAGTGCCTCCCAAGCACCGCGCCCCATCTCACGAAGCAGGAATAACTCGACCTTTCCGCCGGTCACCTTATTCCCATGTAGTCGAGCCCGGATGACTTTTGTATTGTTTAAGATCAAACAATCTTTTGGGCGGAGCCAACGAGCGATATCAGCAAAGACGGCCTCATCCATCCGGCCCGTCGCCCGGTCGAGCACCAGCAGGCGCGCGGCGTCGCGCGGCTCGGCGGGACTCTGGGCGATGAGCTCTTCCGGGAGGTCGTAGTTCAGGGCGGCGGTGTCCATGCGCGCGGACGATAGCACGGGTCCTGGGGGTGTTCAACCGGGAACGGCGATTGGCGGGGGCCACACTTGTTCACTTCTCATCGGAGTCCATCGGCGCCATCGGTGGATTGGTTCGCAGCGATTGGATTATGATGACAGTGCTTCAGGAGACAATGGATCATGGGTTACTGCGGACATGTGAAGAACGGGATGATCGTCGCGGACGAACCGTTGGAATTGCCCGACGGCACCCGGGTGGAAATACGTGTCTTGGAAACCGGTCGCCGGACGCATCACCCCGACGTGGAGAAGTTCGCCGGCATCATTCCCCCGGACGCCGGGGATGAGGGGAGTTACCGGGACCACATCCGCAAAAAATACGAATGAAAATCCTTGTCGATTTGAATGTGTTACTCGACTTCCTCCAACGCCGCGAGCCATTCTTCGAGGATGCGGCCTCGATACTGGATGGTGTCCTATACCGGAAATTCGACGGCGTGCTCGCCGTGCATGCCATCACGACCGCCTTCTACTTGTTGTCGAAAAGCCGATCGGCGGAATCGACCCGGGATGCGGTGCAGTGGCTTATCGATACATTCGAAATTCCTCCCTGCGACAAGGGCGCACTTGAGGAGGCCATGATCTCGGGATTCGCCGACTTTGAGGACGCTGTCACGAGTGTCCAAGCGCGGCGATCCGGGTGCGAGTTTATCGTGACGCGAAACAGGGTCGATTTTGCACGGTCTGCCGTGCCGGCGATCACTCCGGCCGGCTTCCTGTTGCGATTACAGTCCGAGTAGCCAATCGAGGCGCGCCGCGCAGGGGGCGTCCAATGCCGTCATACGCCTGCCCATGCGCAAAAATCGACGTTCGGGGCGAGTCCCGCTAGAATGCGCGGCAGGTTTGACTCGGACACACAACGGGAGATTAGACAACATGGCGGGTGGAGTTCAGATTGGGGCGCGCTTCGTGCCGCATGCGGCGGTGATGATACACGCGGCGCAGGCTGCGGCGGGGTTTCACGGGCTTGGTGTGCGTAAGGCCGACTCGGTGGCGTTGATGTTGCGTAATGACGTGCCGTTCCTCGAAGGCACCATGGGCGCGCGCATTCTTGGGGCGTATCCGGTGCCCATCAACTGGCACCTGCGCGGCGAGGAGGTCGCGTATATCCTGAAGGATTCCGGGGCGAAGGTCCTAGTGATCCACGCCGACCTCCTGCGCCAGATCAAGGACGTCATTCCGCCCGGCCTCATCGTCATCGCCGTTGCGGTCGATCCGGAACTTGTCGAGGCTTACGGCGTTGACCCCGCGCAGGCCTCTGCGCCGGCAGACACGCTCGATTGGGACTCATGGCTCGCGGGTCAACAGCCCTGGTCGCAGCCGCCCGAGGCCGAGGTGTCGAGCATGATCTACACCTCGGGCACGACCGGCCGGCAAAAAGGTGTACGGCGGCAAGCGCCGACCCCCGAGCAATACATGCAAACAGTCCAGCAGTATTGCCGCGTGCTCGGCGTTGGGCCGGACCTTCGGACGATCATCCCCGCGCCGCTCTATCATTCAGCACCCAATGCAGCGGGTGTGCTCGCGACGCAACTCGGCGGCTTCGTCGTGCTCATGCCGAAGTTCGATCCGGAGGCCTTCCTCGCGTTGGTCGAGAAACACCGTATCACGCACGTCCAGATGGTGCCGTTGATGTTCATCCGGTTATTGAAATTGCCGGAGGAGGTACGCGCGAAGTACGACGTGCGTTCGCTCACCTACATCGTCCATGCGGCGGCGCCGTGTCCGGCGGAGGTCAAGAAGGCCATGATCGATTGGTGGGGCCCCATCATTCACGAATACTACGGCAGCACCGAGGTGGGAGCGGTGACCTTCTGCAACAGCGCGGAGGCCCTCGCGAATCCCGGCACCGTTGGCCGGGCGTATGAAGGCGCGTTCGTGAAGATTCTCGGGGCGGACGGCGGCGAGTTGCCCCGCGGCGAAATCGGCGCCGTATACACCCGCCTCCCCTGGGCGCCCGACTTCACCTACCAGGGCGACGACGCCAAGCGGCGCTCGGTCGAGATGGCCGGGCTGATCACCAGCGGCGATGTCGGCTACATGAACGACAAAGGCTTCCTGTTTCTCTGCGACCGCGCAAACGACATGGTCATCTCGGGGGGCGTGAACATCTATCCCGCGGAGATCGAGTCCGTGCTTATCACGATGCCGGGGGTCCGCGATTGCGCCGTGTTCGGCATCCCCGACGACGAGTACGGCGAGGCGCTGGCGGCGGTGATCGAGCCGCAAGACGGGGCGGCGCTCGACGCGGCCGCGGTGATAGGTTTCCTCAAACCCAAGCTGGCGGGCTTCAAGATTCCGCGCGTGGTCGAGTTCCGCGCCGAGCTCCCGCGCGAAGACTCGGGGAAGTTGTTCAAGCGGAAATTGCGCGAGCCGTACTGGGAGGGGCGCACACGGCGGATATAGGAAATTAGGGACAGTCACCTATTATTCTATTTATCTAGTTCATCTTGGCCTCGCATGCCGGTTTCGATCAGGGAGAGAACCCCGGATTTACCGTAAAATAGAATAATAGGTGACTGTCCCTAATTTCCCCAGGCTGGAAGCCCGCACCACAACCGCCCGCGGTGATATACTCCCGCGCGATGTCGACCGATAATTTTAGAGATTGCGCGGGATGAGCGCCGGGACGAACGACCGTGCCGCGATAGGGGGTATCCTCGCCGTGAGCGCGGCGGCGTTTGGATTTCTCGTCTGGCTGATTTATTTCAAGACGCCTGCGGGCTCCTCGATCTCGGCGTACGATGCGCTGCCCGCGGTGAACGCCATACTCAATGGCCTCAGCGCGTGCTGCCTGACGGCGGGATACCTGGCCATCCGCGCGAAGCGCCGCCGGGTCCACATGACCCTGATGATCGCGGCGTTCGTCTTCTCGGCGCTCTTCCTCGTGTCGTATATCGCGTATCACAACGTGCATGGGGACACGAAGTTCCTCGGCGAGGGCGCGATCCGGCCGGTATACTTTTCCATCCTGATCTCCCATATCGGCGTCACCGTCTTCGCCCTCCCGATGATTTTCACGACGTTCTTTTTCGCGTACAGGCTGCGTTTCGATGCCCATCGCCGCCTCGCCCGAATCACGCTGCCCCTGTGGCTGTATGTGTCGGTGACGGGCGTCGCGATCTATTTTTTGTTGAAGGCCCATTCCTAACAATCACCCAGTCTCAAGTGGAGGAATCGTCGTGCTGCTTCGCGCCACCGCCCTTTTCGTTTGCGCCCTGGCCATGGGCGCCACCGCCCTCGCGCAGAACTCCGTCGTCGTCGGCGCGTTTGGTCAGGAGACCTCGCGGGCCTACACCACGGCCGATGGGCTTCCGGACAATGATGTCGCCCGGATATCGGTCGACGCCGCGGGCGCGGTAATCGCCGAGGGGGTCGCGGGATGGGTGGTCGTTTTTGATGGCACTCAGTGGACGCGCGACGACGCGCGGAAACCCGTCCCACCAGACTATGACGGTCCGGAAAGTATCGAACGTGAACTGACCTGCCGTCCGGCACGAGCGGCCAGCGGTTGGTTAGCCGTTGGGACCCTGAGTGGGCTGCGGATCACCTCGGACGAAACGGGCGATGATATCCTTGTGAGTCCCGCTGATGCGACCCGAAGCTGGGATCCCAAGCCCATCAAGGCCGTGGCCTTCGACTCTCTCGACCGCCTTTGGTTCGCATCCCCACAGGGCGTCGGCGTCTTGGATGAGAAAGGCTGGTCCCTATACGACGGCCACGACGGCCTTCCCTACAACGACTTCACCAGCGCGGCCGGCGGAGCCGATGGCTCAATCTGGTTTGGGACTACAAAGGGCGCAATTCACTTCGACGGAACGCACTGGGCCTACCGCCAAGGGAAACGCTGGCTGCCGTCGGACGAAGTCCGATCAATCGCGGTCACGTCCAATGGCGACGCCTTCTTCGCCACTCCCGCCGGCGTCGGCGTGATACGCCGCATCCCGATGACCCTGAAGGAAAAGGCCGCGCACTACGAGGATCTCATCGACAAATATCACCGCCGCACGCCCTACGGCTTCGTGATCGAGGCCTATCTAAAAGAGCCCGGCAACATTGAATCCGCCCAAACCGGCGACAGCGACAACGACGGCTTGTGGACGTCCATGTACGGCGCCGGGGAATGCTTCGCCTACGCGGCCACTAAGGACCCGAAGGCGAAAGAACGCGCCGACAAGGCCTTCGACGCGA
>CANKTP010000195.1 GCA_947486375.1 Candidatus Hydrogenedentota bacterium | reverse complement strand
GTCGCGATCGATGTCGGCGCCTCGACCGGCGGCTTTACCGACTGCATGTTGCAGCATGGTGCCGCGCACGTATACGCCGTCGACGTCGGGTACGGCCAGCTCCACTGGAAATTGCGCCAAGACCCCCGCGTCACGGTGATCGAGCGCACGAATATCCGCAACCTCGACCCATCCGCCCTCCCGGAAAACCCCTCGTTCTTCGTGGTCGATTGCTCCTTCATCTCGCTAAAGATCGTCCTGGCCGCCCTGCGCCCCTTGTTGGCACTACCCGCCGAGGGCATCGCCCTGATAAAACCCCAATTCGAGGCGGGTAAAAATTTGGTCGGCAAGGGCGGAGTGGTGCGGGACCCCGAGGTCCACGAACAAGTCATCGCCGATGTCCTGGCGCAGTCTCGCGAACTGGGATTCCTTCCGGAAACCGTGATACCCTCGCCCTTGCTCGGCCCGGCCGGCAATCGCGAGTTTCTGGTCCACCTCCGGGCCCCCATATAATCGGCGGATCGCCATGCTCCAGACTCTGCGTATCCAAAATTACGCCCTGATCGACGATCTCGAAGTCGACTTCACCAGCGGCTTCAACGTTCTCACCGGCGAAACCGGTGCCGGCAAATCGATCGTCGTCGGTGCCCTCAATCTCGTCCTCGGCGCGCGCGCGTCCAGCGAGGTCGTGCGCGAGGGCGCGGTCCACGCGAAGGTCGACGCCATCTTCCGCTTGCCCCACCCCTCGGCCCGCTTGCGGGCGCTCCTCTCCGAGCATTCCCTCGAGCTCGACGGCGACGAACTCCTCGTGTCGCGCGTCATCTCCGCCGAGGGTCGCGGCCGCGCCTACCTCGCCGGCAGCCTCGTTCCCGTGTCGGTCCTGGCGCAAATCGGCGACGAGCTCGTCGATCTCCACGGCCAACACGAACACCAGTCGCTCCTCCGGCCAGACAGGCAGCTCGCGTTGCTCGATGGCTTCGGCGGTCACGTCGAGCCTGCCGTGTCGCTGGGACAACACGTCCGCCGCCTGCGCGAACTCGAGCGCGAGATCGAACGTCTGGCCAGCGATGACCGCGACCATGCCCGCCGCCTCGATTTCCTGCGCTTCGAGATCGAGGAAATCGACAAGGCCGGCCTGGTCCCCGGCGAGGAGGAAGAACTCAAGTCGCGACGCAACCGGATCGCCAATGCCGAGCGTATCTACGCCCTCGCCTCCACCGCATACCAACTCGTCTCCGCATCCGAGGACCCGCCGTCCGCCGTCGATTCCTTGGCGAAGGCAATCGGGTCGATAGACGATCTCGCCTCGATCGACGATAAGTTTGCCGCCCTCGCCCTCCAGGCCAATCGCTTGCGCGAGGAACTCCAGGCGGTCGCCGACGAATTGCGCGAATATTCCGACGGCTTCGAGTTCAACCCCCGCGAACTCGACGAGGTCAACACCCGCCTCTCATTCATCCGAGACCTATCGAGGAAATACGGCAATACGATCGACGACATCCTGGCCCATCGCGACAAGGCATCGAGAGAGGTCGAGGCAGACTCCAACAAGGACCAGCGCTTGGCCGAACTCCGCGGCGAACACGCGGCCCTCCTCGAAAAGACCATGGCCGCCGCCCACGCCCTGTCGGCCTCGCGAATCAAGACGGCCAAGGCGCTCGAAAAAAAAGTATCCGCCGGTCTGCAGGATTTGGGCATGAAGGGAGCGCGTTTCGAGGTCCAATTCGAGCGCGTCGCCCTGTCGGCGGACGGAATCGACAAGGTCGAGTTCGCCCTCGAGGCCAATGCCGGCGAACGAATGAAGCCCCTGAGGCAGGTCGCCTCCGGCGGCGAAATCTCCCGCATCATGCTCGCGCTCAAGGCCGTCTTTGCCCATGCCGACCGCATTCCATCCCTTATCTTTGACGAGATTGACGCCGGAGTGGGGGGGGCAGTGGCCAACCAGGTCGCCGCCAAGATGGCCGATCTGTCCCGCACCCACCAGGTCATCGCCATCACCCACCTCCCGCAGATCGCCGCGGCGGCGCAGTCCCATTTCACCGTCGCCAAATCCTCGCGAAACAAACGCACGATCACGACCGTGACGCGCGTCGAGGGAGAGGATCGGGTGAAGGAACTCGCAAGGTTGCTCGACGGCTCGCTGACCGCCGTCAGCCTCGAACACGCCCGAGCGTTGCTCGGCGACGCCCGCATCCAATCCGGAGCATCCAAATGAAACTGACCTGTTACGGCGCCGCCGAGGAAGTCACCGGAAGCAAGCACGTCCTCGAGGTAAACGGCAAGCGCATCCTCTTTGACTTCGGCTTGTTCCAAGGCCGCCGCAACGAGTCCGACGCCAAGAACCGGCGCCTGCCCTTCGAGCCGCACTCCATCGACGCGATGGTGCTCAGCCACGCCCACATCGATCACAGCGGACTCGTTCCGCTTCTCGGGCGCGAGGGGTTCCGCGCCCGCATCTACGCCACCCCGGCCACTCGCGACCTTTGCGCGATCATGCTGCTCGACAGCGCGAACATCCAGATGAAGGATGCCGCGTGGCTCGCCAAGAAAGGCAAGTCCTTCATCGGGCCCCTCTACGAACCCCTCGACGTACACCGCATCCTGCGCCGTTTCATCTGCGTCCCCTACGAGGAACGAATCGAGATTATCGACGACGTCTTTGTCACCTTCCACGACGCGGGCCACGTCCTCGGCAGCGCCATCACCTATCTCGAGGCCACCGAGGGCGGCGAGAAAAAGACCTTCGTATTCTCGGGCGACATCGGCCGCAAGAACATGCCCCTGCTCATTGATCCCTGGATGCCCTCCGGGGCCGACGCCGTCCTCATGGAATCCACCTACGGCAACCGCGACCACAAGCCCATCGAGTCGATGGAGGAAGACCTCGCCAAGATCGTGACCGCCACCTACCATCGCGGCGGGAAGATCATCATCCCAAGTTTCTCCCTCGAGCGCTCCCAGGAAGTCGTATACGTCATCAAGCGCCTCGAGGAAGCCAACCTCATTCCCCGCATCCCCGTCTATGTCGACAGCCCCTTGACCGCCAACGTCACCGAGATTTTCCGCCTCCACACCGACTGCTTCGACGACGAGACCAGCGCCCTCATGGAGCGCGCGGGCGACCCCTTCAAGACCAGCCACATCGAGTACATTCGCGAGACCGAGAAAAGTGTCCGGCTCAACTCCAAGCACGAGCCCTGCATCATCATCGCCTCCGGCGGCATGTGCGAGTTCGGCCGCATCCAGCACCACATCAAGAACAATTGCGAGGACCCCCGAAACACAATCCTCATCGTCGGCTTCCAGGCCCAACACACCCTCGGCAGGCGCATCGTCGAACGCAGGCCCCGCATCCGAATCTTCGGCGTCGAGTACGCCCTCAACGCCGAAGTCCAAATCATGAACTCCTTCAGCGGACACGCCGGCCGCTCCGACCTAATCGACTTCGGCAAATGCTTCAAGGACTCCGCCCGCCGCGCCGTCCTCGTCCACGGCGAAACCGACGCACTCCAAGCCCTCCAATCGGCCCTGACCAAGGAAGGCCTAAAGGATGTCCTCATTGCGAAGGCGGGCAAGGCGATCGAATTGTGACGCATCCGCCTCTTCATTGCGATCTCTCGCGTGACGGCCGGCCCGCTGCCGCGAGGCAAATGGGCGCCGCCTTCGCGATTGCGCGTCCGAGTACGGGAAGTCGCCAATGGCCGGCCGGCTTCGCCGCCGCACCGACCCGGTGAATCATGCAGGTCAAGCCACGTCATATTTTGTCCCTGGCGCTCGTCCTGCTCTTGGGTGCTTTCGTCCGGATCCACCGGCTGAGTTTCGAATCGCCTTGGTACGATGAGGTGATTACGTTACGGCATCTGGCCGATCCGAGTTTGCGAATGTTCCTCGCGCACGTGGAAATTACCAACCCCACAATTACGCCTGGATATTTCATTTTCGAATACTACTGGGCTCATTGGGTCGACCCGTCCGCGATGTCGCTACGGGCCGTTTCGGTTGTTGCCGGGGTGCTTACACTGGCGATGCTCTATGTCCTCGCACGCCGGTTTATCGGTCACAACGGGGCCATCCTGGCTTCAGCTCTCATGGCCGTAAATCCACTCCATGTATATCACTCGCAAGCAATCCGCATGTACGCGCCTATCGTGCTCTTGGGACTTGTCTCGGCTTACACCTATTTTCGATTGCTTCACACTCCCCGTCCTTTATGGTGGATGTTTCATTTCGCCGCCAACTTGGCCCTGGTCTGGATACACCCCCTCACGGCGCCGATATTTGTCACGGAGGGCTTGGTTCTGCTCTTCTTCGAGCGGAAACGACCTCGGCTGGTTTCGGCATGGTTCGGCGGGCACGCGGCTATTGCGATCTCGTTGCTCGGGTGGATTGCCTCTATCGACCCTGTCGCGGCGCGGAATCAAGGCGGATCCGTCACGGTGCCGACGATTTTTCGATCAGATGCGAGGGGCAACTCTATAGAACATGTATTGGGGCAATGGAGCGGCGGGTATCGCCCCCATATGTCGAGTGTTTTCGCGTGATTTGTCGATCCCTACTATGTAGGGACGGACGCCGCGTTGATAGCGCTCTCTCTGTTTCTTATTCTCGCCTTCGTCTTCGGCGCCCGGGAAGCGCACAGGAGACTCCCCGCCGATCGCCCAAGCGACGCCAATTCCATGGGCGGGCGCGAATGGACATTTCTCGTATTGTGGTTGGTCCTGCCCCCGGTCTCATTCTTCCTCATTTCCCATGCGTGGAAGCCCTTCTTCGCGGCCCGGTATGTTCTTTACGCCTCCTTTCCGCTTTATATCCTTGTTGCGGGCGGCGCCGCGTCGATGGCGACCTCCAGGAAGCGGACGGTAACTGCCTGCCTCCTCGTGGCCTCCATGGCGTTTCAGCTTTGTTTGGCGCTTTCCGGTCCGTTTCGTCCCAGCTGGGCCACTGCGGCGCGCATGCTCGGCGCCATGTCAGTCCAGCCGGTCGACATAGTCTCAAACTTCCACGATGCCGGGACTAACCTCGAATATTTTCTCGGTAGACACGGCCTGAACGGCGTCGTTCATTGGAATGACCCCGAAATTCTGGATTCGATTATTGAAGCGAACAAAAAGCCGTCTGACACGTGGTTCGTATATTTCCGGGGCGGGCCTGCGGAATGGCTCCAATTTGCGGGACTCCTAAAGTCGACAGAAGTCCCTGTCGAGATATATGAATTCCCTGGGCGAGGCCAATCCCTCAGATTTATCCGGATTCGCGGCACAGCCGAACCATCGCGCGAGGCCTTTCACACGCGGCGGTCGCAATACCGTGACGCCGGATATTCGGCGTCGAAGACGCCCTCAACCCCGAGGTCCAGATCATGAACTCCTTCAGCGGACACGCCGGACGTTCGGACCTGATCGAATTTGGGGATCATCCGGTTATTGCGATCTTTTTGGGTATGGTTATCCGACGAGTTGGAAGCGTGTTTCGTGTAGTGCGTATACCAGGAGTTTGAAGAACTCGGTGTCTCGGAATCCATATGCTCTTCGTTGAAGCACGCGGATTTTGGTGTTGGTCCCCTCGAGGGGGCCGGTGGATATTCGGTAGTCGTAGTAGTTGAGGATTTGGTCTCGATGCATCGCCAGGGTTCGGGAAAATTTCATGAGCATGCGGATACCGGAGTTCTCGGCCCGTCGTATCCAAACGTCCAACAATCGCTCGGCGGTTTTCTTGCTGCGTTGTACCCAAATCCGGCGCAACTCTTCTTTCATGTAGTAGGCGGTGGCCAAGGGTTTGTTGAGCTTGAGGGCTTCCTCCAG
>CANKTP010000194.1 GCA_947486375.1 Candidatus Hydrogenedentota bacterium | reverse complement strand
CTCTCTCTCAAAAGGCGCTGGAGCCAAATTCGGCGGTTGAAGGTCAAGGGACAGACACCGCGTTTTGCCCAAACCGCCGGGCAAAAGGCGGAGTCAGTCCCCAACTGCCGAATTTAGTTTGAAGCGCCTATTGTCGCCCACGATTGAGGCGATAAACAAATGCGAGCACCTCGGCGACGGCCTTGTATAAGTGACCGGGAATCTCGGCGTTGACGTCGAGCTTCGACAACAACTCGACCAAGTCCTTGTCGGGATAAATTTGCAGCCCGTTCTCGCGGGCAATCTCGATGATCCGATCGGCAAGATGCCCGGCGCCCTTGGCCAATATTTTCGGGGCTTGGTCCTTGGACTCGTCGTAGCGCAACGCGACCGCCTTGCGGCGCACGGGGGGTTCTCCCGGGACCTTCACGGCTCAGGCCTCGGCCTGAAGCCCCGCGAAGGGGCGCATTAAATCCGCGGTTTCGCGAAGCCGGTCGCCGTCCCAGCGCTGGACGTGCACCTGGGCGCGGGCGAACCCCAGTGCGCGCAGGGCCTCGGCAAGTTCGCCCGAGCGGTCCTCGATCAGCGCGGCGGCCTCCGGGGACGCGGCGCGAACGAGGCAATCGCACAGGCCGTGTCCGGCACGCAGGGTTATCCAAAGATTGTCCAGGCCGACGGTCTCGATGTCGAGTGCGACCGAGCTCCATCCGGACTCCTCGCCCCCATCGTCGCGCCGGCCGTCGCCGAAGAAATGGACCCGGGCGGCAAGGATGGGAGCGTCGGGCGGGAAGGGAACATCGAGGAATAGGTAGGCTTGGTTTTGTCCGGGCCGGTTTTGCACGTGTCCGCCGGCGAGGCGGTCGACGACGCGGTCGAGGGTATCGCGGAACTTGCCGGCGTCCTTCCCGAGGAAGTCGACCAGGGGCCTGAAGTCGCGTAGCTGCATCAACCGGCCGCGAATGTCGTCGGGGGCGAGTCCCTGGCCGGGCGACTTGGCGAAGCGGGCCTCCGTCGAAAGCCTGGCGCGGGCGGCCAGTTCCTTGAGCAGGGCCTCGAAGTCCTCGTTGCCGGACGCATCGAGGCGGCCGGCAAAACGGGCGAGTTCATCGACCAGTTCCGGCGGCAGGACACCCGCGGCGACGGCCCTGTTCAAGGTGGCGACGACTTGGAGCAAATCGCCGCCGAAGGGCCGCCTTGGCGCGAACAACGTATTCATCAAGCGCTCGAGCGACTCCGAATGCGGCAAGGCGCCGGGGAACAGGGAGGCCAGCGGATGCGGGGAAGGGAGCGTGCCGGGCGACGCGGCGCCGGGCGGCGGCGGAGTGGCGAGCCGAATATTCCATTGGGGGCCATCGGGGGTCTCGACCAGGGTGGCCTCGACGGCCTGGCCGCTCGTCAATCCTGCGCCGGCGGGGAGAGGAATTCTCAGCCGGCCCGCCTGCACGGCGGTCCCGTCCGGGGTCGCGACGACGCGGCCTTGGAGGGGCTGGCCGGCGGGCGGCGCGGATCGCGACCCGCGCGGCAGCGAGGCCTGGACGGCGATGATCCCGACTTGCCCTAGTCCGGACATGGCGTCGCTTCCGAAATCGCGGCGCCGATCAGGCGCGCTCCTTGTCCTTGCGCAGACTCAAGATCAGGCGCACTTCCCCCTTGCCGATCCCGAGCTCGCGGGCAATGTCCCCGACATTCATCCCGGCGTCGTTGTATTCGTAGACCCGGCGCTGCAAGGGCACGGCATGGCCCCTGCCGTTGGTGTAGGGGACCGGCGTGGGGATGGCGGAAGCGGTGTCGTGGCGCGCGGAATCCTCGATGTTGAGCAAATCGCGAAAGGCCTGGCGGGATGCGTGTTGGGCCTCGGGGGTTTCCTGGGGCTCGGGTTCGCCGGGCGCGTGGCCGAGTGCGGGCTCGTCGCCGCCGAAATCGAAGCCGGTCCATGTATCGATGAGGTCGTCCGAATATTCCTCGATCAATTCCGGCGTGCCGCCCATCGGAAGGGGCGCGGGAGCGAGCGTGTGCGGCTGGCCCATCGAGGCCGTTCGCGCGGGCGGGCGGTTGCCGCGTTCCGGGGAAACGGGCGGCGGCGCGGCAAGTCCCTGCCTCCACGCGGCGAGATCGTCGCGCGCTGCCGTCAACGCGAGGGCGACTTCCTGTTGCATTCGCCGCAGCTCGGCGCGTTCCTCGCGGGCGGAATCCACGAGGTCGCGCACCAAGGTCACCTTTCGGTCGAGGCTTTCGTTGAATTGCCGGGCGAGGTCCTTTTGCTGGGTGACGATGTCGCGCATGGTCTGCAGGAGGATCATCATGTTGGCGAGGTCGCCGTTCCGGGGCGGTGCGGTCACATTGCGAACGCGCAGTCCGCGGAGAAACAGGTAGATGAGGCAGAGAGACGATACGATGACCGATAGCAGGATGCTTATCGCCATGCCGAAGTCCGTCATGATAATTCCCTAAGCCGCCTCGAGGCACCGGCGCGGCGGCGCCAGGGGCCGGGCTGCGGGGCGCATTTCGAGGCGCGCGTCAGATCGAGATGTCCAATTTGTGTGCCTCGGGGTCCACAGCGACCTCGCGAGTTTCCTCGGCCGTATAAAACGTCGACGATTCGTCCGGCGCGGCGGAGGCCTTCGCCGCCTTCTTCCTTTTGCGGCTTACAAAGGGATTCTGTCGGCGCCCGTCGGGCTCGAGTTCGCGTTTCTCGGCCTGGTGCGCATGCCCGACGGTTGTCTCGGCGGCGGCGCGGGTTTCGAGCGCGTCCGAATGGGCCCGTTGTTGGGCGGCGACGGTGAGGCGTCCCTGGATGTCGGCCACGCGTTCCGCGAGGGTGGTCCGGCCCAACTCGGTTTGAATGTCGATGGGTTGCGCCATCGTCTACTCCCCGGCACGCCACGGAGGGCATGGATTAGCCTTCCGCACGCACCGCCGCCCGCAGGCGTTTGACCGCGGCACTATGAATCTGACACACCCGGGATTCCGAGACGCTCAGGACCGCGCCGATTTCCTTGAGGGTCAAATCTTCGTAGTAATATAAGTTTAACACCTTCTGTTGCTGATCCGGCAACTCCAAGATGGCCCGGACCAGCCTTTCCTGGCGTTCGCTGGCCTCGGCGTCCGTCGCCGGCGTTCGCCCCCCAAGGTCCGCCACCAGGTCCACTTTGCGCCCGCCGTCGCCCTCGCTTCCGGGCAGATAATCGTCGAGGGACAGGACCTGTGCCGTGTGGCTCTGGGTGATGCAGTCCTCGACTTCCCCGGCGGAGACGCCAATCTCCGCGGCGATGGCCTGGTAGTCGGGCTCGCAGCCGTTCCGCTGGCGCAGGGTTTCGCGCGCGGCCCCGACCTTCCGGCCCATCGCCCGGAGCGACCGGGGGGCCCAATCCAGCTTGCGAATCTCGTCGATAATGGCCCCGCGGACCCGGATGGTCGCGTAGGTCGAGAACTTGATTTCCTGGCCCGGGTCGAATTTTTCGACCGCATCGAGTAACCCGACGACGCCCCATCCGATCAGATCGTCCATGGCGATGGTGGAGGGCACGTGAATGGCCATGCGGCCGGCGACGTACTTGACCACCCGCATATGCGAGAGGATCAGGTCGTCCCGCGCGGAGGAGTCGCCGCCATGTTTATATCGGGACCACAGTTCCCTTTCGTCCATGATGGTCAAAGGAG
Source organism: Candidatus Hydrogenedentota bacterium (assembly GCA_947486375.1). Classification (GTDB taxonomy): domain Bacteria; phylum Hydrogenedentota; class Hydrogenedentia; order Hydrogenedentales; genus CANKTP01. The sequence goes on along the minus strand of CANKTP010000194.1, from coordinate 2,192 downwards.
GCTCTCGATGCGCTCCATTTTGCTGACGATCTCGGTGATGCGCAGGCCGAATTTTTCGTCGACGACCACGACATCGCCGCGGGCGATTAGCTTGTCGTTGACATAGAGGTCCACCGGATCGTCGATCATCTGCCCGACCTCGAGGATCGAGCCGGGTCCGAGGCTGAGGATTTCGCCGATGGGCATCTCGATTCGGCCGAGACGGGCTGTCGCCGTCAGCTCGATGTCCAACACCAAGTCGAGATTATCCGGCACCCGCCGGGACGGGGAGGCTGGCGCGGAATTCGGTTCGAAGCCGCTGAGTATGTCCTTCATTTCATCGTCGCTGACCAACGGTTCGTCCGCCACGGTTCCTCCTCGCGTTTGGCCGCCTGGGAGAGCGCGCACCAGTTTTTCGGGCACTAGTTGTTCCAACGCATTGGAAAACGCAATCGCCGCGGGGGCGTCGAAATGCGGGCCCGCCTTGAACCGGTAAGTGGCCAGGACGGAATTGGGGCCCAGGACGGCCATCCACGCGGCGGCGTCGGCGGGACCGGCGACGGCCACGTCGACCTTGGCGAGGGCCACCTCGCGGGCGAATTTTTCGGACAAGTTGGCGACGCCGCCACCGAGCGCGGAATCCGCGATCTCTTTCAGAGTGGCCAATGCGTTCGCGTCGAGCGTGGCGCCCGGGGCCGGGAATCCCGTCTCGAGGAGCGCCACGAGGTTGGCCATGTCCCCGGCGGGAAAGAGCAGGGCGACGGTCCCACCGCCCTTGAGATCGCCTCGCATGCAGAGTACGCCGCCGGTCATGGCCGCGCGCAGGTTGGCCTCTCCCAAGTCCTCGCCAACGGCCGGTTCGAATGTAAACGAAGCGCCGAGCAGGGCGTCGAAAACGTCGAAGGTCCCCTTGAGGAAGCCTTGTACGACAATATTCGATGCCCCGGGATTCACTGGGGCCCTCCCTAGTCGCGGACCAAGGCGACCAACTGCACGGAACTATGCAGGCGGCGCTTGCCCGGGTGCGCGAGGAAACGGCCGATGCCGCCGACTTCGACGGGTATGGGATCGTTGACCGAGGCGTCCAAGGCAATGACGTCGCCGATCTGGAGCCGGGTAAGGTCGCTCAACAACAACTTCGACTGGCCGAGGATGGCGTCGACGGACACCGAGGTGCGCAGGATTTTTTGCGTGAGCATCGCGTGCGTCATGGCGGCCATCTGGGGCGTCATCTTGCGCTGGAAGTGGGCTTGCTGGGATATTTGGTCCAGGATCGGATTGAGCACCATCAGGGGCACGCACATGTTCATCGAGCCGACCGTCTCGCCAATGTACACCTCGTAACCGACGAGGACCACCATTTCGCTCCCGGCGACGATCTGGACAATGAGGGGATCGCTTTCCTGGTCGACGACGCCCATTTTGAACTCGATGAGGTTTTCCCAGGAGCGGCGCCAGCAATCGAGGATCATCAGGATAATGCGATAGATAATGCGATTCTCGATCTCGGTCAATTCGCGAGGCGCGGCGAGTGAGGTCCCCTTGCCGCCCATGACGCGGTCGACAATCGGGAACACCATCGCGGGGCTCATTTCGAGGACGGACCTTCCGTCGAGGGGCGACATGTCGAGAATGGCAAGGGAGGTGGGCCTGGCGACCGAGAGGATAAATTCGTCGTAGGTGAGTTGGTCTATGGAGGTGAGGTCGATGCGAACGACCGTCCGCAAGAACGGGGGCATGGTGATGCTGAGTTCGCGGGCGAAGGCCTCGAAGAGACTTTGGAGGCCCTTGAGTTGTTCCTTGGAAACGCGCTCTGGGCGGCGAAAGTCGTAGGTGGTGAGGACGGTCTGATCGTATTTTTCGGTGGAAGGGAGGGTCGACTCGTCGATTTCGCCGCCTGAAACGGTGGCGAGAAGCATGTCGACTTCGTCTTGGCTAAGAATATCGGCCATGATCCCTCCTTGGCGCGAGCGGGGCCGGATACGGCGCAAGCGAACCCAGAGCCCTGCTTAGGGCGGGGAACACTATAGCATGCCCGTATTCCGGACGCAAGGGGCGAAGATTGTCCAGAATCCGCACGTAGGGACTGAATTCGCGTACGACGGCCCGTGGTTTCCCCGCTGGGAGACCGCAGGGCGCGGCAGTTGGCGCCGCCGGGGAGCATTCGGGGCGGGGAGGTGCGCGGTGGAGGGGAATTCGGGCAGGCTACGGTT
>CANKTP010000193.1 GCA_947486375.1 Candidatus Hydrogenedentota bacterium | reverse complement strand
CCGGCCACCCCAGCGGCAAACGTCTCACGATCGCCATCGGAAAAAACGGAGAATTGCACGAGCGGACCCAGGCCCATATCCTCGTGTGCTTCCTGGCCTTGGTCATGTGCGTACCCTGCAACAATGGATGGTGGGGTGCGGCCTCGGCACGGCCCCAAGAAAACTCCTCGAACACATGGCCCCAATCCACTCCTTGGACGTCATCCTCCCCACCGACGCCGGCCCCGAGGTCCGCCTACGCACCGTCAGCCGCCCCGATACTCACCTCGCCATCCTACTCGAAAGGCCCAACCTACCCCTTCCAACCAAACCCAAATCGATCAAAATGTAGTCCAGACTTTTTTTCCGAAAATGCAAAATCCCTCAATGATTCCTCGCCTTGAAATCCATAACCGCGGAAGTTGGGTTAGAGTCAGTCCTTCACCAGCACCGGGTGGTCTTTCGGTGTCGGGTCGGGGAAGTCGTTCCAGTTTAGCAGGGCGTTGAAGACGTAGTTGTTGTCGCCGAGGTTGAGGTGGCGGTGCATGGGGTTGAAGCTGTATAGGATGACCCTTCCGCCGTTCGTACGGGGCACGTCGATCACGGCGCCGCATTTTTCCAGCACGTCCTTGCCTTTCACGAATCCCGAGAGCAGGAACTTGGCTTCGTCCTTTTGCTTTTCGTCTTTCTTTGTCTCCTCCTTGGCATCGACCTTCTTCTCGGTGTCCGCAGTGGCCTCCGCGGGATTCTCGTCCTTGCCGCCGTCTTCGGCGTCCGTTTTCTTTTTCTCGCGAAGCGGCTTCGTGCCGTATTTCACGACGATCCAGTGGTCAAATTCCTCGGGCACGGAATAGGTCGGGCCGTTGACGCGGAAGAGGTAGTTCTCGTCCTCGTAACCGTAGGCGATCGGGTGATCGCGCCGCACGACTTGGGCCTGGAGCGTGGATCCGGGCGTGTCGATGTCGGACCCGCGAACGCTGCTGACGTTGCGCAACAACCCGGTGTCGGTCGCCAGCACGCCGGCGCTGCCCATGAGGAGTAGCGTGCCGCCGCCGTCGAGGAAGTCCTCGATATTCGCGAGGCCGCGGAATCCCATGCCGCCGGTGATGTCGCGGCTCGAGTCGATCTCGCCGTGGCTCGGCGTCTCCTTCGTCTTCTGGTAAGCCATAGGGCCGAACTTCGTGTCGCGTCCGTGGATCATGGTCTTCGCCTCGAGCTGGCCCTGGTGGGCCATGAGGATCACGTCGTACTTGCCGCGCAGGCCGCCGTCCTTGAGGTCGTCGTCGTTGATGTAGTCGTAGGGCACCTCGAATTGTTCGAGGGTGTATCGCACCCATCCGTCGTTTTGCGTGCTCACCCAGTTGTGGTAGAGCGCGATGCGCGGCAAATCCAGCGCATGCTTCGCCACGTCCGGCATCGCCGCCAGCGAGCGGACATCGAGCATGCAGTCCTTCGCCACGGACTCGAGCGCCCGCGCGACGCCGTCGCGGTTCGGGATGATCCAGCTCCCCGCCGGATACGACTCGCCGTTGGCCTCGAAGGCCGCATTCGCGGCATGCACCGCGAATTTCTTCAGACGGTACCGCGCGGTGATCATCGCGCTGCCGCCCTCGTGTTTGATGGCGAATGCGGCGACGCCGTCGTTCGTCCCGAAGGTCCCCGGCAACGCCACCGGAAATGCCGCCCGCTCAAGTCCTTGCACGTCGAAGATTGCCTTGTCCGCGATCGGCTTGGTCCCGGTGCGATAGAAATAACCGAAGGTCCAGGACACGTCGTCGTAGGGGCGGTGCTCGGCGTCCTCGGGAAACTTCTGGGCCTCGAGCAGGTCGCGCGCGTGGTTGCCGTAGGGCTGGTCGAGTTTCACGACGTAGTCGCCGGCCTTGAAGTCGCCTTCCTTCGTCTTGAAGTCCGCCGTGGCGCGGTGGATTTCGATGCCGTGCCGGTCGAGCTGGTTCAACAGGTGCGCAAGGCGAAACTTATCACGCTGCACGGCGGGAATCACCCAGGCGTGGGGCGCATCGTTCTTCCCGCGCTCGATGCTGTTCATGCCTTTCTTCCAAAAATTGTGCAGCAGCATCTCGCCGTTTCGCGCGGCGAAGGTGAGGGTCGACAAGACGCCCGACTGCATGTAGTTCGTGTTGTTTCGCAGCGACCAGACCACCGATTCGTCCGGCGGATCGGCCCGATACCATTGGGTCGAGGTGACTTTCTTGCCGGCATAGGTGGCCTCGCGCAAGTCGCGCGTCATGGTGCGCGCGGAGAGGTTCCCAAAGGTCTCGTAGAAGCGGCCCATCGAGTTGTGATTCACCGTGACCCAGAGCAGGTAGCCGGGGTTCCAGCCGTCGTAGAAGCCCCAGGTCCACACGCCGGGGAGGTTGTGCTTCTGCAACTCGGCGAGCTCCCAGTGCGCCGCCAGCTGCCATTCGCGCACGGCGATCGGGTCGACCGTCGTGTTGTACGGCCCCGTGCCGCCCGACACGTACATCAGCGGTACCGATTCGTGCAGGTCGAGCGAATAGACCGGGTGCCATTCGTAGAACGCGGCGACGTAGTCCTGCGTCAGCTTTTGCGTCATCTGGAGGCCGTCGCGGTTGTTGTCGTGAAACGAGTAGCGGCCCCAATAGGGCGGGCTGACGCTGGGCATGTAGTGCTCGTTGTCGTAGTCCTGCAAGTACCGGTTGTACCATTCGACGACGCGCGCGCGGCCATCCACGTCAGTCACGGGAGTCAACAGCAAGACCACGTTGTCGCGCATCTCGACGATATCCGGATGGTTTGAGACGGCGAGCCGGTAGGCCAGCTCCATCACCATCTCGGGCGGGCCCGTCTCGGGGGAATGAAGCCCGGCGGTGACGTGCATGAATGGTTTCGCGCCGTCGATCAGTGTGAGGGCCTCGGCCTCGGAAATCGTTCGCGGATCGGCCAGGCGGCGGGACACGGACTTGTAGTCGTCGACCCGCGCGAGGTTTGCCTCGCTGCTGACCAATACCATCAGCATCTCGCGGCCTTCCTCGCTGGTCCCCATCGTCCGCACTTCCACCCGGGACGAGGCGGCATCGAGCGCGCGGAAGTAGCGCGCCGTGTCGTCGGGATGCGTCAGGTGGCCCTCCGCGCCGGCGATGTATCCCAGCACGTCGCGCGGCGAGGGTATTGTCGGGTGGTCGGGAACGAAACTCACCATCGGCGTGAGGTACTTCGCGTCGGTGGTGTAGAGATGAATCTCTCGCGTGCTTTCCTCGTCGACCGTGTCGTATCGCGCGAAGGCGCGCCAGGGGGCCTCGGCGCCCGCGCCGAGTTTCGGGTCTTTCTCGTCGTAGTCGTAGGCCCCGGCGGACGTCATGCACGCCGTTACGGCCAGGGCCACCCGTCCCATCACGCGCAATGCGATCATCGTTTCTCTCCTGAATGAATTCTAGGGTGTACTATCGATTCCCTTCGAGGACGCCGGTGACAGAAGTCCGTACAGGGTTGCCCTTGGTCTCGTTGCGCGGACCCGTTCGGTCGGCAATGGTTGTGTGTTGGCACAAGGACAGAAGGGACGGAAAGGACGAAAGGGGGGGGTGACCGGCAAATGCCGGTCGCGTCGTCGAAGGGAGATCAAGGGGGATGTGGCGCCGATGTCCCCGCATTTCGTTTTCGACGATCATTGCTCCCAAGGCCTCATGGAACCACCACAATTTTCCCGTAGGAACTCCGCTCCTCGATCGCGCGCAGGGCCGCGGGCAATTCCGCCAGGGGATACTCGCGATAGATCATCGGCTTAATCTTCCCCTCGGCGTAGTAGCGGTACAAGGTCTGCTGCGCCTCCTGGATCAAGTGCGGCTCGTGCATGCGGTATGCGCCCCAGAAGAGGCCCATCACGGCCATGTTCTTGAGCAGAATCCGGTTCGCCGCGATCTCGGGGATGCGCCCGCTGGTGAAACCGATGACGACAAGGCGTCCGTTCCACGCGATGCATTTCGTGCTCTTGTCGAACACGTCGCCGCCCACCGGATCGTAGATTACGTCCGCGCCACGTCCCTTGGTGATCTCCTTGACGCGCTCGACGAAGTCGTCGGTCGTGTAGTTGATGGCGTGGTCCGCACCGCATTTCCGGCAGACCTCGAGCTTCGCATCCGATCCCGCCGTCGCGATGACCGTCGCGCCCATGACCTTGCCGAGTTGAATCGCGGAGGTCCCCACGCCGCCCGCGCCGCCATGCACCAGCAGGACCTCGCCCGGCTGCATCCGCGCGCGAATTGCCAGCGCGAAATACGACGTCTGGTAGATCATCTGGAACGCCGCCGCGTCGGCGTCGGTCATGCCGTCGGGCACGCGAAACGACGAAATGGCCGGCGCGATCATCTGTTCGGCGAAGGCCCCGCCGGGGTTCATCGTCATGATGCGGTCGCCCGGACGAAACGCGCTCTCCGGGCCGGCCTCGATCACCTCGCCCATCGCTTCCTGTCCCGGCACAAACGGAGGCGCGGCCTTCACCTGGTACTTTCCCGCGATGGCGAGGATGTCCGGGAAGTTCAACCCGATCGCCTTCACGCGGATTAGCGCCTCCGATCCCGATGGTTTCGGCGCCTCGCGCTCGATCAACGAGAGCACCTCGCCGTAATGTCCCAGCCGTTCAGCCACCCACGCCTTCATGCGCCTATCCTCCCGTCCGTTCAAGTCACCTTATTGTGGTGCAGGCATCTTGCCTGCTTGCTGGCCAAACCATCCATATGTTCTCCGCGTCATCGCGTTATCCGTGGTCAGAAGAAAACCGCTCTTAACCACGGATATCGCGGATGACACGGATCAAAATTAGTCGGGTAATCGAAACGGTGCGTGGCGCGATGTAACGGAACCTAAATGCGGTGGCAATATCATCGCGGTTCGAACGGATAGGCGATTGGGTTGCGGGCTTCCCGTGTCATGCTCTCCGCGCCACCGTGGTTCAACTGCCCTTTCCAGGATCACCCATCCCCCTCCGGCGTAATCAACAACGACACATCGCAGGCCGGTGCCGAATGCGTCAGCGCGCCCACCGAAATGAGATTCACGCCCGTCTCCGCGATCGCGCGCACGCGCTCGATCGACACATTCCCGCTGGCCTCGAGCACGATGCCCCGCCCCTTTGCGCGCCGCGCCGCCTCCCGCATGTCGTCGAGACTCATGTTGTCCAGCAGAATCGCCTCCGCGCCCGCCGCCACCGCCTCCTCGAATTCGTGCAACGAGCGCACCTCGATCTCGATCTTCATCAGGTGGTGCGTGCCCGCCCGCGCCTTCGCCATCGCCACCGCGATGCCGCCCGCCGCCGCGATGTGGTTCTCCTTGATCAGGATGCCATCGAACAACGCCATCCGGTGGTTCGTTCCGCCCCCATGCACGACCGCACGCTTCTCCAGCGTCCGCAACATCGGCGTCGTCTTCCGCGTGTCGCAAATCCGCGTCCCCGTCCCCTCGACCGCCTTGACGAACCGCGACGTCAGCGTCGCCACCCCCGACAAATGCTGCACAAAATTCAGCGCCGTCCGTTCCCCCGTCAACACCGCGCGCGATTTTCCGGTGAACGAGGCCAGCACATCGCCCGTATCGAAGGGGGTCCCGTCGAGACACGCCTCCCACTCCGCCACCTCCGCCTGCAACCGGTGAAACACGGCATGAAACGCATCCATCCCGCTGAGCACGCCCGCCTGCTTCGCCGTCAACACCGCCCGGCACCGCGCCCCCGCCGGCACGGTGAGCGCCGTCGTCACGTCCTCGCGGCCCACGTCCTCCTCCAACGCCCGCCGCACCAACTTTTTCACCGATATCGTCCGCACCATGCCGCCTCCCGGAAGTGGGGGGTATGCTATCACTTGGGGGTTGGGGAATACGAAGGGGGCGGGGCGATTCCTACAAAAAGAATTCCTGCGTACCGGCCCCGCGAAATCGATCTTCGGCTCAAAAGGGTT
>CANKTP010000192.1 GCA_947486375.1 Candidatus Hydrogenedentota bacterium | reverse complement strand
CTCGGGAAGGACTTCGTGGATCATGGCCAGCCGCAGGCTGTTCATCAAGTTCTTCGTGAGGACGGGCGCCTCCGCGATGGCCGAAAGCATCGCAAACGTGTTTCGGACGCGCACCCGATCGGCTTCCGGCAGATCGCGGGCGAACCACCGCCGGAACACGGCCCCGGCCTCACTCGGGCTGAAGAGCCCGGGCACGTATCCATAGTCGCTCTCGCGAAGGTCCCGCGGGCGGGCCATGGCGCGGCGCGAGAGGCGCGCTATCGAGGTCATGCGGTTCGGCACGAGGCCCATCAGGTTCGAGATGTACGACACGCGCAATTGTTGGATCATGGTTTGGTAGAGGAGGGTCGATCCGGTGCGCGGGGCGCCAATCACGAAGATCGGGTGGTGCGCCTCCGAGGCATAGGGCCGAAGCGGCCCGCGCGTGGCCGGGTCGAACCCGTTGAACCGGCGCTGGATGCCCAGTGCGGCGGCGCGGAACAGGGCGCCCACGCGATCACCCGACCTGTTTGAGCAGCCAAGGCCCGAGCGTGCGAAAGACAGCGTCCGGGCTGCGCCGCAGGATTTCCGAGACCAGCTTCACCGCCCTGCCGTCGCGCTTGGGCCCGGCGGAGGCGGTGGCGGGCCAGACGGAGTAGGGCAACTCGATGGTTTCGCCGCCCCATTTTTCCTTGAACTTGAGCAGCGATTCGTGGTGTACGGGCGTGGTGCCGAAGTCGTAGCGCTCGAAGCCTTGCTCCTTGGCGTGTTGGATGGCGCGCCACGTGAGGAGATCGTTCGCGCCCGCGCCCTGGCCCGCCGCATTCGACCCGCCATAGCCGTAGACCAGCGTGCGCCCCGACGGCAGCAAGACGAGCCCGCCAACCCCCGCGCCTTCCAGCTCGGCCAGGAAAAGGCCCGCGCCCTCGACAAGGCGGAACAGGCGATGGAAAAACCCCTTCGGATACGGCGGCGCGCCCTGGCGTTTCCGCGTTTCGCATTCGAGGCGCTCGTACTGCTCGATGCCGTCGGCGGTCACCTCGGTGCGGATCACAATGCCGCGCTTCTCGGCCTTGCGCGTCGAGCGTTGCGCGGCGCTGACGACCCGTTTCCAGACGTCCTCGATCGAGGGCGACAAGTCGACGGTTGTGTCCATGTTGCGCAATACGGTCCCGAACCCCGGCCCCAGGGCACCGGGGGCCTTGACGATCAGCTGGCTCGAGGACTTTTGGGCAAGGCCAACGGCGCGCTCCAACAAGGCCGCGCCGGCCGGTCCATCCGCGAGCAATGGCACCCAATGCGAGAACGGCAGGCTCGTGATGCGGCGCCGGCCGAGGAACGGCTTGAACCGCATGAGCGGGAGCGCGCCGGCCACGGTCTCGCCGTCCATCGCGAGCAAGTACGACGGCGAATACCCGTAGGTCTCGACGAGTAGGTCCCGCCAGCCGAGGGTGTGGTACACCGTGCGATCCGGATGCGTGGAGACGTAGTCCCGCCAAGCCGGATCGAGTCTTGGGGTGAGTTCAACGATGGTCATGAAGTGGGATCGAGGTCGCCTTGGCGTGGGGAAAGGGGGCATTATACAAGCAGGCCGGGGGCATGTATATGCGATGCCCGCAGGATCGAGACCGCAAGGGAATGTCTACATCCCCAGCCCGCCGTCCACGCAGAGCACATGGCCGGTGATGTAGGAGGCCTGCGGGCTGGCGAGGAAGCGCACCGCTTCCGCGACGTCCCCCGGGTTGCCCTCGCGGCCCGCGGGAATTCGATCGAGCAGCTTGGCGCGAACGTCTTCTCCGAGATTCGCCGTCATGTCTGTCTTGATATACCCCGGCGCGACGACGTTCGCGGTGATGTTTCGCGCGGCGAGTTCCTGCGCAAGGGCCTTGGTGAACCCGATGATCCCGGCCTTCGCCGCGGCGTAATTCGACTGCCCTCCCTGGCCGTGGAGGCCGACGATCGAGGATATGTTGACGATGCGCCCGTACCGTTGCTTGATCATCCCGCGCGAGACCGCCCGGCAACAATAGAAGACGCCGTTGAGGTTCGTCCTCAATACCTCGTCCCAATCGTCGTTCTTCATCCGCATCAGCAGGCCGTCGCGCGTGATCCCCGCATTGTTCACCAGCACCGTGATCGGGCCGAGGTCCTCGGATACCGACTTGACCAACGCGTCGACCGAGTCCGAGTTCCCCATGTCGGCCGCGTATCCGCGGACCGTCGCGCCGGTGCGTTCGGCGATCTCGCGGGCCACGCCCTCGGCCGCGTCCGCCGAACGCCCGCACAGCGCCACCTTCGCGCCGGACGCGGCGAAGGCCTCGACGCATGCGCGGCCAATGCCCCGCGTTCCGCCGGTTACGAGCACGATTGGCCCGGGAATCGATGTCATGCCGATTTCTCCCTCGATAGCGCGGCGCGCGCGTGTTCCAGCGTCCCCGCTGGGCTCACGATGGGGGCGCCGTCCATCCGTTTCGCCAAACCCGCGAGCACGTTGCCCGGTCCCGCCTCGAGCGCGGGGACCGGACCGAGCGTCTGCATGACCTTGGTCCACTGCACGGGCGAATCGATCTGGCGCGCCAGCAACTCCTTGATTCGATCCGGGTCCGATTCCTCTTGGCCGGAGACGGACGAAATGAAGCGCGTCTTTGGCTTCGAGATCGGCGCCTCGGCCACGATTTCCCCGAACTGTTCCGCCGCCGACCGCATCAGGGAGGAATGAAACGGGCCGGACACATTCAACGGCATCACGCGTTTGGCCCCGGCCTTCTTGAGCGATTTCTGCGCCGCTGCGATGCCCTCGTGCGTGCCGGATATGATCGTCTGTTGCGGCCCGTTGAAGTTCGCGATCTCGACACCCGCCGGCATTGCCTCCGCGATCGCTTCCGGCGCGAGGCCCAGCACCGCTGCCATGGTCCCGCCGCTCGCCCCGGCCATGAGCCGGGCGCGATGCTGCGTGAGTATCAGCGCGTTCTCGATCGTCAGCGCCCCGGCCGCGACCAGCGCCGATATTTCGCCGATGCTGTGCCCGGCGCAGGCCGTTGGGCGAAATCCTTTGCTTTGCAAATGCGCCGCGATGGCCGCCCCGACCGCGACCAGCGCCGGTTGGGCCATGCAGGTGTCTCGAAGAAGTTCCTCCGGTCCCTCGAATAGCGCGAACAAAAACGTAATATCGTAGATGTCGGCGGTCATGTCCATGACACGGCGCGCCGCCGGGCAGGCCTCATAAAAATCGCGCCCCATGCCGGGGACCTGGCTGCCCTGTCCGGGAAACAGCAGGGCGCTCAATCCGCGTTCTCCGCTTCCGCAGGGATCTCGCCCACCTGGCCGCGGAACTCGGCGATGCCCTCGCGGATGTGATCGTTCAGGCCCAGCTCGACTTCGCGCCGCGCGCCGAGGATCCCGTTCTTCACCGCGCTCGAGTTGCACGATCCATGCAGGATGATCACGACCCCATTGACCCCGAGCAACGGCGCGCCCGTCTGTTCGTTCGGATCGGTGGTCCTCTTCAACCGGTTGAAGGCGCCGAGGCTGAGCAGGCCGCCGATGCGGCTCAGGATAGTCGCCTCGAGCTCGCGCCGCACGAGCGTCTTCATCAGCGACGCGACCGCCTCGCTCGTCTTGAGCAAGACATTGCCCACGAACCCGTCGCACACGACCACGTCGGCGTGGCCGTTGTAGATCGCCTTCGGCTCGATGTTGCCGATGAAGTGGATGTGGGTTGCGGCCGTCAGGTACTTGTGGACCGACTTTGTCGTCACGTTGCCCTTGACTTGTTCCTCGCCGATGCTCAGAAGGCCCACGCGCGGACGCTCGACCCCGAGGGCCAGTTTCGAGAAGACATGGCCCATCTCGGCGAATTCGCAGAGGTGCCGCGCGGTGCAGTCGACATTGGCCCCGAGATCGAGCACGACCACCGGCCGCTTCGTAGTGGGGAGAATCTGGCAAATCGCCGAACGCGCCACCCCCAGGATAGGCCCGAGCACCACGCGCGCCCCGAGCATCACGGCCCCCGTGTTGCCCGCGCTGATGAACCCGTCGGCCTTGCCCTCCTTCACGAGGCGCAGCCCGACCAGCATCGACGAGTCTTTTTTCTTGCGGACGGCCACCTTGGGGGAGTCCGTCATGGTGACTTTCTCCGTGGCGGGGACGACGGAAATATTGCCCCGCTTGGGATGCCGGGCCAATTGTGCGTTCAACTCCGCCTCGTCGCCCACCAGGATAATTTCATCCCGGCAGAGCAAGCTCGCGTCCACCGCCCCCTTGACCTCGGGTCCCGGCGCGGCATCCGATCCGAACGCGTCCACCACGATTCGCATAGACACCCCCGAAAGACCCGGTTGTGGCTAGACTCTTGGGCGTGAAATCCCGCCACGAAGACCCGACCCAAAATCGGCGCCCGAAATCATCCCGCGATCAGGTATACGCAAAGTCCCCCTTTGAAGGGGGATCAAGGGGGATGTAGGCGCGCAATTCGTCTGGACCATCGTGCGAATTCCGCGTCCCGGAGGCTAGTCTTCCTCGACGTTCACCACGGTGCGCGTGTTGTAATACCCGCACTTCGGGCACACGCGATGCTGCATCACCCGTTCGCCGCAGCTCTGGCATTCCGTCAAGTTCACGGGCGTCAGGGCATGGTGAGAGCGGCGCATCCGCTTCTTCGCCTGCCCGGTCCTACGCTTGGGTACTGGCACGACTCACTCCTCCGGGGACGACGGGCGCAGATCCGGAAACAGATCCGCGAGGGACGAAAGCCCTTTGTTACCGTCGCCGTTGTTCCTACGTTTACACCCGCAAGGTCCCTGGTTCAAGTCCGCGCCGCAATGCGCGCACAACCCCCGGCAATCGTCCCTGCACAAATGCTTGGACGGCGCCTGGAGGACCAGCTCTTCCCAGACAGGTACGGCTAAGTTCAGTTCATTGCCTTCAAACACAAACATGCGGTCATCATCCGCCGCATCGATCTCGACATCATCCCCCCCCGCCGCCCCGGCAACCTCGCGCCGCGCCTCCGCCTCCTCGAACAGCCACGCCACCTCATAGTCGAACGGCGCCGCGCACTCCGTCAGGCACCGGTCGCAGGGGCCCGCATACGCGCCCGTGATATGCCCGCGAAACAAGTACTCCGTGTCGATGGCGTCCAACGACCCGCGCACCCGCACCTCGCCCAAGCCAAGCTCGAGCCCATCCTCCAAGGCCAAATCCGGCCCCGGCACGGCCACATCCACCGCAAGGCCCTTGCGCCCGACCGAAATCAGGGAAATAACGAGAGCATTCACGGCGGGGGTACCTTGATACGGGAGATAGAGGCGATACTCTAGCAAATGAAGGCCGGATAATCAACCAAAACCGCCGGGGATCGATCCCGTCTCCGGCCCCTGCAAGCCCCCCTTGGTCAAAGGGGCCGTCATTCCCGCGATGGCGTGGAATCAAGGGGGACGTTGCTCCCCTCTGCGTTCCTTGCAATGTATCAATAGTCCCCCTTCCGAAGGGGGATCAAGGGGGATGTTGCCCTCGCCCGCCGTCTCGTCCTCCAGAACTTCAGCGAAAGAGCGTCGGGACAATCGGGCAAAAAAGAGGGCACCCAACTGGAGGGCGCCCGGGTGCCCCGTGGGGAAGGGCCTGCGGACCGAAAGTCCTTACTGAGATTTGAGGAAAAACTCTGGACAATCGCCGCTCAGGCGCAACCCGGCTATTGGACACCGCCCCACGGCCAAGAGTAGATTAATGACGGCCTACCATCGGGGACATCGAAACGGCACAAACGGCCCAATCTTAAGTTCGACCGGCCCGCCGGGCCAAACTCGCGAACATCGGCACTTCGACACAAGGGGGTACCCATGACATTCAACTTGGTCGACGAACAATGGATTCCGGTGCTCTACCACGACGGCACCTGGACTCGAGTCGGAGTTCGAAAGGCACTCGAAGACGCCCACGCGATTCGCATAATCGCGGCGAGCAATCCGATGGATCGGGTGGCG
>CANKTP010000191.1 GCA_947486375.1 Candidatus Hydrogenedentota bacterium | reverse complement strand
TCGAAGTCCGCGCCCGCCGGCGGCAACTGGAACAGCTCGCCCGGCTTCGCGCGTTCGAGGCGTTTCTGCGCGTATACCCGTTCCACCGTCGCGACTTTCAGCGACTGTTCCGTGTTGATGCGGGCCACTTCCTTGTAGAGCGCCTTGCGGTCCTCGTTGTCCGCCGAAATCGTCCGTTGCGCCGCGTTCCGCGCGTCGTCGCTCTCGAGCGCATCCGGCTTCACCAACTCCAGCAGGCCCCGGTTGTTTTCGCCGACGGCCGCGGTCTTCTTCAACGCCTCGACCTCCGCGAAGCGGCCCTTCATGCTGTCGGCGATCTGGGTGATCAGCGGCGACGTGTCCTTCATTTCCGAATCCTGCTCGGCCGCATAGGCCACCTGAACGGGTGACAGGAACTCGAGTGTCCGCCGCAACATCGATTGCGGCGCGGGTGCCTTCATTTCCTCGATCGTCTCGGTCTTGCCCTCCACGTAATCGAGCACGTGGTCGGCCTGCTCCTCGATGTGGCGGATGTCAATGGTGATATGGGCCTCGAAGGTGTCGGGGATGACCACGCACCCCAGAATCACGATCAGTCCCGCTACCGTTACAATATTCGACGCGCGTCTCATGGCGTAGTCCTCCTGGTGAAGGTTGACGAAACTCCGTCCTGCCTATTCACGGCAGTCCCGTGATTGTAATCCATTCAGGCTAGTATTCCACCTTTTCGATGGCGTTTTCCTGGACCAGCTTCAGGCCCTCCGCCAGCGCCGAGGGATCCATCGTCACGCCGATGGTCATGTTCAGGCCATTGTAGTCCCGCGTCTTCTCGCTCTTCATCACCGTGTTCCCGACGATGCGGCCGTCCTGCAACCGCAGCCGCAGGCCGGCCGTGTCGAAGGGGCGCTGCTCCGCCTTGCCGAGAAACTTGTCCATTGCCTTCATCACCTGCTTGGAACCAAGCGCCGACTGGAACTGCGGCGACTGGAGGGCCTCGCTCACGGCGTCGCGGTTCATCGAGAAGCCCTTGTCCGAATAGGCGTCGATCCGGAAATCCTGCAAGCCCTCGGGAGTGTACGCCACCATCGCGCTCCCGTCCGCGATTCCCGTCAGCCTCACCTTCGGCGGTTGAATCTCCTCGGTCAATCGCGCGAGGTCGATCGCCGTGAACTCCGGCGTCAAGACGACGTTCCATGGCAGATCCTCCGTTGGAAAGCGGAAATCGACACGGGCAACCGTGGTCCCCTCGAAAATGGTTGCGCGTAGATCCGGCAACACGAGTCCTTCGTCGCCGATCTCCGCCGTGCCCACGGCGTCGTGGACAATGGCGCCGGCGGCGGTGAACAGTCCTGCCGTGAGATTAAGCGTCCCAGCCGTGTGCTCGCCGGTCGATGCTTCGCCCGATACGGTCACGTCCTTCAGCACGGCCAACTTGTCCTTCAACGTCAACGTCCCGGCCCGGCCCTCGAATTTGGCCGATGCGTCCACGCGATCATTCGCGAGGACGAAGGTCCCTGACGCATTCAAGAGACCGGTGACCTCGTCCACATACCCCATGCCCTTCACCGGCGCGAGGTCGGTCGTCAACGTGAACGGCGCCGACACGGCCACTGGATCCAAGGCGAGCGTGACCTCCGCCACATCGAGCCGGGTCGAATCGCCCAACCTTAGCGAAAGCGGCGAAACTGTGCCCGTGTACTTCTTGAGGTCAAAGCCCAGATTGCCCGTTGCGACCATCGGTGTCCCGTAAGGGATCGAGTAATCGCCATACCCAAGCGTCGGCGCGGTCAGCGTAATCGGTGCGGATAGGATGTTGTCCGCGATCTTCGCGGCGGCAGAAAACTGCGTTTCTCCCCAAAGGTCTTTCATGCCGAGCGCGGGCGCAAACGCGGTGAGGTCGACCGTCCCTTCCATAGTCACTTGCCCCGACATCGGGTCGCCGAAGTCCATCGTTCCCGTGAGGACCAGGGATTGAAATTCGCCCGCACTGACCTCGAGCGTGCCTTCCTCGATCCGGTCGAAGGCCGGGGTCATGCGCAACGTGGCGGTCAACTCGGCTTGCTCGAAACTCAATTCGCCATACACTGGCGCGGCCACGGCAATCTCGGCCGTCATGCCGACCCTGTCCGCCCCAGCCGCCAGCGCCATCGTGGCGGTCCCCCGAAGCGTACCGCCGATCGGATCTTTCGCACCCTCGCCCAGGAACAGGCGCGCCCACGGACCAAGAGGAACTTTGTCCAGCTCCGCATCAATCGAGTATTCGCTTTTGCTGACAATACGCGCCGTGCCCACGACTTCGCCCTTGCCAATGTGCGACTCGAACGTGCCTTCGAACAGGGGACCGGTTTCACGGATCCCTCGGGCCATAAATGCAATCTCGATGGCGTCGTCTTTCGTCGCCGCGCCGGTCGATACCAATTCCGCCACGACCTCGTATGCCTGCCCTTCCCAATGCGCCGACAAGTCGCCCGAGAGCGCCGCGTAGTTCAGCGCGGCCAATTGCTCGCGAAGGTCCCTTGGCGCGACCTTTGCCACGGTGTCCTTGGGCCAATCGGCGAACGAAATCGCGAGCGAGCTCGATTCGGAATCGCCGGTCATCGTCAGATCAAGCGAAAGCCCCTCCGCCAGCGTGACTTTGCCTGTGCCCGATGCCGATTCGCCCCCGGTCGCTTTTCCGCTGAATGCGATGTCGCCCTCGTAGAACGCATGTTCGGGTTCCCCGACGACGAGGCCCGAGGCCATCAGGGTAACGTCGGCGCCGGGCCATAGGCCGGCCGCGCCGTCCAGATTCCACTCTGCCCGGCTGCCCGGGGCCTCGATACGGTCGAATTTGACAGGCACGGGAAACGCCGTTGCGAGCAGCGCCGCGATGGGCTCGCCATGAAGGTCGAAGGCCGTGGCGTGCGCGCTCACGAGATTTGCTCCCGCCCCGGGCGACAACTCCACCGCGGCGTCGGCGATCCCCGGGAGCGTGAGCGCGATGTGGCCCGAGGTGTGCCCCTCGCGAATGTCGTACGTAAACTCCAACGATCCGTCAGGAACCGCCACCTCCGATGCCGCGTCCCAGCCCTTCCACGATACGTTCAGGGCATCTTTATCGCCATGTGCCGACGCCATGATCAATTTCCCTGCTTCGTCGAGTTCGATCGCGCAGTCGAGGCTCGCGATGCGGGCGTTCTGCCGTTCGTCACGATATTGGATGGCGAGATCGCGGACCGAGATCGATCGGGGGAGAAACACGGAGGGTTCCGCGGCCGGCGCATTTAGCAATGCGTTGACGAATGCGAGGTTTGGGCGCTCGGGATCCGTGTAATCGGCGTTGATGCGCACGTGCGAGATCGCCACCTTTGGAATATACGATCCCCGCGAGGCGACAAAGCGGTACTCGAACGAAATGTCGCTGATCGCGATCGCGGGACGATCCCGCGACGCATCGGCGTTTGCATCCTGGATGCGAATGTCCCGAATGACGCCGCGGAAAAGCTGGATGTCCCCGGCGACAGTGAGGGTGGCGCCAAGCGTCCGGCTGCCGATTCGCTCGATGAGAAACTTTTGCGGAATGCCCGATCCGAACGCCGCGATAGGGAGCAGCACGAGGAACATGTACAAGCGTCTGCGGCGGCGCCGGGGCGGACTCGGGGCGGGAGGTGGCGTGTCCATGCCGCGCCAGTATACCCAAACTTACTCGACCACCTCGATGGTCAGGCGGCCGATGACGGGCAGCAGGCGCGCTTGCTCGAGCAGGTCGCCCTCGGCAAGCTTGATGTGCGTGGCGTCGGCGATGGGCTGGTTGAACGTGGGATCGACGTCGATCCACTGGCCGACCCACACCGTCGCCCACTGGTGAAAATAGAAACCGGGGTCCGGCGACGCCGCGTAGATCAGCCCCGCCACTTCGCGCGCCGGAATTCCCGCGGCGCGCGCTAACCCGATGAAAAGCATGCTGTGCTCCGTGCAGTCGCCCTCCATCGTATCGAGTACCTCAAGGCTGTTGGTCAGCCGCGCGGAATACGTGCTACGGACGTTCCGGTAGACCCATTCCGATAATTTTGAGGACACCGTGAGGGCGTCCGTCTCCTCGCCGACAATTTCCTTCGCCTTGGCGGCCAATTCTGGCGAATCGCTCTGCACGAACATCGACGGCTTGGTCCATTCGAGGAGGGCCGTGTCCGTGATCGGCAATGGAACGGACTTCACCGCGTCGGCCGCGATGCGTTTCCCCGTGAACCTAACCGTCGATTCCGTCTGCTTGAACGATTGCCGGCCGTCTTCGACGAAATGTTCCTTCGCAAGCGGCCCGTGAATGTCCAGGGTGACGGATTCGCGCGTGCGCGCATCGGGCAGCGGTTTATCGAGTTTCGCCGCGTTCGCCACGATGACATCATTGGCGTAGTCCACGTTCATCGCGATCTCTTTCGGTTCGAGCCGGAGCGTGATGGTCCCCGCGAGGCTGTCCTCGAGTGTCGTCCCGTCCTCGGCGACGAACGACGTCTGTTCCACGCCCAAGGGCGCCAGCACGGACTTAATCTCGAATACCTTCGTCGGGGTCCCGTCGAGCAAACGCTCCGTGATCGACACCACCCAACTCGTCCCTTCAATCTCGGTCGAATACATCGGCTCGTACATGCGGTACGTGACCGACGCCCCCACCGCCGGGCCGCTCCGGACAAATCTCTCCAGCGCGAGCGTGTCCGCGAGCGACTCCTGCGGGCGCGGCGCCGTCGTCACCGTCTCGTTCCCGCCCACGCGCGTGCGCACGGTCATGGTTTTCCCCTCGACCGTCACGCGAAATTCCTTCTTCCCGCCCGTGTCATCGACGCTCGATTCGATAAGCGTCAACGTCCCGTCCGCGGCAAACTCCCGCGTCGTGACCACTCGCATGTCCTGTTTCACCCCCGACATCCGCAACCGGAACGTCACATCCTCCACGACCTTCACGGTTCCCGAGTCCGCGACCTCGAACACGCTCGACGAGAACCCCGCCTTTTCCCCATTCATGTACACGCCGTACCACGCTTCGCCCGCGAACGATCGAATATCCGGCTCCTGCGCGAAGGCAGGGAGAAAAAAAACCAAGTTCACGGCGACGAAAGTCAATCTTTGGCAGATAGCCACGACGTTCAGCCTCCTGTGGAAGGGCAATCCTACGGCACCGGGCCTGGGAAATCCACCTTGTTTGGTCATGGCTGATCGGGGCAGTCCTCGTGATATTATTCGCGTGGATCGCGGAGCCGCGCACGCGGGCGGACGACAGCCAAACGATTCTGCACTGGTGAACCCAAAGGCCTCGACTTGCACAAGAACAAATTCCACATCCTCGGGCGACCGGCGCGGCGGGTCCAGTCCGCGAGGGAGGACGCCGCCGAGTACGGATTGTCGGGAAAGAAGCCCAAGGTGCTGTCATTTTTCAGCGGGGCCATGGGGTTGGATCTCGGTCTCGAGGAAGCAGGATTCGATTTGGCCTGTTGCTTGGAGATGGACAAATGGGCCTGCGAGACCGTCCGTGCGAACCGTCCAGGGCTCAATTTGGTCCAAGACGACATACGGAACTGGGATGGCAAGAAGCTTCTGCGGCACGCGGGATTGTCCGCGCCAGATGTGTCCCTCATCGTGGGCGGTCCCCCCTGTCCGTCGTTCAGCACGGCGGGTCGACGGCAAAGTTTCAACGATCCGCGCGGGCAAGTCATGTTCGATTTCCTGCGTATTATCGAGGAGATTCGGCCCCCGTTCTTCGTCATGGAAAATGTCCGTGGGATATTGTCGGCTTCGATTCAGCATAGGCCGCTAGACGAACGATCCAAGAACGGCCGCCTTGCCCCGGAGGAGGAACAGGGAAGCGTCCTCCGGTTGCTTCATGCCCGTTTCAAGAAAATGGGATATGTGGTGACGGTCGAACTGGTGAACGCCGCAAACTATGGCACGCCGCAGCATCGGGAGCGAGTGGTGTTTATCGGGAGCCGTGATGGGTTCCAAGTCACGATGCCGACCGGCGAATACTCACCCGTTGGCGGGCCCTTTCAGAAGCCGTGGCGAACGCTACGCGACGCCTTGGATGGGTTGCGCGATTCCGCGCCCGCCTTCCTGCCGTTCACGGAGAACCGCCTGAAGTATTTCCGCCTGCTTTCCGAGGGGCAGAATTGGCGCCACTTGCCGAAGAACATGATTAAGCAGGCCATGGGCGGCGCCTATGAATCGAGCGGCGGCAAGGTCGGGTTTTATCGCCGGCTAACGTTCGACAAACCGTGCCCGACAGTCCCCACGAGCCCGATCCAGAAAAGTACGGCCCTCTGTCATCCAATCGAATTGCGCCCGCT
>CANKTP010000190.1 GCA_947486375.1 Candidatus Hydrogenedentota bacterium | reverse complement strand
GCGCCTTCATCGAGATAGTGATACGAGAGATCGCCGAGCTCGATGTATTTCCCGTCGAAGGGATAAAGTTCGTTTACCAATGCACCCCCAACATCAAGCAATTCAACCCGCTGCCAATGCCCAGCCACGCCACGCGGTCGCCGGGATTCAGGAACTCGCGTTCGTCCGCGAGGGCCGCGGTCAGCGGCAGCGAGACCGTCCCCATGTTACCCAAGTACTCGTAGGTCGAAAAATCTTTCGCTTCGGGGATGCCGATGGCCTTGAGGATGGCGTCGCGGTTCGCGTGGCCCACCTGGTGGCATATCACCTTGTCGATGTCCTCCGCGCGCCAGTCCATCTCGCGCAGGAAATGCTCCCACGTCCGCATCCCAAGCGCGACGCCGTGACGCAAGACCGACGGTGCGTCGGTGGACATATAAGCGCGGACGCCTTTCCCCGTCTCCGGCATCAAGCCCCATTCGCACAGGCCGAAATGCTCCGGCGCCGACTCGGCAACGCCCCCGAGGAGCCGGTGCGATTG
Source organism: Candidatus Hydrogenedentota bacterium (assembly GCA_947486375.1). GTDB lineage: Bacteria > Hydrogenedentota > Hydrogenedentia > Hydrogenedentales > CANKTP01. The sequence goes on along the minus strand of CANKTP010000190.1, from coordinate 5,893 downwards.
CGCGCCCTCGAAGGATCCGTCGGTCAACAGCACCGCCGCCGCGCCCGATCCCCCGGTGAACGTCGCGATGGTCTTCGCGAAGAGGTCCATCGCGGGACGCTCGATCATCCGGTCAATCATGATGTCGTTGATCTCCCGCGCCGTCTCGCACGAAACGACGAGCCCAGCGCGGATTTGGCCAAGCTCGATCCGGTTGGCCACATCGAGTATTCCATTCAACACGCCGAGGCAGGCGTTGCTGATGTCATAGATCGTGGCCGAGGCGCCAATCCCCAGATCGCTCGCCACATGGCACGCCGTCGCGGGCTCGAAGGCCTCGCGATTGACCCCGGCATAGACCAACGCGCCAATCTCCCCGGCGGAAACCCCGGCAGCCTCGAGCGCACGCCGTCCCGCCGTAGCCGCCCCGCGCGACACGGGATATCCCTCCTCCCAAAAACGCCGCTCGCGAATTCCCGTCAACGCGGCCAACTGCCCCTGCGGCATCCGCAAGGCGCGGTAGACCGCATCCAGACGTTCCTCGATATCGTCGGAGGTAACGACAACCGGCGCGAGCTCATAGCCCAGCGCACCGATCGAGACCCGGCTATAGTGCATGGAATGCTCCTGTAGGAAATTAGGGACAGTCACCTATTATTCGATTTATCCAGAATAACTGCGGCCATCAACGTAATTCACGACGACGGTGATACCCGTATTTGCGCGATCGATCGAATAATAGGTGACTGTCCCTAATTTCCTACGGCTCGATCAACCGAACCGAAAAGTCCTTCATGTGATAAATAACGCGCCCATCCACGATGAGATGGCCCTCGGCCCATGCAATGCGGCGTTCGTCGTCGACGCGCGTCACGCAGGCCGACATGGTGACGCGGCGGTCCTTGGGCAACACTTGCCCGCGATAGACCCAAGTGTGCCGCTCCCCGAGGGCAACACTCTCGATGCGCGGGGCGGTGCCCACGCCCCAACGCTCCACGGCCACCAGCTTCAATAGTTGTTGGAACCCCTCGAGTCCCAGCGATCCGGGCCACACGGGGTCTTGAAAAAAATGCGCCTTGAAAAACCACGCCTCCGAATCGACGTCGATAGACCCGCGCACGTACCCAAGTCCGGCGGGCCCGCCCTTCGGATTGAAGGCCTCGACGCGGTCCACCATGCGCAGGGTCCGGTCGGGGTATGGCGCCGATTCGGGATACGAAAACGTACTGCTGATGCTCAGTTCGGAATCGTTCGGTTGATAGACCTTCGCATCGCGAATGCCGATTTGGGTTGCGAGCGCGTCCGCGCTGAAATAGCCGAAGTAGGTGTCGCCGGTGTACACGGGCCCGTGGGCGTCGTGCACGGCCATGTCGTAGTTCTGGATGATCATGCCGCCGCTGTTCGAGATGTTCGTGCAACGGATGCGGGTGACGAGCGTGCCGGTGTCTGGAACGACCGCCCGGTGCTGAATGGCGCTTCCGCCGAGGTTCCGGAACCGGAGGTCGGCGGGGCTGGTGAGGGCCGAACCCATGTACGCCGCGAACCATCCGCAGGGTTGCAACGCCGCCTCGAGCAACACCGCGAACGGCATGCGGCCCGTCCGCTCGGAATCGAAATACCATGCGTCCGCCGGCACGTCATACTCCGCCTCGATGGTCCCGCCCGCGACCATTTTCCACGGCTCGCCGGAGATTTCCACGACGCGGTCGAGATATTTGTAGGGAGGTCCCGGAAGACGCGCAATCACCCGCTCGCGATCGAATATCGTGTAGCGGTCGCCAAAGGCTTCCGACGGTTTGCCGACGGCGAAGGCCGTGATCGAGGCATCGTCATAGAGCGCGCGGCGCGGCCCGGCGGAACGATTCGCCGTCCCCCAGGTCTTGCGCAACGCCTCGCGCGTCAGGCCGGTCAGGCGGATGGACATGTTCGTGATCTGCACGATCGGCTTGCCGTCGGCATACATCAAGGCGTCCGCGATCGCGTAGGGATCCGGGCCGTAACCCTGCTCCTTGATCGCGACCTCGTAGACCACCTTCTCCGTCGATTCGATCACTTGTCCCCGGCACTTCAATTCGCTGCCAATGCCCGGGACCGGTTCATACACAAAGTCCGTCGCCTCGCCGACCCAGCCCATCCGCATCAAGAAGACGCGCAGGGTGTGCATGCAGCATTCGTACATCAACGTGCCCGGCATCACCCGGTCGTCGACGAAATGGCAGGTGAGAAACCAGTCGTTCGGAAACACGTCCATCTCGCCCCGGATAAGGCCCAAGCCGAAGCGCCCGCCCGTGGGGTCGATTTCCAAGACCCGGTCGATCAATTTCATCTGGCCACCCGGCAACCCGGGAGGGTTCGCCAAGTTCAGCCCCGCAAAGGCGGGCCCGAAACACTCGGCGAGCCGACCCGCGCGAAGCGCCGTCAGTTGTACGTCGGAATAGGATTCCCGCGCCATCGGCGTCCATTCTTCCCAGTCTTCCGGCCGCACGCCGGGCAGCGACCGCGTATCGAATTTCGTCCGCACGATCCCCTGGCCCGAGTCGAGCTCCTCTTGCGTGAAGAAACCCGCACAGCCGTTCCGCATGGTCAACAACGGCTTGTCGTCGACCGTGGCGTCGAAATTAAAGCGGAACAAATGCGTATCGCCCTGCCGGAAGAAACGCTCCACGCGAATGTCGTAACGGATCGTCGCGCCCGGTCGCGGCAGGGAATCGTGAAAGGTCACCACCGCGTCGAGCAAGCGATAGACCGCGAGTCCCCGCGTATGGAAATCGATCCCAAGATATCCCGACAAGACAAGGTCGGCCTGGCCCGCCTCGACGGCGATGCACGTCGGGATGCGCCCCGCATCGAGGTACCACGCGCCCGTCACGATGTCGTGCTCGGTCACCATGCGCCCGCTGCCGAGCGATCGCGGCGTGCCTTGCAACGACATGATCCGGTCCACCAACATCAGCGGCCCGTCCGGCAGACGCACCCGCGTCGGATGAGTATCGACTTCCGCGAACTCGGGACCAAACACGCGCGCCAGCGAACCCGTCGCGAGTTCCTGGCACAAGTCCTTGCCGTACAGCGGCGCATCGACGTGCAGCGCGGCGGGAGAAACGGGCGGAACGAATGGAGGCGGCGCGACAGGCGGCGGCGGCGAAGCGTGTGCGCCCCCGCCGGATTGCAGCGACTGAATCAGCGATATCTGCAGGTGCATGGCGTCGGTCAGCGCCTTCGCCGTCGATTCCGCGAAGCGAAGATACGAGGCATGCGCCTCCGTCTTCATGCGCAACGACTGCTCCCATTGCTGCAACCAAACCTCGCCCGGCGCGGCGGTGGCGGCGTACTCAAGGGCCCTGGCCGGTTCATGAAAAGTAGGAACCGGTGTGGGAATGTCGACGAAGGAGGGGACGGGGTCGACCGGCGTATCCGCCACGGGCAGCGCCTCGAAGGGCGGCGCGTCCGCCACGACTGGCCGTGCCGCCGGGAGCACGACAGAGAACGGCTTGCCGCCAAGGACAATCCGCACCGTGTTCGCCTTGGGCGCGGGTTCCTGATGCTCCAACACCGTCGTTTCCTGGCCGTACAACACGCTCAGGTCCATCGGGACACGCTCCGCGATCGCGCGTCCCATGAAGCGCAGCAACGCCGACACGGCGTCCTGCCCTTGGTAACACGCGGACTTCGCCAAGTGCGGACGGTCCTTCAAAATCTCGCCGATCATCCGGGTACACGACGCGCCGGGTCCCATCTCGAGGAAAACCCGGATGCCGTCGTCGTAGGCCGCGTCGATCAGTTTTGGGTAGTCGATGCCGTAAATCGCCTGCGCGAGCACCGAGTCCGCCGCGCTTTCCCGCGACACGTTGTACGCCGTGCCCCACGCCCCCGAGTAAAACTTCACGTCGCGCGGCGGCGTGGTCGGGAGGACATGGAGTTCGCGGTAAGGCACCTGCACTTCCTTGGCCACCTCGCAATGCACCGTGGTCACTCCGTGCAAGGGGAAGAACTCGCAGTCGAGCTTCTTCACGAGGGCCTCGAGGAGATACGGATCGCCACCCACGACACATTCGTGCGCCGTGTTCACGATCAGCGTGAAGACCTTCTTCTGGTCCTTCAACAGCGCGCGCACGACCTTCGCCGGACGGTCAATGACCCCGAGCGCCCAGTCCACCGTCTTGTTGCTCGGCACCTTCCACGCCTTGCGCACCGCGTTGTAGTTGCCCGCGAGGTCCTCCGTGAACAGCGTCGACTCGTTGATCCGCTTCAACATCAGGTCGCGGTCGGTCCAAGCCTTCAACGCGAACAGCCCGGCGGTCTCGCCCAGGCTGTATCCAATCACCGCGCCCGGTTGGACGCCGAAACTCAGGACAAGATCGCTGACCGCCGTTCCCAGCGTCACTTGTCCGAACAATACCGCCTTGTGATTCGAGTTGATCTCCTGCGTCGAGTCCGAATTCCAAAAAAGATCCGGCTGGACCTGGCTCCGCAGCCGCGCATTCTCGTGATCTTGCTTGCGAAAGACCTCCGGCCACTGCGCGGAAATCTCGCGGCCCATGCCAAGGTATTGGTTTCCCGAACCCGGAAACACCAGCCCCACCTTGCCCTTCGCGCCCACCGGGTCCGGCGCGAAAAACACCCGGTCGCGCAAGCTCGGCGGCACTGATCCCGGCTCGCCCCCGCCCAGGCGCTTGTCCGGGTTCTCGGCCAACGCGCGCTGCACGAACTCAATCTGATCGAGCAACTCGCCCGCGCTGCGCGCCACGAGCGCGACCGCGAGCGGGCGACTCGGGCTGTCCCGGTTCTCGCTCCACCACGCGCGCGCCAACGCCTCGATCGACGCTTCCGCCCTGTGCTCGACGTGCGACCGCAGGCGGCCCAGGGCCACCTCGAGCGCGTGTACGTTGTTGGCCTCGATGGCGAACAAGGCCTCGCGCCGTGCGCCCAACGGCTGGAGCCGTTCGCGCTGCACGGTCAGCTCGGGGTTGCGCTCGAACGCCTCCAGGACCACATGGCTGCAATTCCCATCGACGCCAAAGGCGCTCACCGCGGCCCGGCGCGGACCGAGCACCCTGTCGCGGATCCAATACTGCGGATTCCGCAACGGCCGAATGCGATGTCCCTGTGCCGCCATCTCCGCCCGGAGCTGCCCGAGATGGCGCAACGGCGGGAGAATTTCCTGGTAAAGGCAAAGCGCCGCCTTGACCAGCCCCGCCAGCGCGGACGCGGCCCCCGTGTGTCCCACGTCGGCCTTCGCGCTGCCGATGGAGACCGGCAACGATTCGCCGCGCGTCTTGAAAAACTTCGTGAGCGCCGAGGCTTCCATGCGGTCTTCGTCGGAATACCCGCTGCCGTGGGTCTCGACGTATCCAACCGAGGCCGGGTCGATCCCCGACTCGGCATAGGCGCGCTCGAGGGCGTTGCGATAGGCCCGCTCGTCGGGCACGTGTTCCTCGACCCCGCCGCCCGAGGCCACCCCGATGCCGCGAATCACCGCGTATACCCGGTCGCCGTCGCGGATGGCGTCGGCCTCGCGTTTCAGGACGACCGCCGCCGCGCCTTCCCCAATCACCGTGCCGTCGGCGCGCTCGTCGAAGGGACGCGCCGTCGATGTCGCCGAGAACGCGCGGCCCCGGTGCGTCGCCAGCACGCTGCGGACATCGCCCGCCACGTCCACCGCGCCCGCGATGGCCTGGTCGAGCGTGCCCTGTTGCAAGGCCCGAACTGCCATTTCCAAGGCGCGAATGCCCGATCCTTCCTCGGCCGCCACGGCAAAGCTCGGGCCGCCGAACCGGAACTCGCGCGCGATGCGGCTCGCCACGATGCTGCCCAGCGCGCCCATCGTCCGGTTCGCCGTGAGCGCCGGGGAAGCGGCCGTCCGAAGCGACTCGGTCCATGCGCTCAATTCGTCTTCCGAAAGTTTCAGGCCAAG
>CANKTP010000189.1 GCA_947486375.1 Candidatus Hydrogenedentota bacterium | reverse complement strand
GGGTCTCTCCCAGCACGTACACCGCGTCGCCGGGGGCCTTGACGTCCATCGACACCGACTTCGTCACATCGTCCATGACCGCCGCCGCCGTGAACAGGACCGTGGGGGGAATCGAAATCTTTGTATCTCCGATCCGGTAATCGTTCTTCATGCTGTCTTTTCCGCTGATAAGGGGAATGCCGTAGGCGACACAGGTTTCCATGAGCGCTTCGCAGCACTCGACGAGTTGCGCCAGCTTGTGCGCGCCGTCCGGCGTCCGTTCGCTCTCGACCGGGTCGGGCCAGCAAAAGTTGTCCAAGCCGGCGATGGTCCCGAGGCCCACACCGACGCACACGAGATTGCGCACGGCCTCGTCCACCGCCGCCGCCATCATCGCCGATGCCGAGAGGTCGCTGTACTTGGGACAAATCCCGCAGGCCACCGCGAGGCCCTTCACGCTGCCGGGGACGGGGCGAATCACGGCGGCATCGCCGGGACCGTCGGACTGCGCGCCCTGAAACTGCTTGAGGACGCTTTGTCCCTGCACCTCGTGATCGTACATCCGGACAAAGGACTCTTTGCTGCACACGTTGAGCGAACCGAGCACGGACTTGAGATCGGCGGAATAGTCCTTCTTTGTTTCGAGTGGCTCGCCGCCGGGAGTGGAAGGAGTCGCCACGGCGCGTAGCCGCATTCGCGGGACGCCGTTGTGGAGGAAGTCCATCTCTAGCGAACCGATCAACTTCCCGCCGTGGGTGCAGTCGAGATTGCCGGAGTCCGTGAATTCGCCAATTACCGTGCACTCGACGGCGCGGCGCTTCGCAAGTTGGAGAAGCGCGTCAGCGTTCGCAGGCGGAACCGACAGCGTCATGCGTTCCTGAGCCTCGGAGAGGAAAATCTCCCACGGCGCCAAGCCCGCATACTTCAGCGGGGCCTTGTCCAAGTGGACGACCGCGCCGCCGCTCGTCCTCGCCATCTCGCCGATGCTCGACGAGAGTCCGCCCGCGCCGTTGTCGGTGATGCCGGAGAATAGTCCGCAGTCGCGGGCCTCGATGATGAAGTCGGCCAACTTTTTCTGCGTGATGGCGTCGCCAATCTGCACCGCCGTCGCGGGCGATCCTTCGTGCAACTCCTCCGAGGAAAAGGTCGCCCCGTGAATCCCGTCCTTGCCGATGCGCCCGCCAGCCATGACGATGAGGTCGCCGGGGCGCGCGCCCTTCACTTCGCTTGGCGCTCCGTTGATTTGCGCCGGGATCATCCCGCCGGTGCCGCAGAAGACGAGGGGCTTGCCGAGAAAGCGCGGGTGAAAGACAATGGCGCCGTTGATGTCGGGAATGCCGCTTTGGTTTCCGCCGTCCTTGACCCCTTGGTGGACGCCGCGAAGCACGCGGCGCGGATGCAGCAGGCGCGCGGGAATCGCCTCGTTGAAGTTGGGCGAGGCGACGCAGAACACGTCGGTGTTGAAGATGCAGCGGCAACCCATGCCCGCGCCGAGGATGTCGCGATTGACGCCCACGATGCCCGTGATCGCGCCGCCGTAGGGGTCGAGTGCGGACGGACTGTTGTGCGTCTCGACCTTGAGCGCGAAGTTCCATGTGTCGTCGAATCGAATTATTCCAGCATTGTCATCGAACACACTGACGAGCCAGTCGATATGCTTGCCGGTTTCCTCAGTGGTGGCCTTGACGTAGGTCTTGAATAGCGAGTCGATCGTGCGCGTGGTGCCGCTCGCGTCCGTGTATTCAATCAACGCGGCGAATATCTTGTGCTTGCAGTGTTCCGACCAGGTTTGCGCGATGATCTCGATTTCGATGTCGGTCGGCAACTCGGAGAGGCCGGATACGGTGCGCCGGGCGCGCACCTCGGGTTTCCGGTAGTGCGCCTGGATCGCCTTCATCTCGTCCAGTTCGAGGGCCAGCATCCCCTCGCGGCTCAAGGTCATCAGGCCCTCGTCGGGGAGTTCCAAGTCGACCGTGTGAACGGCGGGATCGCTTGTCTCGGTGACGACGGGTAGATCGAGCAGGGGAGGGGCGTCCGCCGTCCTCAGTTCCCCGGCGGAGCGAATGGCCCAGCGTTGGATCAAGCCGTTGGCCAGGAGGTCGCGGGCCATCCGCTCGCAATCTTTCGCGTTGACTCCGCCCTTGACGGCGTACTGCTTGGAGCTGTAGACGGCGCCGTCCAAGCGCTCCTGCCCGAGCACGTCGGCGACGCCTTCCGCGGAGCTGCGCCCGACGTTGTCGGTCACCCCCGGGCGATAGCCGACTTCGATCAAGTAGTCGTAGTCGCGTACGATAGGGTGATCGAGGGTGCTCGATTGGATGATGGGATCGGTAAATAACTCGGCCCGTACGCGATCGAGGTCTGCCTGCGGCAAGTCGGCGGCGACGGTGTAGACATCGACGACCCGGACGTCGTCCACATGAATCCCAAGGTCCTCGCGTAGCCGGTGGCGGACCGACTCGCCCGCCGCGTCCCGCAGGCCGGGCTTGACCGCGACCTCGATCCGGTGCGCCGTGCGCGCGTTAGGCATACTGGAGGGTGCCCTTGTACCGCACCTTACGTTCGCCGCTGACCACGCGGCCCACGGCCTTGGGGGCTTCCATCGCCTGGCTGAAGGCATCGAGCGCCTTCGCCTCCTCTTCCGCCGAGACGACCACGAGATAACCCAAGCCGCAATTGAACACGCGCAACATTTCGGCCTCGTCGACGTTTCCCGCATCGCGCAGGAAGCCGAATATGGGGAGTCCCTTCCACGAGCCGAGGTCGATCTCCGCGCCCAAACCCTCCGGCAGCGTACGCGGCAGGTTATCGGTGAGCCCGCCGCCAGTGATATGGGCCATCCCCTTGATGGTCACGATGCGGCTCACGAGCTGGATGACCTTGGCGTAACTTCGGTGCGGCTCCATCAGCGCGTCGCCCACGGACCGCCCAACGCCCGGCATCGGGTCCGTCACCGATAGCCCGGCGGCCTCGAAACAAATCTTGCGCGCAAGGCTGTAGCCGTTGGTATGGAGCCCAGAGGATTGGAGGCCGATGATTACGTCGCCTTCCTGAATCGTCGAGCCATCCACGATCTTTGCGCGGTCGACGACCCCCACGATGGTCCCGGCCACGTCGTATTCGCCGCGTGTATAGATGTCCGGCATTTCCGCCGTCTCGCCGCCTATCAGCGAGCAGCCCGCATATCGGCACCCGACGGTCAGGCCTCGGATCACCGAGGCGACGGTCTCGGGTTCGAGGACGCCAAAGGCGAGGTAGTCGAGGAAGAAGAGGGGGCGAGCGCCTTGGACGAGGATGTCGTTCACGCAGTGCGAGACGAGATCGATGCCGACGGTGTCGTGTTTTCCCGTCATGAACGCCAGCTTCAGTTTCGTCCCGACGCCATCGACGCTCGACACCAACACCGGCTGTTCCATGTTCTTGACGTCGAAGTTGTACATCGCGCCAAAATTGCCGATGTCTTGCAGGACATTGTCGTCGAAGGTCCTCTTGATCGACTCCTTGACCATCTTCAGGGCTTGGTCCGCCGCGTCGATGTTCACCCCGGCGTCGCGGTAGTTCAGGCCCTTTTTCTCGCTCGACATGAAGTGTTCCTCATTGATTGGAAGCGCCATGGTGTAAGCCGATCCTGTAGGCTCCGGCCCAAACACTACCCAATGGCCAACAATTCGTCCAGCGAAATTATGTTATACTATCGATAAGGAAATCTTATCATGACTTTGGACGCCCTACGTTGTTTCTGTGCGGTGATCGATGCGGGGAGCTTCCGCGCCGCCGCTGACCGGGTATTCCGCTCGCAACCCGCAGTGAGCCAACAGGTTCGGGGGTTGGAGAAGGAACTGGGGCACACGTTCGTCGACCGCAAGACCTGCGCCCCGACGCCCGCCGGACGGCTCCTGTACGCGCGCGCGCAACCCGTGCTCAATCAATCCGGGGATATCGTCCGGGAACTGGCGGACTTTGACGAATCTCGGGATCATGAGCTGCGCATCGGCGCGAGCGACACGACCGCCCTGTATTTCCTTCCGGGACACATCAAGGCCTTCGCAAGGCGAATGCCGGAGACCCGCGTTGTCGTCACCAGCCGGTCCTCCGGCGAGATTGCCGCCGAGGTTCGGCATGGACGCCTCGAGTTGGCCATCGTCACGCTGCCGGTCGAGGAGGCCGAGCTTGAGGTGCGCGAACTCTTCGCCCAACAAATGGTACTCGTCGTGCGGAAGGGTCATTCAGTGGCGGGACTGCGTCGTGTCCGCCTCGAACGCCTCGCGAACGAGTCGTTTGTCATGCTGCAATCGTCGACCCGAACGGGCGCCCAGCTACAGCAATTCTTCGCATCGCGCCAGTTCATACCCCGGACTGCGGTTGATAGCGGGAGCTTCGAGGTCATCAAGCGGTACGTGGCCGAGGGCGTCGGCCTTGCGTTTCTGCCCGAGATGGTCGTCACCCAGCGCGACCGCTCCCAATTGGCCGCTATTCGAATCGAGGGACTTCCCACGGTCCGGATCGGGGCCGTCTGGCGGCGCGGCGCGTATCAATCGCGCGCGGCGAAGGCCTTCCTCGATCTGCTTGCGCCCTCGCCCGCGAAGCCCCGCTCACGAAAGTCCGTATAACGAGGAGTACTTTTCCGTGAGGTAGCGCATATACGGCTCGCTCGAGGGTTCGCTCCCGGTCGAGGTGCGCACGATCTCCGGGGCCGTTTTTCGCCGCCCGTGGACATGCACATGGGTCCGCAGCCATCCGAGAATTCCGCCGAAGTTTCCGGCCTCGACTTGTCCCCAGATATCGGGCAGGGACGCGGACATCGCCTCGAACAACTGGGCCGCGTAGAGATTTCCGAGCGCATAGGTGGGGAAGTAGCCGACGAGGCCGTGCGACCAGTGAATGTCCTGCAAGCAGCCCACGGCGTCGCTCGGCACGTCCACGCCGAGGTATTGCTTCATCTTCGCGTTCCACGCCTCGGGCACCTCGGAGACCTTCATGCGCCCCTCGATGAGGGCCGTCTCAAGTTCGTAGCGCAGGATGATGTGCAGATTGTAGGTGCATTCGTCGGCTTCGACGCGGATGAACGAGGGCTCGACCCGGTTGATGGCGCGGAACATCTGTTCCGTGGATACGTTGTCCAAGCGACCCGGAAACTGGCCCTGGTAGGCCGGGGCGTAACGTTCCCAAAACGGAAGGCTCCGCCCGATCATGTTCTCCCACATGCGCGACTGGCTCTCATGCATCCCCATCGAGGTGCCCTGCGCGAGGGGCGTGCGCCGGTCCTCCTCGCGGAATCCCTGTTCGTACAAGGCGTGGCCCCCTTCGTGCATCGAACCGGTCAGCGCGCTGAATAGCTCGTTCGGGTTGACACGGGTTGTGACGCGCACGTCGTACAAGTCGAAGGAGGTCGAGAAGGGGTGGACCGACTTGTCCTGGCGTCCCGCCTCGAAGTCGTAGCCCATGTCGCCAAGGATGCCGAGTGTCAACCCCCACTGGGCGTTGGCGTCCCATTCGCCCTTCATCCACACCCCATCCGCTTGTGTATCCGAAAGCGCGATGCGGCTGACCAACGCGCTTTGGCGCTTTGCGAGGTCCGCAAAGATCGGATTCAGTTGTTCCACCGTCATACCGCGCTCGTATTCGTCGAGAAGCGCGTTGTACGGGGATCCGGCATATCCGAAGTAGTCCGTCTTTTGCCGCAACAGATCGAACATCGTCTCCAAATGGGGCCGGAATATTGCAAAATCGTCCTGCTCGCGAGATCGGGTCCAGGCCTCGTAGGCGCGGCTTTGTTCCTCGGCGAATCGCTCGACGAAGACCTCGGGAAGCTTCGTGGCCCGCTCATAGTCGCGTAGCGACTCCTCGACGAGCACGCGGTCATCTGGCGATACGACCGAGCCCGAGCGAAGTTCGTTCAGCAACGCGCCCACGCGCTCGTCGGTAAACATCCGGTGCGCCATTGCGGACACCGTGGCGAGCTGCCGCCCCCGCGCCTGCGCCCCCTTCGGCGGCATGCACACCTCCTGGTCCCATTGGAGCAGGGCGATCGTCGCGTTGAGATCGGCGACTTGGCCGAGACGCTCGCGTAGTTCCGAAATTAATTCCGACGGCATGCTGTACTCTTTCTCCATATTCTCGGGGGTTGAAAAACTATCCCTTGTAGCGCGGCTCGGGAACTCCGGTGAATCCCAACCCCTTCACCTCGAACAGGCCGCCCGCATTGGCTTCGGTTGGTGGCCGGCCCACGAGCGGAAAATTCAGGGAGGTCACGTAGAGGGTATCCAATTTCTCGCCGCCGAACATCACGCTCGTGACGTATTTCACCGGCATTTCGATCGTGCGGTCTAGCGTCCCGTCAGGGGCGATGCGCGCGATGGTGCCCGCGAGACATTGCGCGCTCCAAAGGAAGCCCTCCGAATCGACCGTGCATCCGTCCGGCGCGCTCGCGATTCCCATGGCCCGGAGATCGGCAAACACCCGCCGCGGTCCCACCGTACCGTCGTCGATGTCATAGTCGTAGGCGAAG